>JANRMC010000023.1:0-48399 GCA_033761915.1 Flavihumibacter sp.
AATCTGAAACCAGCTGGCAGGCAGATGCGGGTATGGAAATAGCCAGCGAACATATTTCTTTTAATGCCAATCTTTTTTTTAACGCAGTTAATAACTTCATTTATTACAGTAAACTAGCTGCAGCAACTGGTGGAGATTCTATTGTAACCGATGGCGGCGAAGATTTTTTTGCTTTTCAGTTTCGGCAACGCAATGCAAAGTTATATGGCGTAGAATTAAACCTTGATATACATCCGCACCCGCTGGACTGGCTGCATATTGAAAATAGTTTCTCGTATGTACGTGGCACTTTAAACGGAGCGGAAGATGGTAGTAATAACCTGCCCTTTATACCAGCGCCACGTTTAATAAACAGAGTTAAAGCATTGGTTTTTGCAAAAAACAAAACCATAACCAATGCCTACCTGCAACTGGAAGCGGATAATACTTTTGCACAAAACAATCCTTTTACCGGCTTTAATACAGAAACAGCCACACCTGCTTATTCTTTATTGAATGCTGCTTTGGGCTTTACGCTCCAATCAAAACAAAAGGCAGTTTGCAGTATTTACTTTGCTGCCAATAATATTACAGATGTGGCGTATCAAAACCACTTAAGCCGTTTAAAATACAGCGCAGTAAATGAAGTAACACAAAGAACCGGTGTATTTAATATGGGGCTCAACTTCAGTATTAAATTACTGGTGCCATTTAATTTCAACAACGCAGCATACAATAAACAATAAAATAAAAACAAGGGTTTACCGTTATTATAACACTACTAACCCTTTCTAATAAAAAACTCCCTGCCACTGGCGGGGCGTTTTTTTATTATTATGTAACCAGCGGCAGCATACAATTAAGCATACTTGCGTCGCACCCTTCAGCGGCAAAGCGCTACGCAACAGTTTATAGAATTATAGTTAATTTGCAACAAAGCATATTTTCATGGAGATTACAATTAATACACCTGCCTTATTATTTCCGGCCATTAGTTTATTAATGCTGGCCTTTACCAACCGCTTTCTGGCATTGGCAAATCTTATCCGTAATCTTCACGAGAAGTACAAATTACAGGCTGATAAAACAGTACTGCTGCAACAAATAAAAAACCTGCGTTTACGGCTGCGCCTTATTCGCTCCATGCAATGGTTTGGCATCTTCAGCCTTTTTCTTTGCGTGCTGAGTATGTTTTTTATTTACGAACAATTGACCATGGCGGCCGGCATTAGTTTTGCCGCCAGTCTGGTGTGTATGCTGGTATCTTTATTTATATCCCTCTCTGAAATACAAATAAGCACCCGTGCCTTAGAAATAGAGTTAAGTGATATGGAGTTGGAAGACACCAACCCCATTATGGATTATTTTAAAAGCGGACTAACTAAAAAAGAAAAAGAGTAAGCCTTTATGCTACCTGCAAGCTTTTTCTTTCTCCAATCTGCTGGCGCCACATTGCATAATACAATCCTTTTTCATCCAGCAATGCCTCATGCGTTCCGGTTTCTACCACCTTGCCTTTTTCTAAAACATATATACGGTCGGCATGCATAATGGTACTGAGGCGGTGAGCAATTAAAATAGTAATCTGGTTTTGCTGACTGGATACATCTTTAATAGTAGTGGTAATTTCTTCTTCTGTTAATGAATCAAGCGCAGAAGTGGCTTCATCAAAAATGAGTAGCTTGGGTTTGCGCAATAAAGCACGGGCAATAGACAAACGTTGTTTCTCTCCACCACTTAATTTAAGTCCGCCTTCGCCAATCATGGTATCCACTCCTTTTTCTGCACGGGCCAGTAAATTATTACAAGAAGCTTTGGTTAGCACGTCGTTCATTTCAGCATCAGTGGCAGCGGGGTTTACAAACAATAAGTTTTCTTTTATAGTGCCTGCAAACAATTGCGTGTCTTGTGTAACAAAACCAATTTGGTTGCGCAGGTCTTCAAAACTAATTTCGTTTTCATCCATACCGTTGTATAAAATGGTGCCCTGTTGCGGACGGTATAACCCCACCAGCAGTTTCATTAAAGTGGATTTGCCAGAACCCGATGGGCCTACAAATGCAATGGTTTGCCCGGTGCTTACATCAAAACTGATATCTTCAATGGCGTTTTGCTGGGCGGTTTTATGTTTAAAAGCAATGTTCTTAAAAGACAGGTCTTCAATTGCCCCAAGATGTATGGGCTTTTCCGGGTGCTGCTCAGGCGCTTTCTGCATCAGGTTATGAAAATTATTAAGCGAGGCTTCTGCTTCGCGGTAAGAAAGTATGATGTTGCCAATTTCCTGCAACGGACCAAAGATGAAGAAGGAGTAGAATGTAAGCGTCATTACCTCACCGGCTGTTAATACCCCTTTAAACACCAGCCATAATAAAGTAAACATAATAACCTGGCGCAGCAGGTTTACAAAAGTACCCTGTATAAAGCTAAGGGTGCGTATACTTTTTACCTTACGCAGCTCAAGCCCCAGAATTTTATAGGTATTGTTATTGAGGCGTTTTATTTCCTGCTCTGTTAACCCAAGGCTTTTTACCAGTTCAATATTGCGTAAAGACTCTGTGGTGCTGCCCGCCAGTGCGGTGGTTTCTTTTACTATGTTTTTTTGAATGACTTTTATTTTTTTACTGAGCAGGCTGGTAAGAAAGGCCAGTAAAAATATGCCGCCAAAAAATATGGGCATAATAGACCAATGCAGTTTAAACGAGTACACAGAAACAAATACCACCCCTACCAAAATACCAAATACCACATTTATAAACGAAACAATAAACCGTTCTGTATCGGTTCTTACTTTAGATAGAACAGAAAGTGTTTCACCGCTACGCTGGTCTTCAAATTCCTGGTAGGGTAACTTCATGGAGTGTTGTAAGCCATCAGTAAAAATTTTGGCGCCAAATTTTTGCACCACCACATTGCTGAAATAATCCTGAAAGGCTTTGGCAATGCGGGAAACCATAGCAACACTGATAAGTAAACCCAAAAAGCCCAATACCCCCCAAACAAATTCAGACTGGGTACGACTTCCTTCTTTAATAAATATCTTTTGTTGTACGGTTTTTCCGTTTTCAATTACTTTCTGAATTTCATAATGCCCTTTTTCATAAGGGTGAGTGGCGTAATTGTCAATTAGCTGTCCAAAAAAATAAGGGTCCATCATAGAAAAAACCTGGTTAATGGTGGCTAATAACAAGGCCAACCCTATTAACCATTTATACGGTTTTAAATAATGCAGTAATATTTTCATGTGTTAATTTTTATTGTTTTTGGGTTCACATAGAATTCGCCATAAAATTTTCATCGGCGGTTGGTATAATACCTCGAAAATTTTATGGCTCATTTCATAATAGTTTTTAATAATAGCGTGAGATAATACGGGAAGGTGTTGCAACTTCAAATATTGTACAATTTCGGAAAAAATGACGAGATGGCAGCGGCTGCCTGTACTTATACATACATACAGGTAACTGCAATAATTTTAGTATACCCAATTACTGTTGATTTTTGCAATACAGTTGAAGGGTGCGACGCAACATCTGCTGCTATGAAAAACAACAGCCGGTTACAAAATAACCGGCTGTATTATTAAGACAATTAGTGGTACTAAAAGCGAAATGCCACAAAGGGGCCCGCCATCCAGATAGGGTCTGCAGCTTTGGCAACAGTAAATCTTGCACCAAAAGACAAATTGTTTTCTAAATAATATTCATACTCTGCCAGAAATGAGAAACCAGATACACGGCCTTTGCCATCTTGTGTAACCCAGGTGGGCTCTTTTGATTGCGGCAGGTTGGCATTGGTATTATAAACTGGGTAGGCGCGGCGGGTGTTGTAAAAAGCAAATGTGTAACCCCCGCCAATTTTAATGGCCTGCACCGCATCGTTATAGGGCACAAACAATAAATTAAAGTCTAACGTGGTGGCGGTGGTGTGCTCTTTTATAGTATTGGTTCTGGGGTAACCGCTGGCCATTATACGTTTTACGCCAATGCCACCTTGCAGCCAGTTGCTCATGGGCAGGGTATATTCAGTATACACTCCCAGTCCGTTTAGGCCCGGAAAATCGTGCACATAACCGGCGCCTAAGCGCAGTGCGCCGTTCATGGTAGTTAATGGGGTTTCTTGTGCGTGGGCAACAGTACCGGCAGCAATAGCCAGCAATAGAAAAAGTTTTCTCATTGGTTTACGAGTTTAGTTTACATAGAACGAAAAACAACAGCCTCAAAAAAAATCAGGATCACGGGTTTGAAAACAAGTAGAGGTTAAATCAAAGTGGTAGTGTTTTATGTGTGCTTATAACTCTTAACGGGGGTTAAAAATTGTGCCAGAAAAGTAGGTTTCGTAAAAGTCCTATACACTTTCTTATTTGTTTTAACAAAAGTAACACCATTCAGAAGCCCGGCAAAAGGCCGGTGTATATTAAAGAAAGCCCCTATTTTTGCGCATCAATAATTGTATTATGGAGCATCTTTTTACCAGTGAAGCTATTATAAGTTTTGTTGTTTTGGTTGTGTTAGAAGTGGTTTTAGGTATAGATAATGTAATATTTGTTAGTATTATAATGAACCGGCTGCCCGAAAAAAAACAGGGTAATGCCCGCCGCGTTTGGATGATTACCGGCATTATATCCCGCAGTTTATTATTAATGGCTCTGGGGTGGCTATTATCTCAAAAAGGGAAAAACCTGTTTTCAATAAGTGGTAAGGGTTTTGATCTGGCCAGCCTGGTAATGTTGCTGGGTGGTTTGTTTCTTATTTATAAATCGGTAAAAGAAATTCATGCAAAGCTGGAGGGAGAGGATCCTAATACAGCAACTGTTAACCAAAAAGGACTTTCTTTTGGACAGGCCGTGGCACAAATAATGTTAATAGATGCCGTGTTTTCTTTTGATAGTATTATTACCGCTGGTGGAACTGCCAAGCATGTAGAAATTATGATTGCTGCCGTTGTGGTAGCCATGTTTGTTATGTTTTTATTCAGTCCTAAAATTGCAGGCTTTATACATAAGCACCCCACATTAAAAATGCTGGCGCTTTCTTTTTTGGTAATGATTGGTTTAAGCCTGGTAATAGAAGGTTGGGATAGCGAGGCGGCGCACCAGCTGCACCTGAAAAACTATATTTATTTTGGTATGGCTTTTTCTTTTGCTGTAGAGGTGCTTAATATGATTATGCGTAAAAGAACTGCCAGTCGCAAACCAGTTGAGTTGAGAGAGCCTATATTAAAAGATACCACACCTACCGAGTATAATGATATGGCTAAATAGTTTTTTGTAACCAGCAATTGAAACATATTCACCAGCCGTTGCTCGTTAAAAACCCCGCCAACAGGGTTTGGCATGGCTTTGGGGGCACACTGCAACAGCTGTGCTTTTGTCAGCGATGGGTGAGTAATACTGCGGCGGTCATTCCTGCTGTTTCTGTTCTTAAACGGGTGGTGCCTAAAGAAACCGGTAACCAGCCATTTGATAATGCCAGTTCAATTTCGCCGGGTGTAAAATCTCCTTCAGGCCCAATACAAACAGCCGCAGGCTTGTTGGTAATTGTTAAATAATCCTGCAATTCTTTTTTGTCACTATCCACACAATGAGCAATAAAACTATTGGCAGCAGCTCTTTCTTGCATATAGGTTTTATACGGCAACGGTTCTTGTAATACCGGCAACCAGCTTTGCTGGCTTTGCAGTAAAGCGCTTATTAAAATGGTTTGCATGCGTTCTACCCGCAGGTGAGAACGTTCTGTTCTTTCGCACAACAGCGGTATAATATGTGTAATGCCCAGTTCAGTTGCTTTTTCTAAAAACCATTCAAAACGGCTGGTATTTTTTGTGAGTGAAATGGCAATAGTGTTTTGAAGCGGCTGCTGCTGGTAATGGTTGGCTGTAATTTTTACCACGCAGCTTTTTTTATGTGGGTTTTCTACAATTGCCTGAGAAATATTTCCTTTTCCATCGGTCAGTTGCAGTGCTTCACCGGCATTCATGCGCAGCACCTGCACAATGTGTTTAGAGCTTTCTTCATTTAAGGTAAGAAAGCTGTTAACGGGGCTAAGCGTTGTTGTATAAAAAAAGGGTAAAGCCATATTTATTAATGCATTCCGGTTATTGTTGTATTCAGGGTTCTAAAAGGCAGCCATCACCATAACTCAAAAACCGGAAATCATTTTCTAAAGCATAATTGTACACTTTTTTCCAATCGTTGCCAATAAAGGCCGCCACCAGTAACAATAAAGTAGATTCCGGTTGGTGAAAATTAGTAATTAATCCTTTTATCATCTTCATTGTATACCCGGGTGCAATTAATATTTGTGTTTTGCTGAAAATACGGGTGAGGTTATTGCGCTGCATCCATTTTATCAGACTTTCTAAAGCATCGGGTACACTAATATCTGTTGCAGCTAAAGCATCATATACTTCCCATTGAGAAATTGTAAGTTGTTCTTTTTTTATTGAAGGCAGTTTCAGGGTTTTTACACCCATCCAGTATAAACTCTCTAAGGTTCTTAAAGAAGTGGTGCCAACTGCATAAATAGTACCTGCATATTTTTTCAATATTTCTATCGTCTCTATATCTGCTTCTATAAACTCTGCATGCATTTCATGCTCTTCTATATAGGCGGCCTTTACCGGTTTAAATGTGCCCGCCCCCACATGCAGTGTAACAAAGGTGTTGCTGCATTGTCTTTCTTCCAGTTGGCTTAATACTTCTTGTGTAAAATGCAGTCCGGCTGTAGGTGCCGCTACAGAACCTTCATGTGCGGCATAAACAGTCTGGTATCTGTCAATGTCGTTGGTTTCCGGATGTCTTTTAATATACGGCGGCAAAGGAATAAGTCCGGCATAATGCAAAACTTCGGCAAAGGTTAATGAAAACGGATTCCAGGATAGTTCAATGATAAATGCATCTGGCAGTTTCTCAACAAACCTCGCTTCCAGGTTAATGGTATAATTACCTGTTTTAATTATTTTTTGTAATGCCTGTCCGGGTTTCCATTTGCTGGCGCCACCAACCAGGCACTTCCATAACACATAGCCCTGCTGTGTCATTCCGGTGGCAATGTCTTTATAACGTTCATCCGGTTCCAGGCAAAAAATTTCAATAGCACCGCCGGTTTCTTTTTGAAAAATAAGACGGGCTTCCACTACTTTGGTATTATTAAACACCAATAAACTGCCGGGTGCAATTAACGAAGGAAGATTTTTGTAGTAGCCTTCACTGATAGCCTCTCTTTTGTAAATCAGTAAGCGGGAGGCATCTCTTTCTGTTAATGGATGAAAAGGAATTTTTTCTGCAGGTAAATTGTAACTGTAATCTTTTATGGAAAGATTTTTTGGATGCATAGGCTTACGACCAACTGTCGTTTTTTGGTTGCAGCAAAGTTAAGCGATAATATAACGGTGTACACTACATTATTTATAACCGGTATGTTTTAATATACACAACAAGATTTGTTGAATGGATACGCTTTTTTCTTACGCTAATTCTTTACAAAACACTTGCTACAGCAACTGCTATTTTGTTTACTATATGCCTCATTTATTTTTTGTACAGGGTGGTTATGGGGCACAAGTGTGCGACGCAACAACTGCCGGGTATGCCACCTCTGCCGGATCCCCTTAAAACCGGAAATGCACAATTTTGTGGTCTGAAAGCACAGTAAAAGAGCGGTTTTCCACAGGCAATTAACAGGGGTTTGTTTATGTGGCTGCTTTGAACCGCTGAAACCCTTTACCAGCGCTGCATTGGCTTAATAATCAAGCTGTGGAAAAAATAAACTTTTCCAAATTTGGTTAGTTGGTGGGAAAAATTGTTATTTTGTGTCAATAAATGTCAAAATCGTTTATACACCTCCTAAATGATTCATTTTGTTGGCGAATACGAATCTACCATGGACGCCAAAGGTCGCTTTCTTCTGCCGGCTAAGCTTTTAAGCCAACTGCCGCAGGGGGCCGCTACCAATTTTATTATCCACAGGGGGTTGGATGAATGTTTGTACATGTACCCTGCCGAAAACTGGGAGACCGTATCTGCCGAAGTGGAAAACCTGCCCGACTATGAAGAGGACTACCGCAAGTTAAAGCGATTTTTTAATGCGGGTGTGCAGCCGGTATCGCCAGACAGTGCCAACCGGGTTTTGGTGGGGCAGTTATTAAAATCCTATGCAAAGCTGGAAAAAGATATTGTTTTAACCTGTTCGCGAAAGCGAATTGAGATTTGGGATAAAAGTAAGTACCAGGAGTTCTTTGAGACATTTACTGCTGCAGATTACAGTGCTCTTTACAAAAAGGCATTGAAGGAAAATAAAACACCTTAACTGTAATGGCTGCTACTGAAACCAATCCATCAATGGCTGGCGGTTACCATGTGCCGGTTTTGCTGAAAGAAACAATTGATGGCTTGGCTGTTAAACCCAACGGCGTGTATGTTGATTGCACATTTGGTGGTGGCGGTCATTCTAAAGAATTGCTGAAGCATTTGGGGGCTGAAGGAAGATTGTATGTTTTTGATCAGGATGCAGATGCAAAACAAAATGTGCCGGCCGATGAGCGGGTGGTTTTTATTCCGCACAACTTTCGTTACCTGCAACGTTTTTTAAAGTTGCACAAAGTGGCGATGGTGGATGGAATAATGGCCGACCTGGGTGTAAGCAGTCACCAGTTTGATGAAGCAGAGCGTGGATTTTCTATACGCTTTGATGCAGAACTGGACATGCGCATGGATCGCCGGCAAAGCCTTACCGCGGCCGATGTGCTGGCGGGCCATACAGAACAGCAATTGCATAGCCTGTTTGAGCAATATGGAGAAGTAACCAATTCAAAAACATTGGCCAAGACCATTGTGCAGTTAAGAACGGTGTTACCATTAAAAACCATCAGCCAGTTTAAAACAGCGCTGCAACCAGTAGTAAAAGGAAATCCCAACAAGTACTTTGCCCAGGTCTTTCAGGCACTGCGTATAGAAGTGAATGATGAGTTAGGTGCCTTAAAAGAATTATTAGAACAAATACCCCCTCTGTTAAAGCCCGGTGGCCGTGCGGCCATTATAACCTTCCACTCGCTGGAAGACCGTGTGGTAAAAAATTTTTTTAAGAAAGGAATTTGGGAGGATGCCGTTGAGGACAATCCTTTTCAGCAAGATACCCGTGTGGCATTGCTAAAACCGGTAACAAAAAAACCGGTAACAGCAACCGATGAAGAGTTGAAAAGAAACTCAAGAAGCCGGAGTGCAAAATTGCGTGTGGCAGAAAAGATATAAAAGATATGTGAGGTAAGCCGTGGTGCAGGTGGCAGCATCGTTGCGTCGCACCCTTCAGCGGCAGAGCATAATAAAGCAAAACTTTAAGCGGGCCATGGGCCTTTTGAAAATACTTTTTTGGCGGTAGTTACCAACTAACAACTCCACAAACCCTCTCTGCATTAGCAGGGAGGGGGCGGAGTAAGAAAGACATATAAACCTGGACGGATTTATATATCATTCTCTAACGAAGAACCGTGAAATGTTAATGTCCTGATGAAAACCACTTCTGAACATCACGTAAAGTGAAGTGGTTACAACCTGAAAAGCCGGTGCTCTTATAACGGAGTGCCGGCTGCAGGTAAAAAAACAACAGCCATGAGCGAAGAAAAGCAACATAAAGAACCGGTGCTGGAGATAAAAAAATTGTTTACGTACCAATGGATAGTTAAGAACGTACCCTTTTTTCTTTTTTTAAGTGTGTTGGCAGTATTGTATATCTACAACGGCCATTATTCTGATAAAACAATAAAAGATATTAATAAAACCAGTAGAGAATTGAAAGAGCGGCAATACGAATACAAATCCCTGAAGAGCGAAGTAATGTTTAGAAGTAAGCAGAGTGAAATGGCAAAAGCGGTAGAGCCACTGGGGTTGAAAGAACTGGTAACGGTTCCGGTACAACTGAAAGACTCATTAGTAACAGATAAGAACGGTAATGATTAATGCTGGGTTTTGCTTTGCCGCTGAAGGGTGCAGCACAAGCCAGAAGTTTCAGGGCTGACAGAAGAAAAAATACTGGTTTCAATAAAATAGTTTCCTTAAAAATTTAATGCACTTCTTTTAAAAATACCAACGGGCATTGGAAGTAAAAAAAGACATATTGTGGAGAGTGTATCTGTGTTTTATAGGCATTGCTATTGTTGGTGCAGTGGTGGTTGGTAAGGCAGTTTATATTCAGCTGGCCGAAGGCAGTTACTGGCGCAGTAAAAGCGATAGTCTGCATACCAAACTGATGCCCATGTTGGCTGAACGCGGAACGATTTATAGTGAAAACGGAGAAATGCTCAGCACATCGGTGCCTTATTGGGATGTGTATATTGATTTTAAAGCTGATGGGTTAATTGAGAAAAAAGGCGCCCGGTTTAATAAATATGCAGATTCTTTGAGTGCAGCACTGGCTGGTTATTTTGGTGATAAGAGTGCGGCAACCTATAAAAAAGAATTGCAAAAAGGTTACCGGATGCAGAACCGTTATTACCTGCTGCGCAAAGCAATTTCTTTTGAAGAATATAAAGCCATGCGGGCTTTTCCGCTGGTAAACCAGGGTGCTAATAAGAGCGGGTTTAAGTTTGAGCTGCAAACAAAACGCATTAATCCCTTTGGGTTGCTGGCAAACAGAACCATTGGTTTGTCTCGGCAGTATATAAATGATGAAGGAAAAACAGTAAACCAGAATGTAGGCTTAGAAAAAACCTATGACGAATTACTGAAAGGAGAGAAGGGGCAACGCCTGGTGCGTTTTATAAGCGGTGGTGCATTTATACCAGTAGAAGGTACGGAGATAGAACCTGAAAATGGTAAGGATATAATAACCACCATTGATGTAAACATACAAGACATTGCTGAAAATGCTTTACTAAAAACAATGCTGGCAAACGATGCAGAACATGGCACCTGCATAGTAATGGAAGTGGCCACCGGAAAAATAAAAGCCATGGCCAATTTAGGTAAGCTGGAAGAAGGGAAGTATTGGGAAGATTATAACTATGCATTGCGTACTACTGAGCCGGGTTCAACCATAAAGTTGGCAACATTGCTGGCAGTGCTGAGTGAAGGAAAAACAGATGCGGATGATTTAGTGCAGGTGGGCACGGCGGGTAGCGATTATGTGGGGGTGCGTACCGTTACCGATGCTGAGCGTTCTCCTAAACCAGTAATGAGTATTAAAGAATGTTTTGCGCATAGTTCTAATGTGGGTATGAGCCGGATTGCATACAATGCTTTTAAAGATGCTCCGGATAAATACATCAGTTATTTGAAAAAGTTTCATCTGGATAAAAAAACCGGTATTGACTTAATTGGAGAAGAATCTCCATTGTTGCCAAGGGTAAAAAGAAATAATGAAGGTTTGCATGCTATGGTTACTGCCAGCTTTGGATATGCTATTGAGGTTAGTCCCCTGCAAACATTAATGCTGTACAACGCTATTGCCAATAATGGTAAAATGATGAAGCCCTATCTGGTAAACCGCATTCAAAGTAATGGGTTGCTGGCACAGGAGTTTGAACCACAGGTGTTGGAAGAACAAATAGCACCCGAGAAGGTAATAAAGGCTGCTAAAGAAAGTATGCGTATGGTGGTTACAGAAGGAACCGGAAAAAAAATATTTATAAATGCGCCGTATACGGTAGCCGGAAAAACCGGTACTGCACATGTGGCAGCAAAAGGAGTAAGTTATAGCGACCGTGTGTACCAGGCTTCTTTTGCGGGTTATTTTCCTTATGAGAAACCAATGTATACCTGCGTGGTGGTTATAAAAACAAAAGCGTTTCCGGTATTGCATTATGGTGGCGATGTAGCGGCACCTGTTTTTAAAGAAGTGGCCGATAAATTATATGGAGTTGCAGCAGGTGGCACCGCCATTGCAAACGCAGGACTTAAAAAAGACAGTGTGGCTTTTTATTATGCCGGCAACACCAAAGAAGCCAAGTATGTATTAAGCAGTTTGCAGCTTGGGTATAAAGATTCTGCAGCAAACAGCGAGTGGAGCAGTGTTTATGCCACGCAAGTGCAACCGGTAATTAATAAAAAAATAGTATTGCCCAACAGCATGCCCAATGTAAAAGGGATGGGTTTAAAAGATGCACTGTATCTGTTGGAGAGTATGAATATAAAGGTAAAAGTAAGTGGCAGGGGCAAAGTAGCTGTCCAATCGGTAGAGGCCGGTACGCCACTTTCAAAAAACATGCTGGTGGTATTAGAGCTGAGCTGATAAATTATTTTGAATCATTCTATGGCTGTATTGCAGGATATAATGTATAAGGTGGGCATCCGGTCGGTGCGTGGCAACATGCAAACCGAAGTAAGCGGCCTGCAAATTGATTCAAGAAAGGTAAATGCCGGCACTGCATTTATTGCTATAAAAGGCGTGGCGGCAGACGGGCACAATTATATAGCAAAGGCTATAGAGTTGGGGGCAACAGTTATTGTGTGCGAACAGTTTCCGGGGCAGTTAGATGATGCGGTAACCTATGTGCAGGTAGAAAACAGTGGCGCTGCGGCTGGTTATATGGCACATCATTTTTACGGACAGCCTTCAGAAAAAATAAAATTGGTGGGCGTTACCGGCACTAACGGTAAAACAACCATTGCAACATTATTATACAAGCTCTTTACATCGTTGGGTTATACCTGCGGCTTGGTAAGTACGGTACAAAACATTATTGCGGGCAAAGGCATAGAAGCCACGCATACCACACCCGATGCTATTAGTGTGAATGCATTGCTGAAAGAGATGGTGGATGCCGGCTGCACACATGTGTTTATGGAAAGCAGCAGCCATGCCATACACCAGCACCGCATAACAGGTTTGCATTATACCGGCGCACTGTTCAGTAACATTACGCACGACCACCTGGATTATCATAAAACCTTTGATGAATACATCCGTGTTAAGAAATCGTTTTTTGATAGCCTGCCGCCCGATGCATTTGCCATAACCAATGCAGATGATAAGCGGGGCCTGGTAATGCTGCAAAACACAGCGGCACATAAATATTATTACAGCCTTAAAACCATGGCCGATTTTAAAGGCCGCATTTTAGAAAATGGGTTAACCGGGCTGGTGCTGAATGTGAATGAGCAGGAAGTACACTTCAGGCTGATTGGTGAGTTTAATGCATACAATTTATTAGCCGTGTATGGTGCTGCTATTTGTTTGGGAGAAGATAAGCATGAAGTGCTGCGCAATTTAAGTGTGTTAACCGGTGCCGAGGGACGATTTGAGTATGTGGTTTCTGCAAAAGAGCGCATCATTGGTATTGTAGATTATGCGCACACCCCAGATGCATTATTGAATGTGCTGTCTACCATAAAAAATTTACGCAAGGGGCACGAGCAGGTAATTACAGTGGTGGGCTGCGGCGGAGACCGCGACAGAACAAAAAGACCGGTTATGGCAGAAGTGGCCAATGAATACAGCGACCGTGTAATTATTACTTCCGATAACCCAAGAACAGAAGATCCGTTGCAGATTATAAAAGATATGGAGCAGGGACTGAACACCGCAGCAAAAAGAAAAACCATTTCTATAGCAGACAGAAGAGAAGCTATTAAAACAGCCATCAGTTTGGCCGGTGCAGAAGATATAGTGCTGATTGCAGGTAAGGGCCACGAAAAATATCAGGATATAAATGGCGTAAAACACCATTTTGACGATAAAGAAGAGCTCTTGCAATTTTTTGATTTGTTAGAAAAGTAGAAGCCGGGCAGTAGTAAAAGAATGAAGCATCGTTGCTCGTTGAAAACCCCGATTGGGGTTGAGCCAAGCTATCGGGGCACACTGGTACTACGGTACCCGTGGCAACATAAAGAAAACAGAAAACAACTAATAATATGCTGTATCACTTATTTGAATGGTTTAAACTGGAAGGATGGAAAGTGCCGGGCGGCGCACTGTTTCAGTTTATCACCTTCAGGGTGTTGCTGGCAATATTATTATCGCTCATCATTACTTCTGTTTATGGCAAACGCTTAATTAATTTTTTACGCAACAAGCAGGTGGGTGAAACCGTGCGGGATTTAGGCCTTGCCGGCGAGCAGCAAAAGAAAGGCACCCCAACCATGGGTGGCTTTATAATTATACTGGGCATTTTAATACCCACATTGTTATTGGCCAATTTAGACAAAGCCTATGTGCGGTTAATGATTTTAAGTACGGTATGGCTGGGTATTATTGGTTTTGTAGACGATTATTTGAAACTGCGTGCCAAGCGCATTGCACAGCAACAAGGTATTAATTATAAAAAAGGAGACAAAGACGGTTTGGCTGGTTGGTTTAAAATACTTGGTCAGGTGGGCCTGGGTTTAATAATTGGATTAACACTGTTGTTTAATGATAATGTAAAAGCATACAGAGAGTTTACCGGTACAACCATACCAGCAAATGCTAAAATTATTAAAGTTGATTTAGACGGAAAGCTGCGTGTTTTTGTAGAGGCAGATTACCCGGTTACTACCATTCCTTTTGTAAAATCTCATGAGTTTAACTACTCTAAGCTATTGCCAAAAGGGTTAAGAGAATATACCTGGGTGGTGTATTTGCTGGTTACCATTTTTATTGTTACGGCTGTTTCTAACGGCGCTAATATAACTGATGGTATTGATGGGTTGGCAACAGGGACATCAGCATTAATTGGTATTTGTCTGGGCATTTTTGCCTATGCCAGCGGTAACCTTCGGTTGGCAGATTATTTAAATATTATGTACATACCCAATCTGGGTGAGCTATCCATATTTATTGCGGCCATGGTAGGTGCCTGTATTGGTTTCTTGTGGTACAATGCTTACCCTGCCCAGGTGTTTATGGGCGATACGGGTAGTTTAACACTGGGTGGCATTATTGCTGCCATGGCATTAATGGTGCGTAAAGAATTACTAATTCCTATTTTCTGTGGCGTTTTTCTGGTAGAAAACCTGAGCGTAATGATACAGGTAAGCTATTTTAAATACACCAAGAAAAAATATGGAGAGGGTAGAAGGGTTTTTTTAATGAGCCCGCTGCACCACCATTACCAGAAGCTGGGCTATCATGAAAGTAAAATTGTAACACGTTTCTGGATTGTGAGTGTGCTGTTGGTGGTGTTTGCAATAGTTACGCTTAAAATAAGATAAGCTGTTGCAGGGGGGCTGAAAGCTGAAGGGTGCGACGCAACGATGATAAGTAAAGAACAAACTGTTGGTTTCATATAAAATAGTTATTGAAAAACCACGTGGTTTCAATCCAATCCTTACAAAAGCCTCCTAAACTAAAGAGATTGTGGTGCAGTAAAATTTCAATCTATAGAAGAACCATTAATCCACCCATGAACTGTAAAAATGTTTTGTTATAGACATTGCAGAGTCTTTTGATTTGTTGTAAAATTTCAACCTGTAGAAAAACCATTAATCCTCCCATTAACTGAACCGATGTTTTTGTTATGAAGCAACGAATGGTAATATTGGGCGGCGGCGAGAGTGGTGTGGGTGCTGCTATACTGGCAAAGCAACAGGGCTTTGAGGTTTGGCTGAGCGATGGAGGCAGTTTAAAAGATGCCTATAAAAAAGAATTAGACAGCCATGCAATACCCTACGAAGAAGGCAGGCATACAGAAGAAACAATTTTAGCGGCAGATGTGGTGGTTAAAAGCCCGGGCATACCAGAAAAGAACGAACTGGTTAAAAAAATTCGGGCAACAGGCATTGAGGTGATTAGTGAAATTGAACTGGCGTACCGCTACAAAGGCAATAGTAAAATTGTGGCCATTACCGGCAGCAACGGAAAAACCACCACCACTTCTTTGCTCTATCATATTTGTAAACATGCTGGGTTGAACTGTGCACTGGTGGGCAATATTGGTTACTCGTTTGCCAAGCAGGTGGCAGAAGACCCAAAGGAATGGTATATAGCAGAAATAAGTTCTTTTCAGTTAGACGATATAAAAAATTTCAGAGCGGAAATAGCCATACTGACCAATATAACAGAAGACCATTTAGACCGGTACGATTACAAGTTTGAAAATTATATAGCCAGTAAGTTCAGAATAACCATGAACCAGCAGCAGGGAGATTTTTTTATTTACTGTGCCGATGATCCTGTGACCAACCAATTTATAAACCAGTACACTATCTATTCTAACCCATTACCAATTACTATGCAACATCCAACTAACCCGGGTGGCTCTATTCAGAACGGACAAATGTCTTTAGACACATTAAACGAACGCATGCAAATGAGTGTGTACGATTTTACACTCAAAGGCAAGCACAACCAGTACAATACTATGGCAGCAGGTTTGGCCGCAATGACCATTGGGTTGCGCAAAGAAAAAATTAAGGAAGCGCTGGAGTCTTTTGAAGCGCTGGAGCACCGCATGGAAAAAGTATTAACCGTGCGGGGGGTGGAATTTATTAACGATAGCAAGGCCACCAATGTTAACAGTACCTGGTATGCTTTAGAAAGTATGACCAAACCCACCATTCTTATTTTAGGTGGGGTGGATAAAGGAAATGATTACAGTCTGATAAGTGATCTGGTAAAAGAAAAAGTAAAAGCCATTGTGTGCATGGGGGTAGATAACAGAAAGATTCATGAAGCATTTGGTAATGATGTGGAGCTGATTGTTAACACCGGCAGCGCATTAGAAGCGGTAAACGCAGCTTTTCATTTTGCAGAAAAAGGAGATGTGGTATTGTTAAGCCCGGCTTGCGCCAGTTTTGATTTGTTTAAAAATTATGAAGACCGCGGCAATCAGTTTAAGCAGGCAATAAGAGAATTATAATTAAGTAAACAGCTGTATGCAAACGCTACTTTACAGAACCAAAGGCGATAAAACCATCTGGGCCATTGTAATACTACTGGCCCTGTTCAGCCTGTTGGTGGTGTACAGCAGCACTGGCTCATTGGCATATAAATACAGCAAGAGCACAGAAAGCTACCTGTTTAAACAGCTCATGTTTATTGCTGTGGGTATGATGGTCATTTACTTTTTGCATAAGGTAAATTATAAAGTATACTCTCAGGTGGCACGGTTGGCATTTTTAATTTCTGTGCCGCTGTTAATTTATACCTTGTTTTTTGGGGTTCGTTTAAATGAAGGCAGCCGCTGGATAAAACTGCCCATTATTCAAATGACCATTCAAACCTCAGACCTGGCAAAGCTGGCGTTGTTTATGTACATCAGCCGCTTGCTCAGTAAAAAGCAGGATGTTATTAAAGATTTTAAAAAAAGTTTTTTACCCTTAATTATACCCGTTGGTATTGTTTGTTTGTTGATCGCACCCGCAAACTTATCTACTGCTTTATTAATTGGCGCCACCAGTTTGTTGTTAATGTTCATAGGCCGTGTAAGCGTAAAACATTTATTACTGGTTATTGGCGTGGCTGCTATACCGGTGGTAATGCTTATAATGGCCGCTGTAATAAAGCACAACACAACAGACACCGAAGTGGTAGTGACAAAAAAAGAAAACCGATCGGCTCTTTTTGCAAGGGTAGATACCTGGATCAGCCGTGTAGATAATTTTATTTACGGCAGTAAAGATGTGGATGATGAAAAAACCTTTCATGTCAACCAAATGAAAATTGCCATCAGCAATGGCGGATGGATGGGCTTGGGCCCGGGTAACAGCACACAGCGCAATTTTATGCCGCACCCGTATTCAGATTCGGTGTATGCCACCATTATTGAAGAATATGGTTTGTTGGGGGGCATGGCGGTGCTGGCCATTTATTTATTGTTTTTGTTTCGTTGCATACGCATATTTAAAAAATGTCCGTATGCATTTGGCGCCTTTCTGGCACTGGCATTAAGTTTTACATTGGTAATACAGGCATTGGCCAATATGGCGGTTAATGTAAACCTCATGCCCGTAACCGGCGTTACGCTGCCATTGGTAAGTATGGGCGGCAGCTCATTTATTTTTACCTGTATTGCCATTGGTATCATATTAAGTGTTGCAAGAAATGTAGAGCAGGCAGAAGGTGTTGCACAACCTGCAGAAGCAAAAGTGTAGTAGTAGGTGGCCGGCAGCAGTGCAAACAGTAACAATGGTTGCGTCGCACCCTGCAACGGCAACAAAAAGCCCGGCAATTAAAAATAGTTTTTTAAAAATGCCCAGCGCATTTCTGAAATAAGTAAAGTGGCCAATTTAAAAAAACAACTAAGAATAATAATAGCAGGTGGCGGCACAGGTGGTCATATTTTTCCGGCCATTGCCATTGCTAATGCTATAAAGGCACAGCGGCCCCATACTGAGTTTTTATTTGTAGGGGCCAAAGGAAAAATGGAAATGGAAAAAGTGCCGCAGGCTGGTTATAAAATTACCGGTATTGATATAGCTGGGTTTAACAGAAGTTCTTTGCTTAAAAATGTAGGATTGCCATTGAAGCTGCTGAAAAGTTATTTCCAGGTGCGTGGCATTGTTGCAGATTTTATGCCCGATGCTGTAATTGGTGTGGGTGGTTACTCCAGTTATCCGGTATTGCGTTTTGCACAAAGCAAAAACATACCGGTATTTATACACGAGAGTAATTCTTTTGCCGGCAAAGCCAACCAGTGGCTGGGCAAAAAAGCCACCAAAGTATTTACTGCAACCACTGGTATGGAAAAATTTTTTCCGGCTGATAAAATTATCATCAGCGGTAACCCGGTAAGAAGAAACATTGCAGAAACGGTAATTACCCGTGCAGAAGGGTTGGCGTTTTTTAAACTGGAAGAAAACAAACCCACCGTATTTGTAACCGGTGGCAGCCTGGGTGCTAAAGGTATTAATGAGGCCATTGCAGATGGGTTAGATCAATTGCTGCAAAGCAATACACAATTGATATGGCAAACCGGTAAGCCCTTTGCTGCAACAGCAAAAAAATTATGTGAAGGCAAAGCCGGTGTATGGACCAACGATTTTATTATGCAGATGGCCTATGCTTATGCGGCAGCAGATGTGGTGGTATCAAGGGCCGGGGCCATGGCAATAGCAGAACTGTGTGTGGTTAAAAAGCCAGCAGTACTGGTGCCTTTTCCTTTTGCGGCAGAAGACCATCAAACGGTAAATGCGCAAGACCTGGTAAATAAAAATGCGGCCCTGCTTATAAAAGATGCAGATGCAAAACAAAAATTGGTACCGGCTTTATTGCAATTATTGAGTAATAAAGAACAGCAGCAGCAATTAAAGCAAAACATAGCAGCACTGGCTGTAACCAATGCAGATGAAATAATAGCCACGGCTATATTAAAAGAGATAGAGCAGTAATGAAAGGTTTAGAAGATATACAACGCCTGATTGCACAACCTGTAACCGATGGCTCTGCCGGAACCATTTATTTTATTGGTGTGGGTGGTATTGGCATGAGTGCCTTAGCCCGGTATTTTAAATCGAGAGGGTTTGCGGTAGCGGGTTACGATAAAACACCCACGGTATTAACAACCCGGTTAGAGCAAGAAGGTATTGTTATACATTTTGAAGAACAGGTTAGTGCAATACCGGCCGATGTAAGATTGGTGGTGTACACTCCGGCGGTACCCAAACAGCATAAAGAACTGGTGTACCTGCAGGAAAAACAATATCCCGTTTTAAAACGCAGCGAGGTATTGGGCTTAATCAGCAACAGCTCTTTTAATATTTGTATTGCAGGCACACATGGTAAAACCACCACCACATCTATGGTGGCACATATATTAAGGCACAGTGGTTATGGTTGTAATGCTTTTTTAGGAGGCATTGCCGCCAATTACAATACCAATTTCTGGAGTCATGAAAGAAATGTGAGTGTGATTGAGGCAGATGAGTACGACCGTAGTTTTTTAAGACTGAGCCCTGATATTGCCATCATCAGCTCAATGGATGCAGACCACCTGGATATATACGGCACCGAAGCAGCTTTGCAGGATGCTTTCATACAGTTTAGTGAAAAAGTAAAACCCGGTGGCTTGCTCATCAGTAAATACGGGCTGGCAAAAACAAGTTCTTTAAAAGCAAGCAGGCATATTACCTACAGCGCCGCAGATACTAAAGCCGTAGTGCATGCCCATAATATAAGATTGCAGGAAGGCGGGTATTGTTTTGATGTGCAGTTAGAAGATGCCGTTATGGAGAATGTAGTGTTAAATATGGGCGGCCGCCACAATATAGAAAACATAACAGCCGCTATTGCTGTGGCACATGCGTTGCAAATAGATGCCGCATCTATAAAAGCAGCAGTAGCCGCTTATGCCGGGGTAAAGCGCCGCTTTGAATACATTGTTCCGCCGGCAGCAGGCCATGTGGTGTTTGTAGATGATTATGCCCACCACCCTGAAGAATTGCGGGCTTTGTTAACAGGCGCTAAAGGGTTGTTTGCAGAAAGAAAATGCACCATTGTTTTTCAGCCGCACCTGTTTAGCCGTACCAACGATTTTGCAACCGGCTTTGCTGCCGTGTTAGACCAGGCCGATGAAATTATTTTGTTGCCTATTTACCCTGCAAGAGAACTACCCATGCCGGGTGTAAGCAGCCAACTGGTAACAGACTTAATGCAAAACAAAAATGTGCGCATTGTTGAGAAAGAAAATTTGGTGAATTATTTAGCGCAGCATTGGTTGCCGGCAGTAACCGACCCTAAAAAACAATTACTCATAACCGCCGGTGCCGGAGATATAGATACCCTGGTGCAGCCCATAAAAAAATTATTAAACCAGTAATGAGCATAAAACGCAACATAAAAAAAATACTCCTGCTGTCGCTTTGGTTAGTGATAGGCGGCGGTGTTGTGGCCTTACTGGTGGCGGGCATGAACAAAAAAGCCAGCCAGCATTGTGCAGCCGTGGCCATTACCATCAACGGGGCAGCAGGTAATAATTTTTTAAACCAGCAAGACGTACTCAATATTATTGCGCCCGATAAAAACAACCCGCCGCAAAACAGACCCATCAACAGTTTCGATTTGCAGGCGCTGGAAAAAAACCTGCTGCAAAACCAATGGGTGCAAACGGCCAACCTGTATTTTGATAATAACCGCGTATTGCAGGTGGTGGTAAACGAAAAAGAACCCATTGCCCGCATCTTTACCATCAGCGGCAGTTCTTTTTATATGGATAGCAGCGGCCGCCAGGTGCCCCTGCACGAAAACGTATCGCTGAAGTTGCCGGTGTTTACCAATTACCCCAAAGAAAAATTATTAAGAAAGGGCAGTGATAGTGTTTTGATAGAAGACATCAAACACCTGAGCAATTATATACACAGCAATGAGTTTTGGATGGCGCAGATAGCACAGATAGATATAACAACCGCCAAAAATTTTGAGTTGATGCCCGTTATAGGTAACCATACCATTGTGTTTGGCAACGGTGCTAATTACCACGATAAGTTTAAGCGGCTGTTATTGTTTTACCAGCAGGTATCTGCTAAGTTGGGCTTTGATAAATACAGCAGCATAAACGTACAATACAATAACCAGGTGGTGGCCACCAAACGCGGCACCATCAGTAAAATAGATTCTATACAAGCCTTAAAAAATGTGCAGCGTTTAATTGAAGCATCACAACGCATTACAGTTGATTCATTATTAACATCAGTGGATAATAATATTATGGTAACAACGCCGCATGATGCACCTTTATCTATCGCAGAAGAACGAACCAATATAAATCCGGTAAAAGATTCTATACAACGTGTTCCAACTTCATCCAAACCGCCTGTGCTAAAACCTCAAACCAATCCATCCAATATTCAAGAAAGGCCAAGGGCAGTAATGCCACGCCGGGGTACTTAATTAAGTGTTGAAGTTTTTTTATGTACCCGGCATTGGTTCTTTGAGCAACTGTGGTTGCGTCGCACACTTGTGCAGTAAGCAAAACTGAACTGCTATAAACGTTTTGCTGAATAGTGCTTAAAAAGTACAAGTGAGTGACACAACGATGCTGCATAGCATTACAACTGCTGATAAAACAACTAAATCAAAAAAAAAACAACCATTACCATTTTACTAACAACTAAAACAACATAAACTATGAACAACGAACAACCAATTATTGTGGGTTTGGATATTGGTACCACAAAAATTGCCTGTATTGCCGGCCGTAAGAATGAATATGGTAAGCTGGAGATACTGGGTTTTGGTCGTGCCAACAGCAACGGTGTAAAGCATGGCCAGGTGCTGAACATTGATGAAACCATTAAAGCTATTAAAGCGGCATTAGACAATTGCAAACTAAGCAACCCCGATTTAGAATTTAATGAAGTGTATGTGGGTATTGCGGGGCACCATATAAAAAGTTTACAAACCCGCGGCGATATTGTGCGCCAGGATACGGGTGATGAAATTTCTCAGCGGGAGATTGATCAGCTGATCCGCGATCAGTACAAAACATATATTCCTGCCGGCGACCAGATTATTGATGTGATACCGCAGGAGTTTACGGTAGATAATTTTCAAAACATACCGAACCCCATTGGTTTTGGTGGTGTAAAAGTGGGTGCCAACTTTCATATTATTACCGGCGACCGCAATGCTATTAAAAACATAAACCGTGCAGTAGAAAAAAGCAATCTGTCTACAAAAGATTTAGTGTTACAACCACTGGCCTCTTCTGCGGCTGTAATGGCGCAGGAAGATTTGGAAGCAGGGGTGGCCATTGTAGATATTGGTGGCGGCACCACGGATCTGGCCGTTTTTCATGAAGGCATTTTAAAACATACGGCGGTAATACCTTTTGGTGGCGAAAACATTACCAATGATATTAAAACGGGCCTGGGTGTTTTAAAAACACAGGCCGAGCAGATGAAAGTGCAGTTTGGCAGTGCGCTGGCCAATGAAGCAAAAGCCAATGCTTTTATTACCATACCCGGTTTAAGAGGCATGCCTGCAAAAGAAATTTCAGTTAAGAACCTGGCCAATATTATACAGGCCCGCATGAGTGAGATAATGGACTTTGTTACCTATCACTTAAAGCAGGTGGGGTTAGATAACCGCCAACTGAACGGAGGCATTGTATTAACCGGCGGTGGCAGCCAGTTGAAACACCTGATTCATTTAACCGCATATGTTACCGGTTTAAATGCACGCATTGGTTACCCCAATGAGCATTTAGCTGCCGGCCATATTGATGAACTGGCCAAACCAACCTATGCTACCTGTATTGGTTTAATATTAAAAGGCTATGATGATTACGAGCACAACCGCAAGCAATTTGAAGCCAGCTTTAAAAAGGTGGAAGTGCCCGAACAGCTGATGCAAAACCAAGCTAAGGCCAGTGTTATGGAAACCGAAGAAGAAGTAATGGTGGAGCCGGAGAAAATTAAAAACCGTAAGGGCATGAAAGAATTCTGGAGCAAGTTTAAAGACGGTTTAATTGATTTGTTTAAAGAAGAAGAAGATAAAGCATTATAAGAAAAGTTCCATGTAAGAAATAGCAGGCTTCAAGCCTGCATATCAGACAGTCAACACATACAACTTAAAATCTGTAACCGGGAACTTGTAACCTGAAAAAAATTCAACAACTATGATTCACTTTGATTTACCAAAAGAAAAATCATCTATTATAAAAGTAATAGGTGTTGGGGGTGGGGGCAGCAATGCAGTGAACCACATGTTCAGTCAAAGTATTGAAGGCGTAAACTTTATTATTTGTAATACCGATGCACAGGCTATTGCGCAAAGTAGTGTGCCTAATAAAATTCAGTTAGGCCCGCATCTAACACAAGGTTTGGGTGCAGGGGCTAATCCAGAAATTGGTAAGCAGGCCACAGAAGAAAGTCTGGAAGAAATAAAACGCATACTGGAAGTAAATACCAAAATGGCATTTATTACAGCAGGCATGGGTGGCGGCACCGGTACTGGTGGGGCGCCTATTATTTCAAAAATTTGTAAAGACCTCGGTATTCTTACCGTGGGTATTGTAACCACTCCATTTTCTTATGAAGGAAAGAAACGCCAGTTGCAGGCTGAAGAAGGCATACTGGCCATGAAAAATTATGTGGATACTTTACTGGTAATAAGCAATGATAAATTACGCCACCAGTTTGGTAACCTTAAAATGAAAGAAGCTTTTGCCAAAGCCGACAATGTATTGGCAACAGCAGCAAAATGTATTACCGATGTAATTAACAGCACCGGACAGATTAACGTAGACTTTGCAGATGTATGTACTGTAATGCGCAATGGTGGTGTGGCTATTTTGGGCAATGCTGCGGCAGAAGGTGAAAACCGGGCACAAAAAGCAATTGAAGAAGCATTGAACTCTCCGTTGCTGAATGATAATGATATCCGCGGCGCTAAATGGATACTCATTAATATCAACTCATCAGAAAATGAGCATGAGTTTACGATGGATGAAGTGGAGATTATTCAAAACTACCTGTTAAGCCGTGCCGGAGAAAGCACCGATGTGATTTTAGGATTGGGTTACGATAATAACCTGGGCAGCAAAATTGGTATTACACTAATTGCAACCGGGTTTGAATACAAAGACCCATTTAATAAAACCGTTACTCAAAAAGTTGAAACCAGCACAGAGCCGGAGAAAATAGTAATGACACTGGATCTGAAGAAGGAAGAACCTGTTGCTGTAATACCTGTTGCCAAACAATTTGCATTGCCATTGGATGAACGTGCAGAAGATATTGAAGAACCCGCTGCACTGGCAACAGCAAAAGCGCCGGTAACAATTGAAGCAGCGCCGGCATCTATAGAAATTGCGGAAGAAACTTTAATGCCAATATTAAAAGAAGAACCCGCTGCACCGGTTATTATTTTTACCGATGCTGAACCCATTAGTAAAACTACTGTGAACAAAGCAGCAGAATTGGTGGAGAATAAAAACGAGCCGGAGTTTTTTGAGTTGGTACTTTCGCAGCCAACCAATGCAATTGAAGAAAAAATAAATTCAATACCCGCACAAGCGGTTAAAGAAGCACAAAATATTCAAACGCATTCTCCTGCGTCTGCAGCGTCGGGAGGATACTTGGCCAAGCCCTCCAATATTTATGCAGAACCACGGTCGGCAGAGACTAATCCCTGCCCCGAACACTCGGTAACTCCTGTGAATCACCCCATCTTAAAAGAGACGGTGCCACCGCTGGTTCAAAAAGAAGAAGAACCTTCTTTCGGCGAAATGCAAATTGTTCTCAAAGATGACATTCCAAGTACGGCGGATGCGCCTTGGGCCTCACAAACTCAACCAACAAACAATGCCTCTTTTGCTGAGGAACCGGCAATGCTGGACGAAGCAGAGGAACAAAAACGGCGGGCGGCAGAACGAATACAGAAATTACGTAACCTGTCATTCAATGTTAACACTGCTGATCCAAACAATGAGTTTGAAACTGTGCCGGCTTACATCCGCCGTAATTTAGAGTTGTATAATACAGTAAGTCCTGCAGAAAACTTCTACAGCAATTACGAGGTGAAGAGCGATGATGAAAAAGGCGGCGCCTCCATCAGCACCATTAATACATTCTTACAAGGCAAAAAGCCCGATTAAAATAGTTTGATTGTTTTCAATCACTCAGTTCGTATGTTTTTAGTTGTTGTATCCTGTTGAAAGGATAGTTGTTAGCCCTCCTGTTTTTTACAGGAGGGATTTTTTTATGCGGCCACTATTTTTTTGCCAAAAGGCATCAGCGAAACTTCTACCAGTTTAAAATGCTGGCGGCCCCATGGCAAACCAATAATGGTTATAGAAAGAATAAGCCCCATTACAATATGTGTTATTGCGGTGCACAGGCCTCCGCACAGCAGCCATACAATATTAAATACCACACCCAGGCAACCGGTGCTGCTGCTATCACTCACTACCTTTTTGCCAAAGGGCCACAACACCAGGCCGGCCAGTTTAAAGCACTGCAACCCAAACGGAATACCAATAACGGTAATACACAAAACCAACCCGCCCAATAAATAACCCAATGCGGCTAAGAAGCCGCCAAAAATCAGCCAGATTAAATTGCCCAGTAAATTCATACATTGAAAATAAAATAATTGCTGCTAATAAAATGATAAACCAAGGGTTCATTTACATTTGCGGCATGACGAACGTAATTTTAAAAAAGAAAATAAGCCAGCGCATTGCCAATGGTCACCCATGGATATTTGCCAACGAAGTAGCAGAAGTGAATGGGGTGGCCGATGGCGGAGAAACGGTGGATGTTTTTACACACGATAAAAAATTTGTAGGCCGCGGTTATATTAACCAACGTTCTCAAATAATGGTACGCCTGCTTACCAGAGATAAGAATGAGACCATTGACGAAGCTTTTTTTTACAACCGCATTGCCACTGCCTGGCAATACCGCCAGCAAATTGGTTACACAGAAAACTGCCGCCTCATATTTGGAGAGGCCGATGAAATGCCGGCGCTGATTATTGATAAGTTCAACGATTA
Organism: Flavihumibacter sp.; assembly: GCA_033761915.1. Classification (GTDB taxonomy): domain Bacteria; phylum Bacteroidota; class Bacteroidia; order Chitinophagales; family Chitinophagaceae; genus JACMLD01. Next base: position 26,323 of record JANRMC010000023.1, read on the forward strand.
TTTTGTGCTGCAAACACTGGCACTGGGTATGGATAAATGGAAACCCGCCATTATTAACGCACTGCAAAAAATATTTAATCCCAAAGGTATATATGAGCGCAACGATGTGCCGGTGCGTGAACTGGAAGGCATACCCCAGCAAAAAGGGTTTTTAACAGCACCGTTTGATACCAATATTATTATTAATGAAAACGGACTAAAATTTCATATAGATATTGAGAACGGACAAAAGACCGGTTATTTTTTAGACCAGCAGGATAACCGCCGTGCCATACAACATATTTGCAAAGGGGCCGATGTGCTGGGTGCCTTTACCTATACCGGCACCTTTGAAATACATGCGGCGCACTATGGCGCCAAATCTGTTTTTGGTATTGATATTTCTGAAAACGCCGTGGCACAAGCCAATAAAAATGCGGCGTTGAACGGTTTGGAAAATGTTTGCCGCTTTGAAGCGATGAATGCGTTTGATGTATTAAAACAATGGGGTAAAGATGGCAGGCAATACGATGTGGTAATGTTAGACCCGCCCGCCTTTACCAAAAGCCGCGAGACGATACAAAAAGCCATTACCGGTTACAAAGAAATAAACCTGCGGGGCATGAAGCTGATAAAAAAAGGCGGCTTCCTGGTTACTTCATCCTGCACCAACCTGGTGCAGCCAGAATTGTTTTTGCAAATAATAGAAATGGCAGCCAAAGATGCCCGCCGCAAATTAAGACAGGTAACTTTTCAGGCGCAGGCCAGCGATCATCCCATTGTCTGGGGCATGGAAAACACCAACTATTTAAAATTCTTAATAGTGCAGGTTATTTAATTGGGTAACCAGCCGTGGTAAGGCTATTCAGCATCGTTGCGTCGCACACTTGTACCGTTGATATTTGAAGTTTCTGATTTAAAATCTCAAATTAGAAATTCTAAGCTGAAGAGTGCGACGCAACGATGCTGCTATGAAAAACAATAGCTGGTACCATTAATAAAAAATGGCTGCTTTTAAAGCAGCCATTTTTATGCAATGCAAATGTTTATTATTTAGGATCGAGAATTTTGGTGATGCGTTCTGCAACATCTTGTAAGTGCAGCTTACTCATACGATCTGTGGTGGCCGGCAGGGCGGCGTTTATTTGTGTGCGCAGGCTGCGCAAACTGCCTTTGGCAACAGAAACAATATCTGTTTTCTTAACATCTACTGTAGAGAAACTGCCAATGGTAATAACCAAACCACCAAAGCCGCTGCTGCTGGGTGGGTTTATAATGGTGCCCAATCTTTCTATAAAGGCTTTTTGCAAATTGCGGCGATAGATATCAATGGGTTTGCGGGTGCTCAGTTCTGTCCACAAATTTTTCTGTAAATCATCCAGCAGGTTGCTTACGGTATAGGTTTTATCGCCCAGCTCAGCTTCGGCATACATCAGCTTGTTCATACGATAGGTACTTAGCAGGCTGTTTAAAGTGCTTTCCTGCCTTGCGCCCACAACACTTAAAGGACTGCTGGCAATTTTACTGTACGCATCGTTAGTGGTAAGCCAGACAGGTGTGGTAAATAATTGTTTGTTTAAAAAAGCCATCGCTTCCTGCTGGGTGGCTTTGGGTACAAACTCATATACGGCACCCGTTTGCTCTACTGTTTTGGGTGTTTCGTAAATGCCGCCAATGTTTTTTGTAACATGGCCAATATAGCGGCTGTATTGCGTTACCACTTCATTAAACAGGGTATTGAGGGTTAAGAAATCTTCGTTGGGTACCTTGGTCCAGCTGCCAAGGTTGGGGAAGATGCGTTGGAGGTTTTTAATACCGTAGGTACCAGCTTTCATGGCATTATCTCCAAGGTCTTCATTTTGAGAGCGGGGGTCATCGGGGTTGCTTTCGGTACCAAACCACAAACGCGGATTTTTTTGCAGACGCTCTATCACCAGCTTGTTAAGAATAGGGGTTTCTTCTTCAGCAGAATTGGCTTCGTATATTTTTTTATAGCCCCATTCAATAGCCCATTTGTCATATTCGCCCACATCGGGTAACAATTCTTCTCCGCTGATATTATCTTCTGGTTGTGCTACATAATTGAAGCGGGCATAATCCATAATAGAAGGTGTGTGGCGGTATTCCTGCAACCATTTTTTATCTCTTAATTTTTCAACCGGCACGGTAGAGCTGGAGCCAAAATTATGACGCAGCCCCAGGGTGTGCCCCACTTCGTGTGCGGCCACAAAGCGAATGAGGCGGCCCATTAATTCATCATCAAAAACGGCTTTGCGGGCACGGGCATCTACCGCACCGGCTTGTACAAAATACCAGTTACGCTGCAGCTCCATAATGTTATGGTACCAGTTAATATGGCTTTCTAATATTTCGCCGCTGCGGGGGTCGTGTACGTTGGGGCCGCTGGCATTGGGTATATCAGAAGGTTTGTAAACAATAGCAGAAAAACGGGCATCTTCTAAACTCCAGGTGCTATCTTCTGCCGCCGTGGGCGCCATTTTGCCAACAATGGCATTTTTAAAACCTGCTTTTTCAAATGCTTTCTGCCAATCGTTTACGCCCTGTATCAAATAAGGAACCCATTTTTTGGGAGTGGCGGGGTCTATATAGTAAACAATTGGTTTTTTGGGTTCTACCAATTCGCCGCGTTTGTGTTTTTCAATGTCTTCATCTTTGGGTTCTAAGCGCCACCTTAAAACCATGGTAATGTCTTTTACCCCTTGCGGGTTAGCGTCAAAATCGGTATAGCTGCGGGCAAAGAAGCCAACACGGCTATCAAAGTAACGAGACTGCATGGGCTTGGCCGGCAATAATAACAGGGAACTGTTAATTTCCATAGTCATTAACTGGCCTGAAGGCGGCGCACCAAACGGTGAGGTGGTAATAGCACCAAAACTGCCGCCCGATTTTGAATAGGTTTTAACGGTTTTAATTTCTATGTTAACCGGGTAGGGTTTAACGGAAACGGTATATGATTTATCGGGTTGCAGCCCACCAATCTGAAACAAAGATTTTAAACCAGAAGAAAAATTAAGTACGTCATTATCGCTGTTAATGTAATTGGTCATTTCTATAACCACCCCATTGGAGTCTTTAGAGAAGCACGCAATATCAAATGCTGCAACTATTGGTTGAATATTAGAATTCATCACCGCTTTATACATGGGCATGGTACTGTCTTTAGACATTTCATCGTAAGACAGTTTTTTCATGAATATTTTATTAGCAGGGCCTTTTTGAAAACTAATTACATTGCTGCCAATCTGGTCTCCGGCATAGCCAAAGAAAAAATTACGCATACCGGCAGCAGCTTTAGAAAGCCGGTTTACTATCAATATTTCACGGCTCAATAAACTGTCTGGTATTTCAAAAAACCATTTGTCTTCAACTTTATGTACAGTAAACAGCCCTTTTTTTGAAATAGCCTTGTCGGTTATGATGTCTTTGTAAGGTTTGGGTCCGGGTTTTGGAGGAGCATTTAAACTAACAGGTGTATTTCCATTAGCGGGTGTAACAGTAGTAACAGTGGGCTTTCTATCCTGCGCAAAGGTTTGCATTGATAGCATAAAAATTGCAGCAGAAAATATGCCTTTACTTAAAGTTTGCATCATATGTGTGTAATTGTGTTTAGAAATGAAGATAACCAAAAGATAATGTCATTTTTTTTTGTTACTACAGCAAAGGAGTATTTTTTGTTTAAACGGGCAGCTAGAAAGGCTTTCAGCAGCTTTGGGCGGGTGTTTGTAAAGGGGTTTAATGTAGAAAATTTGGGTATTAAGTTTGGGTTTTTGAAAAAGGAAAATACTTATCTTGTGAGCCCTTAAAAAAATTTTTATTAAGGAGGACTGATTTTTGAAAAACTTTTTTATGTAGAATTGTGTGTGTAAAACATACATTAATTGCCAACGAAAATTTTTAAAACACTAAAAACAAACGATCATGGCTGAAACAAAACCAACTGCTGCAAAGTCTGCAACATCTGTGCAACCGAAAAAAAAGAGCAACGCTATTTCATGGTTGGCACCAACTATCTGTATTGTTCTGGGATACTGTATCTGGAGATTCGTTCTTGGAGCTGATTCAAATTTCGCCCGTCCGGATGCCAGTGGTGGCTTCTGGCCCAAGCATGCAGGTCCTAAAGGTTTAGGAGCCATGTATGAAGGTGGTATTATTGTACCTATCCTGATTGGTACTTTCTTAACCATGTTAACTTTCGTAATTGAGCGTTTGTTAACCATTTCTAAAGCTACTGGTACTGGTAACATTGCAGAATTCATCCGCAAAGTGCAGTATCACCTGGCAAACAAAAATGTAGATGCAGCCCTGGCAGAATGCGATAAGCAAAAAGGTTCTGTTGGTAATGTAATGAAAGCTGGTTTACGTAAGTACAAAGACATGATGTCTAATACAGAATTAGACACAGAGCAAAAAGTACTGGCCATTCAGAAAGAAGTGGAAGAAGCTACTTCATTAGAGTTGCCAATGCTGGAAAAAAATCTGGTATTCTTATCAACTATCGCATCAGTAGCCACCTTATTAGGTCTGTTAGGTACGGTATTAGGTATGATCCGTTCATTCAGCGCCTTAGGTTCTTCAGGCGGTGGTGGTGCGGCTGCTGAAGCCCTGTCTCAAGGTATCTCTGAGGCTCTGTACAATACCGCATTAGGTATCGGTACTTCTGCTTTTGCCATCATTTTCTACAACATCTTTACTACTAAAATAGACTCAATTACTTACGGTATTGATGAAAGTGGTTTTACTTTAACCCAAAGCTTTGCTTCTTTATACAAATAATTGTGTGGAAAGACGCATTTTTTGAATCTTAGAGTAAATCATTTTAAAATAAAAACATATGCCTAAAGTAAAAGTGCCCCGAAAGAGTACGACGATTGACATGACAGCCATGTGTGATGTGGCTTTCCTGTTATTGTCTTTCTTTATCCTGGCTACTAAATTTAAACCTTCAGAGGCATTAGAAGTTAAAACACCTACATCCGTTAATACAAAAGCTGCTCCTGAAAAGGATGTGGTGATGATTACGATTGATAAAGAAGGTAAAGTATACTTCTCAATGTCTGAAAAAGATAAGAAAGAAGCAGTTCTGGAAACTGTGCTGGCATCTAAAAACCTGCAAATGTCTGCCGAAGCCAAAAAAGTATTTGGCAAAGAAAGTTCTTTTGTAGGCGTGCCCATTGCCAACCTGCCTTCTTATTTTGGCCTTTCTGAAGAAGAAGCAAAGAAAGTGGCATTACCAGGTATACCAGTTAAAGATAGTTCTAACAATGAGCTGAATGATTGGTTAAGGGCTGCCCTGTCTGCTTACGAAGGAGAAAAAATGAATCTTCTTGTTAAAGGAGATAACGCTTCTCAATACGGTGTTTTCAAAAATGTAATTAATGCATTTAAGAAGAACGATCTTTTAAAGTTTCAGATGGTAACTGATCCGGAAGGTATTCCTGCTGGTTCAGAATTATCTAAGAAGCAGTTAAAAGGAGAGAAGTTAGATTAATTAATTAAGTAAAACAATTGAGTCATGGCAGAAATGGATACCTCGTCCGGTGGCGGACATAAAAAAGGCCCCGGCGTTAAAAAAGGTAAAAAATTGTCTACCCGTGTAGATCTTACACCGATGGTGGACCTTGGTTTCCTGCTGATCACATTCTTTGTATTCACTACATCAATGAGCCAACCTACTGGTTTGAAAATGTTCTTGCCTAAAGACGCTGACAAACCAGAGGATCAGAATAAAGTAAAACAATCTGCTGTATTAACCATTTTATTGGGTAAAGGCGATAATGTTTATTATTATGAAGGCGAGTTGTTGCCAGATGCATCCAACTTTAAAACTTCTTCGTTTAAAGACATCAGAGATGTTGTTTTAAATAAGAAGCGCAACACAGATCCTAAAGATTTTGTGGTGATTTTAAAGCCCAACGATGAGTGTACTTACAAAAACACCGTTGATATTCTGGATGAAATGGCTATCAATGATGTGAAGCGTTATGCAATGGTAGACATTGCAGAAGTAGAAAACCAGTTAATTAAAGCAACAGAACAAAATGCCGGTGTAAAATAATTTTCTCTTTATGTGGAATTATTTTGCAGCTGCATCTTATTAAAAAACAAGAACCATGTTAGATATCAACAAAATTTTGTCTGCCGATGTTCTGGACATCATTTTTGATGGAAGGAACAAAGAGTATGGTGCCTACCAGCTTCGGAAGACATATAATAAACGCATGGGCATGGCCTTAACAGCTATGGCTTCTTTCTGTGCTTTACTTCTTATCAGTTACGTGGTTTCCAACAACTTAAAGGATACAAATAAAAAAGCCTTAGTTGTTCAGGATGTGCAATTGGAAGAAGTTAAACAGGAAGAAAAGAAAAACGAGCCACCTCCACCGCCCCCGCCACCCAAGCAGGAGCCCCCTAAAGTGGAAATGGCTAAGTTTACTCCGCCCAAAATTGTAAAAGACGAAGAAGTAAAAGAAGATGAAAAGCCACCAGAAGTAGAAAAACTGGAGGAAACAAAAATTGGTACGGTTAACCAAGAAGGTATTAAAGATGAAGGTTTAGCAGCACCCGTTGATGAAGGTAAAGGTGTGGTTGAACAACCTAAAAAGGATGAAGAAGACTACGATAAAACTTTTACCAAAGTTGAAATCGAGTCTGAATATCCCGGAGGTGCCAACGCCTGGATACGCTACCTGAACAAAACCTTACAATACCCACAAGAAGCTGTAGACAATGAAATTCAAGGACAGGTTGTGGTACAGTTTATTGTTGACAAAGAAGGTAATGTAAGTGAAGTTGAAGCAGTAAGCGGACCACAAGAGTTAAGAGCAGAAGCGGTACGTGTAATTAAGAAAAGTGGTAAATGGACTCCCGCCGTTCAAAACGGTCGCCAGGTTAAGTCTTACAAAAAGCAACCCATTACTTTCCGTTTAGAAACAGAATAATGTAATGGCTTAAAATTATAAAGCCCCCTTATTTGGGGGCTTTTTTTATGGTGCCAGCATCCGTATTTCATAGCAACATCGTTGCGTCGCACACTTGTGCGCTAAGTCAGTAAGTCGGCAATACCCAAAGTCAGTAATATTTTTAAAAAGTACAAGAATCGTCTTACAGTCTTTCCCACTTGTGGTGTTATATTCTTTCGCTGAAGTGTGCGACGCAACAATGCTTAACCAAGGCCCCAATGCCGGTAACAAAATATTAATTCTTAAAAAATTTTGGCTGTAAAAGCATTGGCTGTTATCTTTGCCGTCCATTAAAAAAGACGGCCCGTTCGTCTAAGGGCTAGGACACCACCCTTTCACGGTGGTGATACGGGTTCGAATCCCGTACGGGCTACAAAGAGGTTCTGTAAAAGCAGAACCTCTTTTTTTATGCGCATGCAGTAGTGTTGCCGATGAAAGCCGCTGCCACACAATATATTACTAATGGTAGTTACTTAAAACAGTTAAAATCATAGGCCTGAAAATAATTTCAATATTGTAACTTCGCCACTCATTTATAACTTTTAAACAGATAATTCCATGAGCACAGTTAAAGTTGCTATTAACGGTTTTGGCAGAATTGGCCGTTTAGTATACCGCCAGATTTATAAAATGGAAGGTATTGATGTAGTAGCCATTAATGACTTAACCAGTCCGAAAGTACTGGCACACCTGCTAAAGTATGATAGTGCACAAGGCCGTTTTGATGCAACCGTAACCTCTACCGATAATTCAATTTTAGTAAATGGCGATGAAGTAAAAATCTACGCTCAAAAAAATCCGGCAGATATTCCATGGAAATCTCATGGTGTGGATGTGGTATTAGAGTGTACCGGGTTCTTTACAGATAAAGAGAAGGCAGAAGCACATCTTACTGCGGGCGCCAAGCGTGTGGTAATATCTGCACCAGCTACCGGAGATTTAAAAACAATTGTGTTTAATGTTAATCATAACGAACTGGATGGCAGCGAAACCATTATCAGTTGCGCCAGCTGTACCACCAATTGTTTGGCACCAATGGCACAGGTATTAGAGGAGAAATTTAATATTGTAAATGGTTTAATGACCACTGTGCATGCGTATACCAATGATCAGAATACACAGGATGCCCCTCACCCGAAAGGTGATTTGCGCCGTGCACGTGCTGCTGCACAAAATATTGTGCCTAACAGCACTGGTGCTGCAAAAGCTATTGGTTTGGTATTACCCAGCCTGAAAGGTAAACTGGACGGTAGTGCGCAGCGTGTGCCTACCTTAACCGGTTCTTTAACAGAGTTAACAGCGGTACTTGGTAAAAAAGTAACTGTTGAAGAAGTAAATGCCGCCATGAAAGCTGCCGCTAATGAAAGCTTTGGCTATACAGAAGATGAAATTGTAAGCAGCGATATTATAGGTATTTCTTATGGCAGCTTGTTTGATGCTACACAAACCCGCGTACAAACAGTAGGCGATACACAACTGGTTCGTACAGTAAGCTGGTATGATAATGAAATGAGTTATGTAAGCCAATTGGTACGCACTGTACACTATTTTGCTACTTTAATAAGCAAGTAATTGCTTTTGCAGATAATTTTAAAAAGTAAGGCCCTTTCATTCGGGGCCTTATTTTTTATTATTATAGTAAAAATAAAAAACGCCAATAGCAAGCAAGTATAACAAAGTGCTTATTACAGAAGCTTCCAATCCAAACGGCCCGCCAGTTATGAATGCAGCACCACTGGTTTGCTGACTTAAAACACTTTTAAGCGGTATACCACTTACCTGAAAGCCGAGAACATAGCCCTGAAAAAAATTCCAGCTGAAATGTAACATAACAGCAAACCATAAGTTTTTTGTGTGCACATAATTGATGCCTAATAACACACCTGCCAGAAAAATATTTAAAAAGCCAATAAGTCCAATACCGGGGTTGCCAAAATGTGCCAGAGCAAAAAGCAAGGCACTAATGAGTAATGACTTTTGCGGGTTTAACGATTGCAGTAGATTGTTTAAAATATAACCCCTGAACACCAGTTCTTCATAAAAAGCAACCAGCAGCATTAATACAATACCAGAGAGCAATTCAATGGCATTAAAATCTACCGCTATCCAAACCAGGTTTTTGCTGGCAACCATTATTAGTGTTGCAATCAGTAAAAGAATGATGCCTGTTAAAAAGCCCAGCAATGCATCTTTTTTGCTGGCAGCAAATTTTAAACCCAGAGATGAAAAACTGTTTCTGTCAATAAATTTTCTAAAAGAAGCCACCAGTAGTATTGAAAAAAATGCTGTAAGGATTACAGAAAAAAACAGAAAAGAACCACTGCCGGCACCAGCGTTTTTAATATTGTCAGGTGCCAGCAACATAATAAATACACTAACACTCAAAAAAAATACAAAGTAAAACAGCAAAAAAATTAAAGCCCGCAACCAGCCTTTCTTAATAAAGGGTTTTTGATAAAAGGCAGCAGTTGCGGGTTTCATTTTTATCTAATTTAATTGTACACTTGCCAAATAAAAATACAACTATGTTTGAAAATTATAGCTTTACCATTGCTGAACGGTTTATGCGCTATGTTGCAATAGACACACAAAGCGATCCGCAAAGCAGTAGTTTTCCTTCAACAGAAAAACAAAAAGACCTTGGCCGCTTATTGGTGAATGAACTGCAGGAGATGGGTATTGAAGATGCACAGCTGGATGAGTATGGTTATGTATATGCAACCGTGCCTGCCACAACCACTAAACAGATGCCTGTAATTTGTTTTTGTGCACATGTAGATACGGCACCAGATTGCAGCGGTAAAAATGTAAAACCAATACTTCATAAAAATTACAGCGGTCAGCCAATTGTGTTACCAGAAGATACCAGTCAGATAATAACCATCGATAACCACCCTTACCTGGCCGAAAAAACAGGAGAAGATATTATTACTGCATCTGGCACCACGTTGTTAGGTGCCGATGATAAAGCTGGTGTGGCTATTATTATGGAACTGGTACGTTACCTGCAACTGAACCCGCAAATAAAGCATGGCACGGTTAAAGTATTATTTACACCCGACGAAGAAATAGGCAGGGGTGTTGATAAACTGGATCTGAAAAAGCTGGGGGCCGATTTTGCGTATACATTGGATGGCGGAGAGCGAGGTTGCCTGGAGGACGAGAACTTTTCTGCCGATGGAGTTACTGTAACTATTCATGGTGTAAGTGCGCATCCTGGTGCTGCAAAAGATAAATTAGTAAATGCTTTAAAAGTAGCCGCTTTTTTTATTGACTTGTTACCTACAGACGAACTGAGCCCCGAAACAACTGATGACCGTTATGGTTTTGTTCACCCAGTTAGGATGGAAGGCATTGCTGAAAAAGCAATTGTACAATTTATCATTAGAGATTTTGTTACAGCAAAGCTGGTTGCTTATGAAAACTACCTTAAAGACAAATTAGAAACTGCTCTATTGAAGTTTCCCGGAGCAAAAGCTACATTTGATGTTACAGAACAGTACCGGAATATGAAAGAGGTGTTGGATGCACATCCTCATGTGGTTGATCTGGCGAGGCAAGCCATTGAAAAAGCAGGAATATCTTTAAGAACCGCCGGTATTCGTGGCGGCACAGATGGGGCACGTTTATCTTTTATGGGATTGCCCTGCCCCAATATTTTTACTGGTGAAATGGCATTGCACGGGCTGCAGGAATATGTATCGGTGCAGGATATGCAGAAAAGCATGGAGGTATTAGTAAATATTTTACTGTTACAAGAACAAACAACAACTAATTAATGCATTAGTTGCCGAAAACGTTTGCAGCTGATGTATTCGTTTTCAGCCGCAATATTGTACAATGGATTTTAAATTTATCCGTTATATTGCGTATTCATTACACGACGAACTTGAAAGAAATTAACTATTATGAGTTTTAGAAATTACAAAGTGCCCTATTCAGGCGATGAGCGTTACACAAAAAAGGTAGCTTACTTTTCAATGGAGTTTGCAGTACACCAGCCATTAAAAATTTATAGTGGTGGTTTAGGCTTTTTATCAGGCTCTCATTTACGCAGTGCGTATGAGTTGCGCCAGAATATGATTGGCATTGGTATTTTATGGAAGTATGGTTACTACGATCAGGGACGCAACCAGGACCAGACACTACAAGTAACCTGGATGGAAAAAAACTACAGCTTCTTAGAAGATACAGGTATAAAATTTCAAATCAACATTCATGAGCATCCGGTTTGGGTTAAAGCATATTACCTGAACCCGGAAACATTTAAAAGCGCTCCGTTATTTTTATTAAGTACCGATTTGCCAGAGAACGATTACGTTTCTCAAACCATTACACACCGTTTATACGATGCGAATGTGGCCACAAAAGTTGCGCAGTTTATTTTGCTGGGTGTAGGCGGTGCCAAGTTGCTGGATGAAATTGGTTTTGGTCCGGAATTATATCATCTGAATGAAGCACATGGATTAAGTGCCGCATTTTATTTGTATAAAAAATATGGTAACAATATAGAAGAAGTAAGAAAGCGTTTGGTATTTACCACACATACGCCAGAAGAAGCCGGTAATGAAAAACACGATATTTTCTTATGTCATAAGATGAGTTACTTCTGCGGGTTAAGTATAGATGAAGTAAGAAAACTAACCGGTATAAACGATGACCAGTTTAACCACTCATTAGTAGCATTGCGTTTTGCAAGGTTGGCCAATGCCGTATCACAACTGCATGGCCATGTATCTCGTGCCATGTGGAATAAGTATGAAGGCGTATGTGATATTATTGCCATTACCAACTCTCAAAACTGGCGTTACTGGGCCGATAAGCAATTGTACAAAGCTATGGATGAAGGCAACGATAGCTGGTGGGATGACAGAAAGAAATACCTGAAACGCCGTGCCTTTGAAATTGTAGCCGATCAGACCGGAAAAGTATTTGACCCCAATGTATTTACCATTGTTTGGAGCCGTCGTTTTGCAGGTTACAAACGAGCTGAGTTGGTGACAAGAGATATGGACCGCTTTAACCGCTTGCTGGCAAATGCCAAATACCCCGTGCAATTTATTTGGGCAGGTAAGCCATACCCCATGGATTATCCGGCCATAAACGATTTTAACCACCTGGTACACCTTAGCAAAGGCTATAAAAACGTGGCGGTGCTGGTAGGGTATGAGTTAACATTATCAAAGCGTTTAAAACAAGCTTCAGACCTTTGGTTAAACAACCCCAGAGTACCAAGAGAAGCTTCTGGCACCAGTGGTATGACGGCCTGTATGAATGGGTCTGTAAACTTTTCTACCAACGATGGTTGGATACCAGAATTTGTAAACCATGGTAACAATGGTTTTGTGGTACCCAAAGCAGATTATGCAAACATGCATGTGCAAGAGCAGGATGAATATGATTTGAACCAGATTTATGAAATACTGGAAAAACAAATTTTACCTTTATACTACGATAACTACGATACCTGGCGCCAGATTTCTTATAACGGTATGAGAGATGTGCGTTTTCAGTTTGACAGTAATCGTATGGCACACGAGTATTACGAGCAGTTATATAAATAAGAATACGTTGCTACTGCTGAAGCCCCAATTTAATTGGGGCTTTTTTTATTTTGTTGCCGGCAGCAAGCCAAAGCCGGGCAGTTGTTGCGTCGCACACTGCAGCAGCAGTAAACAGGGCAACTAATTTAAACTGTACAATGTTGTTACTGCCGATGAACCGAGCGTGGCAACCACAGCTGCACAAAGCAATACAGTTGGTAACATAAATATTTCAACCTACTGTATTTGTAATTATTTAATTTTATAGCAAACAACAATAGTGGAGAATAAAAGCATTTGGCGGCTATTGCAACCGGTGGTAATACTGCACATAATTATTATGGTGGGTATTATTGGTTATATGCTTATTGAAAACTATAGTTTTTTGGAAGCCACTTTTATGACCACTATTTCTGTTACCACCGTGGGGTATGGATATGTGCGTGAACTGAGTGTGCCCGGGCAGATATTTACTATGCTGCTGCTTATATTTAGTTGGGTGGCTTTTGCCTTTGTGTTGGCACGTATTGCTCAGTATGTAATTGGCGGAGAAATTAATAAGTACTTTAAATCGCGTCGTATTATGACAGCTATTGATAAATTAAGCGGCCATGTAATTATCTGCGGCTATGGCCGTAACGGACACCAGGCAGCTCAAACCCTGCGGTTCCACTCGCAGCGTTATGTGGTTATAGAAATGGATGAACATTTGTTGGAAAAAAGTTTGTTGGAAGAGCCTAATCTTATTTATGTGCAGGGAGACAGTACGGATGATGAAATTTTGAAAAAGGCCGGCATTGAAAAAGCAAAGGCATTAATAACTACGTTACCGGCGGATGCAGATAATGTTTTCATTGTGCTTTCTGCAAGGGAGTTAAACCCGGGCATACAAATCATCAGCCGGGCGTCAGATAATAATTCTGCACCAAAACTTAAAAAGGCCGGGGCAGATAGTGTGATAATGCCCGATAGAATTGGTGGCACGCATATGGCCACATTAGTTTCTAAGCCAGATGTTATTGAGTTTATTGATTATTTATCCGGAGAGGAAGGAGAGAGTATCAACATGGAATCTGTAGGATATTCTCAGATGCCTGTTGATATAAGGAATAAATCGCTCAGGGAAATTATGCAGTGGAAAAAGACCGGTGTAAATTGTATTGGTATTAAAGACGCCGATGGACGATTTGTAATTAATCCACCAGAAGAAACCGTAATTACACAGGGCATGAAGGTAATTGTGTTGGGCACCCGTTTGCAGATAGAAAAAATGAAAGGTAATATTGATGGTTGATTGCGGTCAAAATATTGAGCAGGCACTGATAATTAAATACTTATTAGTTCCATAGTTAATTATTTACGCAATCTTGTAAAAGCTTGCTACTGAGTATTTTTACACATTTCTAAAAAATAACCGGCCTAAGAAAAATCCAGCACGGTTTTTTCTTAGTAAAACCACGAATACTTAAGACAATCAATTAATCGTTTAACCATAAGTTATAGTAAAGTGTACTTGCCGGCTTTACATTAACGTATCTATCCAATACCTACGAAAACTACATTATGAACCGGAACAAAACCTTAGTCCGTGTAATCGGATTTTGTATTCTTTTTATCAGCGCCACTATTGTAAACGGGCAATCGGTTGTAATAAAACCTAAAATAATCAGAGATCTTTCTGGTTATTGGGTGCATGGCGGTGGTGGCAATTCTCCTAAAAAATGGTTTGATGGTTATGGGTCAGTAGACCCTAAAAACGGAATTACTACCTTTCCGGCCAGTAACCGTGCAGATACAACCTATGCACTACCTTTCAGAAATTTTCCTGATTATTATTATAACGGAGTTAAGGGAGACAGCAAACTGAATTTTAAAGGCAAGCGTGGTTTGAGAATGATATTTGACATGTCTGGAGATAAGGATGCATTAAAGCCCACCCGCTATAAAATAACAGACATATATGCCTGGGACATGACCTGGTTTACAGGCGACTCTTTGTTTTTCTACAATTTTGATAAAGTACTTGAATTGCCTGTTGAAGAAAGATGGAAATACCTGGCAAGGCCCGATTCTTTACTTACTCCTTTTGCAGCACTGGTTACAGATGGGGGTGGCTACACCAATGGAAAGTGGATTAATATTACCTGTAACGATACCATGCGTTATATAATGGTAAGGGCTGTATTAAAAGACCGGGCTGGTACTTCAAAATCTTTTCCGGCGTTTAGCGAATTGGTAATGTATGGCAATTACGTGGATAGCAGCACAACGGTATCACCAAGGCCAGATCAGTACACGGGTCCGCTGCCTGCTAAATTAACCTTTGATAAATTTACCGGGGTTAACCAGGGTACCTATATGAATGCAGATGTAATGGCTTATGATCATAATATACGCATGTATGAATCGGTAAGTTACTACGATAAGGATATGGTGGATTACCCGGCAAACAAATATTTATTTAACCCATGGGGGTTATTGCCGCCATTGCTTGAATACCCTGTTACCATGAAACAGCAGGGAAAGTTTATGTGGGCATCTATACGTGGTGGCAGCCATTACCTGGCCGCCCAGAATAATGGGGATGCCACAAAAATTATTAATACCAATAAGGCAAATGAAGAACCTGAAAGTCCGTACAGTTATAGCCGGAGTGGAGACTTCTTTTATAACTATGCTGCCAAATATGGTTCTGTTGCTGTACCCGCTGCAAATACCCGTTGGACCAACGATGCTGGTTATCCCAATGGACTGAATTTCTACAACTCGGTAGAAAATGGTAATGAAGATGATTTTTGGGGGCAAAGTATTTTGGGTTACCTGCTTAAATCTTTTGTAGACTATGATGGATGGGAAGGAAGGGTGGGTTCTAACTTAGGTGTTAAGGCGGCAGATCCCAATTTCAATCTTATTATGTCTGCCAGTGCATACATGGATAGTAACAGGATTGATTCTTATGTTTGGCTGTCAAAAATTTTAAGAACAGATGGTAAGTTTCCATTCTCAGTTATTAATTTTCACCATTATTCAAGAACCTATAACAATGCTATTGATTATGTAGCTACTGCTGAGCAGCAGATTGGAGAGAAAGGTGAAAGTGCAGAAAGAGATTTGATTTATGATAAGCTAAACAGTTATACCAACGCAGTATATAATGTTTTAGATGGCGATACAACCGTTAAAATATTTCTTACAGAGTGGGGGTATGATAATTTTCCGCAGGCGCCACCCAATTTATCTGCAATAGATATACCCTGGACCACTTCAGGCACACCCATTGTTACCGGTTATGATAATGTGCAGTCAAAAGCCATCATTATGGCCCGTGGTGAAAGTATTATGGCTGCTACAGGCTTTAGGGGTTATAATGAATACATGATACATAATGTGTTTTTTGGGCCCAATGAAATTAATATGCTGTTTGCTACCTGTGGCCGTACTACCGGTGGGGTGGATGCTCCGCAAAAATTTCCTTTCTTCTTTTACCGGGCAGGTATGTTTGAATATTTAAAGAACTACTACGTAGATGAGGTAATTTCAAAAAACGGAGAAAATTTATGGATTCTGAAATGGAAGAATAAAAACCAACCCGATTCACTTTGTTACGAAGTTTGGAAAGGATCATACAATGGCACTAATTTACCCAATCAGTCAATAAATATTGGTAGTGTGGTGGGCAATACAGCTAAAAGAGTAGAACTGTCTTTTACGCAGGTTATGGGTACTGAAACTACAGTGCCTGCAGCCGGCGGTTTTTTAACTGTAAAAGCATTTGAAAAACCGTTTTTCTATTTTGTTAAGCAAGACACTCTTGCAATAGTTAACCAGCTGCCGGTTGCCAATGCAGGGGCCGATCAAACACACCCTAACATTGTTAGTGTTAATTTAAATGGCACTTCGTCTTACGATCCGGATGGAACAATTGCAGCGTACCAATGGCTGATGATTGCCGGCCCCGGTGGCGTTACTATGACAACCGCTAACCAGCCAAATGCAAGCGCTAATTTTACGCAGGCTGGTACTTATATTTTCCAATTGGCTGTTACAGACGATAAAGGAGCAATTGCTTATGATGAGGTAACCATTACTGTGGGCCCACCACCTAATCAGTTACCTGTTGCAAATGCCGGCCCAGACCAAAACATATTTGTGGGCGAAACGGCTGCATTAAATGGAACAGCTTCAGCAGACCCAGATGGCACAATAACACAATACAGTTGGATAAGAATAAGTGGCCCGGGTACTGCAAGCATTAATAATGCAGCAACAGCAACACCCAATGTGCCTAATCTTGTACTGGGTTTGCACACTTTCCGCTTAACTGTAACAGACAACAGGGGCGGAACTGCTACTGATGATGTAATTGTTAATGTGGCACCAAGACCCAATCAATTACCCATAGCTAATGCCGGTCCCGATCAAAATAGCTTTACCGGGCAAACTATAAACCTCAATGGTACGGCCTCGAGCGATTCCGATGGAACCATAACACAGTATAGTTGGATAAGAGTTGCTGGCCCGGGAAGCGCCACCATTACAAACTCTAATACAGCAACACCATCGGTTATTGGATTGTCAATTGGCGCCCATACCTTCCGCCTTACAGTTACTGACAATGGCGGCGCTACTGCTACAGATGATGTTATTATAAGTATTGCACAAGCCTTAAACCAGCCGCCTGTTGCAAGAGCAGGCAACGATACTACGGTAGCATTTCCCTCAACTACAGCAAGATTGAATGGCACGGCCTCTTATGATACCGATGGATCTATTACTAGTTATAGCTGGCGCCAAATTGGTGGCCAGGCTACTGCAACGGTTTCAAATGCAATGGCGGCAACAGCAAGCCTTACACAGCTAATAACCGGCGATTATATTTTTGAATTAACCGTAACAGACGATAAAGGCGCAACGGCCCGAGATACCGTTAAAATAAGTGTGGTTAATTTATTGCGATACACCGGGGCTTTAAAAATTTATCCCAACCCTGTAGCCACAGAAACAGTTACGTTGGATGGTTTTAATGATTATACAGGAAAAGCCTATATCACTATTCTGGATGTAAGTGGTAAACTCATAAGGGATGAAAGCTTTGAAAAAACAGGAACCACCTTCAGGCATAGCTTAGATGTTTCCCGTTTATCAGCCGGCACCTATATATTGCGCATTAAGTTTTATGGCACAGATGCCGTATCGGTATATAAAATAGTAAAACAGTAGCATTGGAATAGGTTTTGAAAAGTAGCCCCACCGCCCGGTGGGGTTTATTTTTGGTAGCCAGCCCCGGTAACTCCGTTAAAACTCCGGTTGCGTCGCACACTTCAACCAAGGTAGAAGGCATTGGGCATAAGGCTTATGGCCTAGCACCTTACACCTTATAGCTTCTACCTTTTCTGCTGCTGAAGTGTGCGACGCAACCGGTGCCAGGCACCGTACAAAAGCTGGCTACCCACTAGTTGTCCCCAAATTTCCGGCCCGATGCTTGAGGGGAAAGATTTCCTTGTTTGTAACCCGTATTTCATTACCTTTGCCCTCCATTTGTACAAAGGAAATTAAGCCCGGGTAGTAAAATTAATGGCCAATTTTCCATAATTATCTATATATCAATTATTTGAGGAGTACGCAACTCCTTAGGTAAATTTTTGTCTATAGGCGATAGATTAACTGTTTGAACAATAAAACCGGTTTTAAATAATATGTCTTCTACAAAACTGCAAAACAGGGTAAGCTTTGGAAAGATTAAAAACTTGGCAGATACCCCTGATCTGCTGGAAGTTCAAATTCAGTCTTTCAAAGAATACTTCCAACTAGAAACCACACCAGACAAACGTAATGTTGAAGGGTTGTTCCGTGTATTTAAAGAGAACTTCCCCATTACTGATACCCGCAACATATTTGTGCTGGAGTTTTTAGATTATTTTATTGACCCACCCCGTTACACCATTGAGGAGTGTATGGAGCGTGGCTTAACGTATGCGGTGCCTTTAAAGGCAAAACTGCGTTTAAGTTGTAACGATGAAGAGCACGTAGATTTCCAGACAATAGTACAGGACGTGTTCTTGGGTAATATTCCCTACATGACCCCCCGCGGTACCTTTGTAATTAATGGTGCAGAACGTGTGGTGGTATCTCAGCTGCATCGTTCTCCGGGTGTATTCTTTGGTCAGTCTATTCACCCCAACGGTACAAAAATTTACTCTGCCCGTGTAATTCCTTTTAAGGGGGCATGGATGGAGTTTGCTACAGACATTAATAATGTAATGTATGCTTATATAGATCGTAAGAAAAAGTTCCCGGTTACTACTTTGTTACGTTCTATAGGCTTTGAAACAGATAAAGATATTCTGGAACTTTTTGGCATGGCCGATGAAGTAAAGGCTGAGAAAAAAGCCCTGGCTGCCCATGAAGGAAAAAAACTGGCCGCCCGTGTGTTGAGAAGCTGGGTGGAAGATTTTGTGGATGAAGATACCGGTGAAGTGGTTTCTATTGAGCGTAATGAAGTGGTGTTGGAAAGAGATAGCATTCTGGATGATGAGGCCATTGATATGATTGTGGAAATGGATGTGAAGAGTGTATTTATTCAGAAAGAAGATGTAGGTGGCGATTATGCAATTATCTACAACACTTTAAATAAAGATACTTCTAACAGTGAGTTGGAGGCGGTACAGCACATTTACCGCCAGTTGCGTGGTGCAGATGCGCCAGATAATGAAACTGCACGTGGTATTATTGATAAATTGTTCTTTAGCGATAAGCGTTACGATTTAGGTGAAGTAGGTCGTTATAAAATTAACCGCAAGCTGAATCTGGAGTATCCGCTTACGCAGAAAACACTGACCAAGCAGGATATTATTGAGATTATTAAATACCTGGTGCGTTTAACCAACGCCAAGGCAGAGATAGATGATATTGATCACTTAAGCAACCGTCGTGTACGTACCGTGGGTGAGCAATTATATGCACAGTTTGGTGTGGGTTTGGCCCGTATGGCCCGAACCATCCGTGAAAGAATGAACGTACGCGATAATGAGGTGTTTACCCCGGTAGATTTGATTAATGCAAGAACGCTTTCTTCTGTAATCAACTCTTTCTTTGGTACATCCCAATTATCTCAGTTCTTAGATCAAACTAACCCACTTTCTGAAATTACACACAAACGTCGTATTTCAGCGTTAGGCCCCGGTGGTTTAAGTCGTGAAAGAGCAGGCTTTGAGGTGCGTGACGTACACTACTCTCACTATGGTCGTTTGTGTACCATTGAAACACCGGAAGGTCCGAACATTGGTTTGATTTCTACTCTTTGCGTTCACGCAAAGATTAATGAAATGGGCTTTATTGAAACCCCTTACCGTAAGGTTTCTAACGGTAAAGTAGACCTTAAAAAATTAACTTACCTGAGTGCGGAAGAAGAGGATCTGGCAAAAATTGCCCAGGCCAACTCTCAGTTAGATGAAAAGGGTGAGTTTGCAGAAGAAAAAGTGGTAAGCCGCCAAACAGGCGATTTCCCGATTCTTGAAAAAGCAGAAGTGGAATATATGGACGTAGCGCCAAACCAGATAGTGGGTTTGAGTGCTTCACTGATTCCGTTCTTAGAGCATGACGATGCTAACCGTGCCCTGATGGGATCAAACATGCAACGCCAGGCTGTACCGCTTATCCGCCCCGAATCTCCGATTGTGGGTACTGGTTTAGAAGGTAAAGCAGCACGTGATGCACGGGTGCAGATATTATCTGAAGGCGAAGGTGTGGTTGAATATGTAGATGGTAATGAAATTCATGTTCGTTATGATCGTAATGATACCGACCGTTTGGTAAGCTTTGAAGAAGATCTGAAAATTTATAACCTTACCAAGTTTATAAAAACCAATCAGGAAACTTCTATTACACATACTCCATCTGTTAAAAAAGGACAGCGTGTTAAGAAAGGAGATTTCTTAACAGAAGGATATGCTGTTAAAAGCGGTGAGCTGGCATTGGGTCGCAACCTTAAAGTGGCATTCATGCCATGGAAGGGTTACAACTTTGAAGATGCCATTGTAATCAGCGAAAGAGTGGTGCGTGAAGATTTGTTTACTTCTATTCATATTTCCGAATACGAATTGGAAGTGCGTGATACCAAGCTGGGTGAAGAAGAATTAACACCAGATATTCCAAACGTAAGTGAAGAAGCTACCAAAGATCTGGATGAAAATGGTATCATTCGTATTGGTGCAGCCGTTAAAGAAGGAGATATTATCATTGGTAAGATTACACCAAAAGGCGAAAGCGATCCCACACCAGAAGAGAAGTTGTTACGTGCCATCTTTGGCGATAAAGCCGGCGATGCAAAAGACGCTTCACTAAAAGCTCCCAATGGTGTGGAAGGTGTGGTAATCAGTAAAAAATTATTCCAGCGGGCTAAGAAAGATAAGAATGCCAAAGTGCGTGAAAAAGCAGCCCTGGAAAAATTGGAAAAAATACACGAGAAGAATGAAGAGGATTTAAAAGAGTTATTGCTGAACAAGCTGTTAACCCTTTTAAAAGATTATTCTTCTACCGGCATCAGCAACAATTTTGGCGAAATGCTGATTGGCAAAGGCGCTAAGTTTAATGCTAAAAACCTGGCAGGTATTGATTACCTGAATGTAAACCCATTGGGTTGGACAGGTGATGCCACCACGGATGAATTGATTAACGTATTACTGCACAACTATAATATTAAGTACAACGAAGAGTTGGGCCGTTACAAGAGAGAGAAGTTTAATATTTCTATTGGTGATGAATTACCAGCAGGCGTATTAAAACTGGCAAAAGTTTACCTGGCTGTTAAGCGTAAACTGAAAGTGGGCGATAAGATGGCGGGCCGCCACGGTAATAAAGGTATTGTGGCAAAAATTGTACGTGCAGAAGACATGCCTTTCTTAGAAGATGGAACCCCCGTAGATATTGTACTGAATCCATTGGGCGTACCCAGCCGTATGAACCTGGGCCAGATTTACGAAACCATCCTTGGTTGGGCTGGCCAAAAACTGGGTGTGAAATTTGCCACCCCAATTTTTGATGGTGCCACCACAGACGAAATATCTAACTACTGTAAAGATGCTGGCATTCCTATGAATGGGCACACACACTTGTATGATGGTGAAACCGGCGAACGCTTCCACCAGAAAGCAACTGTAGGTATCATTTATATGATTAAGCTCCACCACATGGTAGATGATAAGATGCATGCCCGTTCTATTGGACCTTATAGCTTAATTACACAGCAACCGCTGGGTGGTAAGGCTCAGTTTGGTGGTCAGCGTTTTGGTGAGATGGAGGTTTGGGCATTAGAAGCGTATGGCGCATCTAATATTCTGCAGGAATTGTTAACCCTGAAATCAGATGACATCATTGGTCGTGCAAAAACCTATGAGTCTATTGTGAAAGGTGAAAACATACCCAAAGCAGGCATCCCTGAATCTTTCAATGTATTGGTACACGAGCTTAGAGGCCTAGCGCTCGAATTTACGATGGAGTAAGCCTTAAAGTGCAACAAAAAAAAGGGAAATGGAGACATTTCCCTTTTTTTGTACTATTTCTACCTCCCTGCCTGT
>JANRMC010000024.1:0-7793 GCA_033761915.1 Flavihumibacter sp.
TTAAACCTGGGCACTTTAGTAACCGGGTCTACCCCCTGGTTGATATAAAAAATATTCTTACGCAGTTCTGCCGTTTGCCAGGCAGCGGCACATACATAAATATCCAGCAGGCCATCGTTATTAATATCCACCACCGATGCGCCGCGGCACCACTTGGTTTGTCCTTCAACCCCGGCGGCAACGGTTACATCTTCAAATTTAAAATTGCCTTTATTTAAATACAGTTTATTGCCTTTAATGGTGCCGGTAAAATAAATATCGGGCAGGCTATCGTTATTAAAATCGCCAATACCCACGCCGCCGCCGTTGTACAGGTATTGGTAATTAATCATATTCAGCTGATCATTTTCTTCAATGGCATTATTAAAATTAATGCCGGTTGCTTCGGCAGGCAGGGGTGTAAACAACAGCACATCATTATTACAGGCCGATACAAAAAGCAGTAACAAACTATAAAACAATAAACGCATAGCAAACGGTTGTAGTAACCGAAATTAAGTGAAAAACTAAAACCCGCTGGCTTCTGTTAAAACAGTTCTTTTTATGGTACCGGCCGGGGTGCTGCTATGTGGCATCGTTGCGTCGCACCCTTCAGCGGCAGTGCACGTAGCAACGTAGCAATGTGTAGCTTACTTGCTTTAATAGGCAGGCTTCAATACTTTGCTGTAACATTATACTGCTATTACAAATCAGATTTATTAATTAAAAAAAATTATTTATAGCCAGAATAAGTAGCTGCAGCATCAAGAATTAATTTAGTTACAATCAATTCCTGTTCTGTTCTTGGTGAATAAATGATTAAGTAAGTTTTAGCAGCCCTGCCTTCCCCTGCTAAACCATGCAGTTCCCCCCATCCTTTTTCAATCACCTCTTTTGTATCACTCGGGCTTAAAATAATATGCATAGAGCCATCAAATAAGTGTACATGCCCAATTTCAGCATGAGACACTCCAACTATTGTTGGGTTACCTGCAGCACTGTCTTTTAAAAAAATGCCCGGGCTGTTTTTTTCCAAATAACTGGTTTTATACACCAGCAAACCGCCAGAGCCCGAAACTTTTTCATCAAATACTCTTATTTGTTTGTTTCTTATGATTGTATCGTTATGTTGATTGGTTTGCCGATGCGGAACAGCAAATGGTGCTATAGTGGGGCGGTCCCCAGCTCGTTTCGGCAATTCAAATAAGGTTTGAATGTCACCCATTTTACCAATATCGCCAGAAACTCTCTTAACGTCAGTTGGATCTTTCATCTGGCTACCTAACTCTTTTACCATCCGGTAGCCTTCCAGGGTATGCGGAATACCTCCAATACCTAATGCCACCCATCGCTGGTAATCCAAATACTCCTCGTTCGTTAAAAAATATTTCATTGCCGAGCCTGCTATTTGTTTTTGGCTTCCCAGTTTTTCAATACCCAATTCTATTATATCGCCAGGCTTTAAATAAACAGGTGGTCGCTGTCCAAGGCCTACACCAGAAGGCGTTCCCGTAGCTATTACGTCGCCGGGCATCAAAGTCATATACTGGCTTATATCACTCACCAATCTGGCTACTTTAAAAATCATATCACTTGTATTTGCCTGCTGCATTAATTTACCATTCACTTTTAGCCATATTTCAAGGTTGTGTGGGTTGCCAACTTCTTTTGCAGTAACCAGCCATGGGCCTAATGGCGCAAAGGTATTTGCGCTTTTACCTTTATCCCATTGCCCCGCAGCTCTTTCTAATTGCCATTCCCGTTCACTATAGTCATTCATTATAGCATAGCCCGCTATATAACTTAAAGCATCCGCTTCTGTTACATAGGAAGCTTTTTTTCCAATTACAACAGCCAGCTCAACTTCATAATCTGTTTTAAAAGAGTTTTTGGGTATAATAACACTATCATATGGACCACATAAAGCAGAGGGTGCTTTTAAAAATATCACAGGTTCATTTGGCGTAGGGGCACCGCCTTCTTTTATATGTGCTTCATAATTTAGCCCAATAGCAATTATTTTTGATGGCCTTGCCACACAAGAAGCTATTCTTGCATTGTCAGGAACCATTGCACACTTACTCTTGTTTTTCAAAAGCCAGATTTCCAATCGCTCAATACCGTTGGAAGCAAAAAAAGCCTCATCATAATCTTTCACAAAAGCAGAGACATCTAGTTTAAGCCCGTCAGCAGTTAGCACTGCAGGCTTCTCGTTATCTGCAGAGCCATACCTGAATAATTTAACGCCGTTTGTATGCTGACCAAAATGCTTACAACATAAAAAGATAAGGGTTAAAAAAACAAAAACATGTTTCATAAAAGCTATTTTTCAGGTCAGTTATTTTAATTTATTATCAAAACTAAATTTGCCGGCACCAGCCAAAAGCACTGCAATAAACCCGCCTAAATAAATAAAGGCAATTTCACCCGGCGGTTTAGCAATAGAAAATCTGAACAAAAAAGCAAATGCCACAAAAAGATTTAAAGTGCATATCAATGCTGCAAATCGGGTAAATAATCCCGCAATTATAAAGACTGCACAAATAGCATCAGCAATTAAAGCAGCCACCAAACTTGCAGTTGACCCTATGCCAATTGGGTTGGGAAAATGCTGCTGCATTGCAGAAAAATTTACAACTTTCTCTACCCCATGATTTAGAAAAAGCCCTATACCTAACCAAACCCGCAATGTCAATAAAGCAACATCAATATTTACTGGTATAAATGCCAGTTTCAGTAGTTGTTTCATAATTCTGTTTTTATTAATTAATAACGTTAAAGCTATCTGCTAAAGCCGTTTATTAATTACACTAATTACAGAGAAACTTATACTTTTTACAGGGGTTACTTTTCAATATATGCCTCGCGGTAGGCAGTAGGAGTCATATCAACACTTTTTTTAAAAAGGCGATTAAAATAAGAGACGTTTTCGAAACCCAGCATATAAGCAATTTCTGCAACACCCAGGTTGCTATGCAAAAGATATAATTTGGCGTGCAACAATATTTTTTCTTGTATAAACTCTGATGCTGTTTTACCTGTAACCTCTTTAATTACACTATTCAGATAATTTGAATTGATAAATAGCCTTTTTGCAATTAAAGACACAGTGGGAGTAATTGCTTTTTTACCACTTAACAGCTCCTGTATATAGGCATCCAGTTCTTTTTTAAACCGCTGGAGTAAGCCTTTATAAGCTTTTTCTTCAATACTAAGACTACTGATTTTTTTGTTGTAAAGCCTTTTTATTTTAAAGAGATAAAGAGGCAACTCGTTTTTTATTAAATCTATTTTATCAATTGCATCTGCATGCATTTCAGCAATCATTTCATCTGCTATCCTTTTAATCTCTTCGCTTTCTTCATCAGTAAGCAACAGCACCAATTCTGCTTCTTCTTTAAAGAAAGGATATTCTTTTTCAATATCTTTTCCTAATGCCTGTAGCCCCAAAAATTCAGAAGAAAAATAAATTACCGTTCCATATAATTTATTTAAACGCTTCCAGGATTCTGTTTTACCCGGGTATGTAAAGCAAATACAATTCGAACTAATATCGTGTTTCTTTTCCCCGGCTTTAAATTGAAGCCCGGGCTTTGTAAAGTGAATGATTCTGAAAAAACCAGCTTTGTAAGCTGGCATGTGTATTAATTTTTCGTCCGGCTGGTCTTCCAGGCGCATACACATTACATCTGCATGCAAGGGCTTACCTAATTTGTAGGCAGCGAAAAAAGCTTCAATCGTTTTTATAAACGGAATCTTATATTTTGAGCTGCTCATTTGTAAATTTATCTTATTTACAAATTGTTGTGGGATATTATTTTGGCATCATTAGTTTTACTTCTTAAAACATCTTGTCGTCATATAATACGCAGTCATATTTTACCTTACCATTCTTCTACCTAATCAATTAATACTAATAAAGTATCATTAAGTGAATCATGAAATACAATTATAAATTGTTCGTCATAGCGTTGCAGCTAACATGTGCGACGCAACTACTGCTGCCACCTGTACTGCTGCCGGTAACCCAAAAAAAATGACTGCCTTTGGGGCAGTCATTGTAGTATTGTAAGGCAGTTATATTAACCCATTAAAACGGGGTTGGTTACTTTTACCTGCATCATTTCTCTGATAGTATTAGCAATGCCATTGGCATCTATACCAATTTCTGCATATAATTGTTTGGGGGTGCCATGTTCTACCAGCCGGTCGGGTATACCCATTATGTGCACTGTGGCTTTGTAATGGTGTTCGGCCATAAACTCCAGCACGGCGCTGCCAAAACCACCTTTAACGGTGCCATCTTCCAGCGTTATTATCTTGTTGTATCTGGTAAACACTTCGTGCAGCATGGCTTCGTCCAGCGGCTTTACAAAACGCATATCGTAATGCGCCGCATTAATACCGTCGTTCTTTACATCTCTGATGGCTTGTGCGGCAAAATTACCGGGGTGGCCAATGGAAAGTACGGCTATTTCATTGCCGTCTTTTAATTTACGGCCGGTGCCAATTTTCATTTCCGTCATGGCGGTTTTCCACTCAGGCATTACACCTTCACCACGTGGGTAGCGAATGACAAAAGGCAGTTCTGTACTTTCTAATTGTGCGGTGTACATCATATTACGCAGCTCGGCCTCGTTCATGGGTGCTGCAATAATAAGGTTGGGTATGCAGCGCATATATGCTATATCATAACAGCCATGATGGGTGGGGCCATCTTCTCCTACCAGGCCGGCACGGTCTAAACAAAATATAACCGGCAGTTTTTGTATGGCTACATCGTGCACCACCATATCGTATGCCCGTTGCATAAAAGAAGAATAGATATTGCAAAACACCTTCATGCCCTGTGTGGCCATACCGGCACTAAGCGTTACAGCGTGTTGCTCGCATATCCCCACATCAAAAGCCCGGTGTGGCATTTTATCCATCATTAATTTTAATGAAGAACCGCTGGGCATGGCGGGGGTTATGCCAAAAATCTTATCGTTTTTTTCTGCCAGTTCAATAATGGTATGTCCAAACACATCCTGGTATTTGGGTGCTTGTGGCAGATCAAATTTCTTTTTTTGTATTTCGCCGGTTACTTTATCAAACAAACCCGGGGCATGCCATTTGGTTTGGTCTTTTTCTGCCAGCTCATACCCTTTTCCTTTTACTGTTACAATGTGCAGCAGTTTAGGACCGGGTATATTCTTCAGATCTTTTAATGTTTCTACCAGCTTGGTAATATTATGCCCATCAATAGGACCAAAGTAGCGCAGCTTCAGTGCTTCAAACAGGTTGCTGCTTTTGTTTACAAAACCTTTAATGCTATGTTCCAGCTTGCTGGCCATTTCGCGGGTAAAGGTTTTGCCAACAGGCAATTTTCCTAAAGCTTTCCAAACATCGTCTTTAATTCGGTTGTAAGTAGGCGAGGTGGTAATATCTGTTAAGTATTCTTTTAAAGCCCCCACGTTGGGGTCAATGCTCATGCAGTTATCGTTCAGCACAATCAGCATATCGGCATCGGCCACACCGGCATGGTTCATGGCTTCAAAAGCAAGGCCGGCCGTCATGGCCCCATCACCAATTACAGCAACAGATTTTCGGTTTTCCTGCTTGTATTTAGCTGCCATAGCCATGCCCAATGCTGCAGAAATAGAGGTTGAAGAATGGCCCACGCCAAATGTATCATATTCACTTTCGCTTCTTTTGGGAAAGCCGCTTAAACCATTATACTTTCTGTTGGTATGAAAATTATCTCTGCGGCCGGTAAGTATTTTATGGCCATAGGCCTGGTGGCCCACATCCCACACCAACTGATCGTATGGGGTGTTATATACATAATGCAAAGCCACAGATAATTCTACCACACCCAGGCTGGCAGCAAAGTGGCCGCCATGTACGCTTACCACATCAATAATATATTGGCGCAGTTCATCGCATACCTGATGCAATTGGGCCGGGCTTATTTTTTTTAAATCGTCCGGGCTGTTAATGGTCTTCAATAAAGAACCGGGGGTTAGTTCCATAATTCTGTAATGAGGGGCAAAGATACACAACCCCTTTGTGTTATAGCTAAAATAATACTTTACAGGCTGTTAACAAAGCTGGCTTGTAAAGGTTCAGCAATGGGGTGGCAAATTGGTTATTGGATGAGGCCAGCGGTCTTTCAGAAATTTTTTAAATAAAGTTTACCTCACAAAATGAACGAGTTATGATGTTGCTTGAAAAAAAGTTTGCCGGCATGCTTGCATAAACAAAAAACCCGTTTAATCTTTGTGTCATCAACGAGGTATTTACACACAACCTCAGCAATCGTACCCAATCTCCTACTAAAAGTCGTACCCCAATTTCCTACACAACAAGTTTCCATTTTTAATTAGTTATATCTAATCTCCAATTTCCCTTTTAAAAATCTTTGTGTTTTTCCTCCAATAGACCTGTGGGCCACTTGAACAGTTATCTCTACCCATCAAAACAAAAATTATGAAACTGTACCCAAGCCCCAAGGCAAATGATTCTATCATCGCTTACTTTGCAAAAGTTGCAATAGTAATCGCCCTGTTAAATGTAGTGTTTATGTACGCTGCCAAAAGCCAGGGATTAGTATTTAAAAATTCTTACCTGTACGGAGGAGTTCCCGGTGCAAACGGTGCCAAATACCGCTTCCCCAATGTAACCACTAATGTGGATGCTATTGTAGAATTGACCGGTCGCTCATCAGACTCTGTAATCTTATCAAATATTGATATCAGCACAATGGGTCACGATAAGGCCTTTCAACCACAGGTTACTTATGGTGCCGGTAATGTAGGCCGCGGCCCTGCCACCTGGTGGTTAGAATTTAAAGTATCTTTTGTAAATAGCATGAGCAGCAATGCCATTACCGTTAACAACTTTGCAGTAACTGCATTGGATGTGGATGGCAACAGTGATAAGTTACAAGAGATGGTATGTTTCTTTGGCGCTAAAAATTCAGTACTTGAATTAAACACCGTTTTACAAGCTACTAAGATTGGTGATATGGCGGAGTTTGTAGGACCTGTTCAAACTTTCAACGATATTGATACCGGTGCCACCCTTGTAATGGTTACCAACAACTACGAAAATAAAAACAATTTTACTATGCGTATTGGTGGTAAAATTTTAACCAGCGGTACTACTGGTGCCACTAACCGCTACAACTCTATCTGGTTCCGCTCTTTTAATTATGCAGCACCTACTTTATTAGATGTTAAGTTAAGCAGTTTTTCTGCAGCGTTGCTGAACGATAAAGTAGCACTGAACTGGGCTACCAGCATGGAAAAAAACTTCAGCCACTTTGTAATTGAAAGAAGCGTTAATGGTTACGAGTTTACTGATGCGGCAATGTTGTTTGCAAATGGCAACAGCGAAGTAACCAGCAAATATGCTTACAACGATAAATTACCTGCAGGCAACAGTGGTATTGTGTACTACCGCTTAAGAATGGTAGATGCAGATGGCCGCTACTCAGTATCTGATGTTAAGCTGGTGCGCCTGGGTAAAAGCACAAACGATGTAAAAATTATTACCTATCCTAACCCGGTGGTAAGTGAGCTGAGAGTAACACTGCCGGCCAGCTGGCAAAACAAAGCAGTAAGTTTTGAAGTGTATAATAGCAATGGTCAGGTGGTAATAAGAATCAGTAACACACAGGCTTCTCAAACAGAAGTGATTAATGTAAATGAATTAGGCAATGGCTTGTACGTAGTAAAAGCAACCTGCGATACAGAAACAGCAGTACAACGCATTGTAAAATCAAAATAATTAAACGATAGTTTTAAAGGGTACGATCAACAAACGGCCTG
>JANRMC010000025.1:0-6066 GCA_033761915.1 Flavihumibacter sp.
ACAGCCAGACAAACCAGTAAAGGGGTTGCTATTAACTGGCAATATCCGGCTTCATCTGCAATTTATAGTTTTGAAGTACAAGGTTCTTATAATAGCAGCGAATACACAACAGTTGTCTCCGTTCCGGCAACTAATACAAGTATGTACGCAGTAACAGACCGCCAGTCTCCTGCAGAGGCGCTCTATTACCGTATAAAAGCAATTGCAAAAAATGGAGAGGTGTTTTACAGTAAAACTGTTTTTGTAAACGCAACTATAGCCGGAAAAATTAATCTATCTGTTGTGCCCAACCCCGTATACAACGGAAGTTTTAATATAAACTATCGTGGCGCTTCAGTGGGGGTTTACCAATTACAGCTATTCAACAGTACTGGTTATTTGGTGGTTAAAAAAAGTATAACGGCCGGAGATGCCACTACTTTTAGTACAACAATCAATGTTAAAAATTTGCCGCCCGGTATCTACCATTTAAGTTTACTAAAGGATACAAAATTGGTTAGCACATCACCTGTAGTAATACAATAAAACGGAAAGTTCTTTTCACCTATATATTTAACCCTATGCAACAACTACAACACAAGAAACTGGTTTACCTGCTAGCAGCACTTTTAAGTGTGTGCCATGCAGGTGCACAAATTTGTACCAACAATACAGATACTGTATATGGATTGCTTTCAATCACTGCTTCCGGCTCCGGGCAAATTGTAGGTATTAATATCTTAAACGGTGGAACCACTACCATTGGCAGCCCGGCCGCTACTTCGGCCAATGCTAATGGCGTGGGCTTTAGTTCTATGAACGGTAATTTTTATTTTTTTAATCAGTGCGGTGCTGGCACTACAGAGTTTGTTTCTTTTGATCCGCTCAGTGGTTTAAAAGTTTCATTAGCCATTCCATCAACACCGGCTATACCCGTTACCCAAAAACTCCGTTCCGGTACAATGAACCCAAGTGGTTTGGGTTATTATACCATACACCCCGGTGCTAATATGGCGCAGGGCTATCCCGTTACCGGCCCTGCTTTATTTTATTACAGCGTAGGGGCAAATGCGTGGACACTCATCACCCAATCTTTCCGGGATATTTCAGGGAATTCTGTTAATGAAATAAGAACCTACAATTCAGGAGACATGGCTTTTGATGGCAGTGGCAATCTCTGGATTCTTTCTTCTAATGCATCCAATTATGCGCTATACCGTATCAATGCACCGGTGCCCACCACTGCTGTGGCCAGCGTAACCGTAGATACTGTAATTGCTGCCACACCCACACCTGCTGGTGTAAGTTTTACAGGTATTGCATTTAACGCTTCCGGGCATTTGTATCTTTCTACCGGGTCTTATACAACCGCACCAGGGGTGGCTGGTAATAATCAGTTGTATGAAATGACATCTCCTGTGTTACCACTCACCAATATTGCTACCTTGCCCAATGGGTATGGAGACGATTTAACATCATGCGCAACGCCTACATTGGTTTTGCCTTTACAACAATTGCAGGTAACAGCCCTGCAGGTAAAAAATAAAGTACAAGTAGGCTGGAAGAATGCCAATGAAACAGGGGTCTATAAATACCAGGTACAGCATAGCCGGGATGCACTTAACTGGCAAACTATTAATGAAACTACGGCAGGCAACGCTTTTAAAAATACAGATGGTATTTATAGTTTTCTGCATGGCAATTATGCGGCGGTAACTAATTATTACCGCATTGCTCAATTATCCGCATCTGGTAATACGCAATATTCTGCAATAAAAAAACTGGTTGCAAAATCAAGTTTATCGGTTAGCATAAGTCCAAACCCGGCCAGTAATCTGGTAACGCTCAATTTTCAGAACAATACATCGGGCACTATATTTACCGCTTACCTGTATGATTATACCGGCAAACAGTTGCTTGCACAACCAGTAAGCAGCAGCCAGGCAACTATCAATATCAGTTCATTCACTAAAGGGCAATATGTGTTACAATTGGTAAACAACCAGCAGCACACAGTGAACGTTATTAAATTCACAAAGCAGTAATTATACGGTTGCAGTATTTAAAAAAGCTGGCTCATCAAGAGCCAGCTTTTTTTATGAATCAGTATTTATTTTTTACCCGTGGTTGCAGCTAGGGCGTTTGTTTTAATTTACTTTTTCTAAAATATTTAATTGTTTTAGTAAGCTCTAAAACCAATGTGCAACCACCACTCAGTAAATTTTTTTGCAATTGGCAGCACTCTAGATACTATGATGAATGATGTTTTTAACCTTCTGCGTCATCTGTATATTCTAAAATATCTCCGGGCTGGCACTTAAGAATTTTACAAATTGTTTCTAAGGTGCTAAAGCGTATTGCTTTTGCTTTACCGGTTTTTAATATAGACAGGTTGGATAAAGTAAGGCCAACTTTTTCTGACAGCTCGTTCAGCGACATTTTTCGCTTTGCCATCATTACATCTAAGTTTACAATTATAGGCATGGTATAAATACGGTTTCTGGTAAATGGACAATTAGATTTCTTTATTTGTTGCCATAAAAATAAAAAGCTGAAGGGCGCCCCGAATGCGGTGCACAAATCCTATCGGGGTTTTCAACGATCAACGGCTGCTGCCATAATATCTAATGTTTGGTACTATAGCAGTATAAACTGAACTTTTAAACAGTTAGTTCACTTTCTTTTTGCAACTCACTTCCTTTTTTAAAAATCTGGCTGATAACAAATAGTACCACAGCCATAAATAACCAAACATCGCCACCGTCAATATGCAATAAATGAACGTCTGGCATATTTATACCCTGCGTTTTTAACCAGGTGGCATAGCGTAAGCCCCAAATAGAAAAAAATCCGGCACCCAAACATAGCCAGGCAATTTTAATTACTATAATCGTAAGTTCTGGTCCAAATGGTTTTGCAATACTTAGCTTTTTATTGTAAAACATGGTTACAATAATATAAAATAGCAAGGCCTTCATAACAGCTGCAATAGACATTAAAACAGTTTGCACTATAAAATATCCCTTGTCGTGTGCAATTAAGGCTGATAGGTCAGCGCCATTCCAAAAATATTTTGCAACCAGCGGTTTGTACAACACGTAAAGGGCATTAAAAATAACACCACCGGCTTCAACGCAAAGCCCTAAAAAAATTATCCATGAAAGGACGTTTAATACATTTAAAATATGCTTTGTAGTAATTCTAATTTCCATTGCTATGTTTTTTTAGTAGAACTCAAAAGTATAAATATTTATTGAAAAACAATAAAAATTTATATTAAATAGGGATATTTTTTATTTTTTTAAATTCAGGAATAAAACTGCCCTGGGTATGATACAGTTATAATTCAAATAGTCTCAGGTAAATGGAGCAGTAAGGCTAAATAGTTTATTTAAACTATTTCTTTGGCCAGAATAATTTTAAAAGAGGTTGTAAAGAATGAACTATATAAGCAGCTTTAGTTATGTTAAGGCCCTGTCCACATGTATTCTGTTTTTAAAACAGGGGAGGCCTCATAGAAAAAGGGTTTTGTATGTCTTGATATGGATAGGATTATTTTAAAAAATCTTCCAGTAAACCTAATATAATTTTAGTTTGCATCATCAGGCTTACGTGCCCTTGCGCAGGTACAATAGCCAATTGCGATTTTGGCATCGGTTCCATGTCTGCCGTAATACCTCCTCCCAGTAACTGATATGTTTTTACCAATTCAATTTTATC
Organism: Flavihumibacter sp.; assembly: GCA_033761915.1. Classification (GTDB taxonomy): domain Bacteria; phylum Bacteroidota; class Bacteroidia; order Chitinophagales; family Chitinophagaceae; genus JACMLD01. The sequence continues at coordinate 3,700 of JANRMC010000025.1, forward strand.
CAGCCCGTCATTGTCTCCAGATATAATTAATACAGGCGCTGTAATTTTTGCAATATTACCATCGCCCACATTAAAGGGCTCTTCTGCAAAATCAAACATCTGTTTTAAAAAACTTCTCCATTTGGTTTTATCCGGGGCTGTAGCATCGTAAGTGGTTTTCAGCGGCGTGTCGTCAAAAAGTTCTGGTTTAAAATCTTTAAAAGCGCCATTTACAATTGGCAGCCAGCCAGCCGTTTTGTAAGTAGAAGAAATAATAACCAGTTTTCTCAATCGTTTGGGGCATTGCACGGCAAACTGGTATGCAACAGATCCTCCCATGCTGTAACCAGCCACATCGGCACTGTCTATTTTTAAAAAATCCATCAGCTCTTTTACATCATTTGCCAAAGTAACAATGTCCAGTTTCCTTTCAGCATATGGCGAGTGCCCATGCCCCTGCATTTCAATGGCAATTACTTTTCTGTTTTTCGACAATTCAGGTAATAATTCAGCCCAGTTCATTTCAATATTGTAAAAAGCACCATGCAGTAAAATAATAGGTTGCCCTTTGCCATAAACTTCATAGTAAATTTTAGTGCCGCTAACCGGTGCGTACCCGCTTGCAGCAGGTTTCATCGTCTGCCCCTTGCCAGGCAATGTTGTAAAAAGGAGTGCTGCTATCATTACTGCAAGTTTGCCAGCAATAAGCCTTCTGAATATACTATTCATACAATGTGTTTAAATGTTATTGAAAATACAAAGATTCATTCATTTTCATATTTTAAAGTATCCCCCGGTTAAAGAGTGGTATTTTTTGTTACCGGCAGTTGTTTTTCATGGCGGCATCCTTGCCACGCTCGGTTCACCGGCAACGCTTTAGGTAGCTTTATTTCTTTAGCAATTAGCGGCACTTGTAAATAGCAGGCATTTAATATCAATGGAAACGTTGGCGCATAAATAGGCGCTCATAAGCTTTGCAGGTCTTTTGGGCAGGTTGCAAAAGTTGTGTAAGTAAATGAAAATGTTTTTATTAAGGCACAAGCGTGATGCTTGCGCCAGCGGGGGCCCGAGCCGCTGCTGATATTTGCAGATAGCTGATGTTACATTGTCCAGCCCTGCTTTTGCAAATACTTTTGTTAGGCACAGTTATTATAATCTTCAATTAGTTTGTCGAAGCTAACATTGTCTGTCTCTAAATGTCCAGCAGCACCAACTTTGCTCATATAATTCCATTTGGCTTTTTTGTCAATGGTCAGTGGTTTGATGCGGTCACTCAGTGGATAAACTTGTCTACCAAAGAGTTTAAAGAAATTGTCCTCATAGATTTCGAAGTCAAGACAAGGAAATTTCTTACGCAAGTTATAGTCATAGTCCCACAGATAAAGAACTTTGTCAATGTCATATTCAATTATGAATAAATCTCCTTCATCTTCATATTCCTTGGCAATCGCAATTCTTTTTGCATTGATTAGGCAAGTGTCAACTGTCCCTTTGTCAATAGTGGCATTTAGGTTTTGTAAAAAGTCCTTCTGCTTTTTCCTCATTTTATAGATTTCGTAAGGTGTGAAAACAATAAAGGCAAATGAAAGAACAGCAAGTGTCCCGAAAAGAAAAGTCCAGAAGCTGTCTGGGATTAGTGTCGTTATATAAGTTAACCCTGCTCCTAAAAGTCCTGCAATAATAAAGTGATAGAATTTTATTTTACCGCCGCCTTCTTTTTCTTTTTGAGTTTTCAGAGTCTTCAAAAGACGCAGTTCGTCGGGATAAAAATTCCTTGTCTTAAAATGGATGTCCATACTTGAAGGGTGTCGATATAATTGTGCCTAACGAGCAGGGCTTTATGCAGGTTGGGAATTAGTATTCCGTCCGCCGACAACTGCTGCTGATTGAAAATATGAAGTTAAATTTAAGAACTAAAGTTGAGATTTATTCGTCCAGCCCGAACCGCAGCTTGGATTTGCAATTGGCAGATTTTACAATGTCGAGCCCAACTTGCATAAAACCCTATGTTGGCAGCAGCTATTCTATGTCAAGTGTTTTTACAACTGCGTCTTTTATTTGCCTGTCTACTAATTCTAAAGAGAATTTTTGTTTTGTATTAGAAAGATTTATACGGTCTAACCTTCCTAACCACCAATTTGTCTCCTGGATATAGACTGCGTCTAAGTCTACTTTGTTAATTGAGGTTTCTTTTCTAAGTAGCATTCTATTACAATATTTTATCGAAACAGTCATTTGGTCTGCGTCAATTGATACTAAGTACTTTTGTGTGCAAAAGATAATTCTAAGAATTTCTCCTGTTATTAGTCCTCCAATCAAATAAGGAGTGATGGGAATTGTTTTAAATAATAGGGATAAAATAAATAGTAAGACCAAAACGAAAAGAAC
>JANRMC010000026.1:0-15968 GCA_033761915.1 Flavihumibacter sp.
TATACTGGCTTTTGTAATTGCCATTTTTTTTGCCGGTCATTTATACAGCGAGATAGTATCACAGGCGTACGATTTTTCTTTTTCAGATTTTTTTAATTACCAGTTCTTTTTAATACTGCTTTGCTTTGTATTAGCGTACGGGTCTTACCGCACTGCTATCAGCAGTTATTTTAGTTTGTACGATCAGCAAAAAGGCATACCACCAACATTGCAGCAGGTGGGACAGTTATTTTTTAAAAAAATAGTTAAGGTTATTTTAAACACTATTGCCGTATCTGTTATACTGGGGCTGGTGGCTATTATACCTTATTTGATTATTATGTTTATACCACTGGTTAATTTTTTGGGGCAGATGCTGCTGGGTATTCTTTTCTCTACTATGATAATAACCCTCACCAATATTTTTGTAAGAGAAGATTTGGGCATAGGCGGTGCCTTTAGCCGGCTTTTTGATTTGTTCAGGGACAAGTGGTGGCATGTAATTGGTTTTAGTACTATAAACTTTCTTATTTATTATGTGTTTGCCCTGGTATTGATATTTGTAGGGGCAATGCTTTTTACAATATTTGCCCTTAATATGACCAGTAATCCTTTTGGAGAAGATAGCCCCTTATCAATGGGAAAAATTTCTGTAATAGGGTTAATAGTGGCAGTGTTGTATATCATAAGCCAGTTATTTGAACTTATTGTTGTTTGCGGGGCCTCAATAAACTATTATAGTCTTTGCGAAGAAAAGGATGGTACCGCTATTGAAGAAATGATTGACGCTATTGGTGAAAGCACCGATAAATACGGTGGCGTAGAGGAACAGTATTAAATCGAACCAAGATTGACACAACTACTTAAGAAAATACGATTCATCATATATGTGTTGCTGTTGCTCATGGTTTTTAATGCCGGAGCCCAGCAACCGGTTCCGCATGATTCTGCAAGGGTGGAAATACGAAAAGCAGGCTCTTTAAACACTTACCGGTCCGATAATGAATTTGATTACAACCAGCAACAGGCAAAAAAAGACAGTGATGCAGATAACTGGTGGTATCGTTTTCTGCGATGGATGGGCCGGATGCAGGCACATCCGTGGTGGAGTGTTGTATTTGATATTTTGGTTTGGGGCATCTGCCTGTTTGCTATCATCTATGTAGTGCTCAAGCTGGTGGGCATGGAAAAAATAGGACTGTTTACAAAAAACAAAAAAGATTTTTCTGAGCTGGAGTACCTGGTAGAACAAGAAGATATTTACGCCATCGATTTTGCAGAAGCCATACGGGAGGCGCTTCAGCAAAAAAACTATCGGCTGGCAGTTAGGTTGCACTACCTGCAAACATTGCGCCTGTTAACAGACCGGGAGTTGATTAATTGGAAACAAAATAAAACCAACGATGTGTATGTGTATGAATTAAAAAATACACCACTGTATACATCTTTTAGTTATTTAACCAGTGTGTACAATTATGCCTGGTACGGAGAAATGCCGCTAACAGCCGAACAGTTTAGCGTGGTAAGAGATGAATATTTACAATTTCAAAAACAGCTGAGCGCATGAAGTGGACCAAGTGGTACATACTAGTTATGGTGGTGCTGGTGGCGCTGTACCTCGTGGGAGAATACAATCGTCCGAGAACCATTGATTGGACACGTACGTATAAAAGCCAGCAAAAAATTCCTTTTGGCACTTATATTTTTCACGACCAGCTAAAAAATTATTTTCCGGCTGCTAAAATAAGCGAGGTGCAGTCACCCTTTTATAATCACATGAACAACAGTACAGCCACTAATGAGCTGTATATGGTGGTGGCAGGTGGTGTTAAAGCGGTGGATGCCGAAGTAGATGAGATGCTTAAATATGTGGAACGGGGTAATACGGTTTTTATAGCTGCAGAATGGTTAGGGGACGGATTAGAAGATACCCTGCATGTTGAAATTGATAAGTACACCAGGTATTATATTGAAGACGAGGAGGGAAATATAGATATTGATACATCCATACATTTTAATGCAGAAAAAGATTCTGTTTCTATCAATCTGGCTAACCCGGTATTAAAAGCAAAGCAACCCTATAAACTGCGTAAAGGGTTATTAGATGCACATTTTACAGAAGTAGATACTCCCAATACAACTATACTGGGAGTAAACAATTTAGGTCAGCCCAATTTTATTCGTATTAAAAGAGGAAGGGGGGCTTTATTGCTGCATTGCCTGCCACAAACTTTTACCAACTATTTTATTTTGAAGGACAATAACATAGATTACATAAATAAAACTGCATCTTACCTGCCAGTAAATGCCACTGCAGTCTATTGGAGTAATTATTATACCAGCAGCAATCAGGGTTCAGAAACCCCGCTGCATGTAGTATTTTCTAAAACCAATTTAAAGTGGGCCTATTTTATTGCTTTATGGAGTATGATTGTTTATGTGCTCTTTAATTTAAAAAGACGGCAACGCATCATACCGGTAATGCAACCGCCCCGTAACGATTCAAAAGAATTTGTAGAAACTGTAAGCCGCGTTTACTTCAACCAAAAACACCACCTTAACATTGCACAAAAGAAAATAAATTACTGGCTAGATGCCGTACGTACCCGCTTTGGTATTTCCACCAAGCAACTGAATGAAGAATTTGTAACCGCATTGGCGCATCGTTCCGGGGCAGATGCAGACATTATTAAAAATATTGCCGGCTGGATAGTGGTGTGTAATGCACGCCCCAGCATTACTGCAGATGAACTGCTAACCATAAATAAACTTATTGATACATTTTATAAACAAGCAAAATAATGGAACCAAACAATTTCTTTGAAACCCGTACCGATTTAACAGTATTAAACGATGCTGTAAATACCATTCGTGCAGAAGTGGCCAAAGTAATTGTAGGCCAGCAAGCCATGGTAGATTTATTAGTGGCTGCCGTATTGGCCAACAGTCATGTATTAATAGAAGGTGTGCCCGGTGTTGCCAAAACACTTACAGCAAGGCTGCTGGCAAAAACGTTGGATGTGCCTTTCAGCCGCATACAGTTTACGCCAGATTTAATGCCCAGCGATGTGGTGGGCACCGCCGTGTTTAATCCGGCCAACGCCAGCTTCCAGTTTAAGCAAGGTCCCATATTCAGTAATATTGTTTTAATAGATGAAATAAACCGTGCCCCGGCAAAAACTCAAGCCGCTTTGTTTGAAGTAATGGAAGAACGCCAGGTAACAGCCGATGGTAAAACCTATATCATGAACCAGCCGTTTATGGTAGTGGCCACACAAAACCCGGTAGAGCAGGAAGGAACTTATCGCCTGCCAGAAGCACAACTGGACCGCTTCATATTTAAAATTCTCGTACCGTATCCAACCCCGGAAGAAGAAGTACAGATACTTTTAGGTCACCACCAGGTAAAAGAAGGTAAAAAAGAAGATGCGGTTAACAAAGTGCTTACCGCCGCAACCATTGCACAATTGCAGCAACAGATAAAAGCACTGCACATAGAAGAAAAACTGGTAAGCTTTATTGCAAAAATTGTTACAGAAACACGCAGCAATAAATCTATTTATCTCGGTGCATCGCCCCGTGCATCCATTGGCATATTAAATGGTGCAAAAGCCATAGCAGCCATGCGCGGCAGAGATTTTGTAACACCCGAAGATATTTTATTTGTAACACCCGCCGTATTAAGGCATCGTATTACATTAACACCAGAAAGAGAAATGGAAGGCTTAACACCAGATGATGTGGTGGCTCAATTGCTGCAAACCATAGAAGTGCCAAGATAGGGGGTAGCCAGCCATGGTATTACATGGCATCATCGTTGCGTCGCACTCTTCATCATTAAATCAGCCAGCAGCTAACACATACTATTAAACATTGTAATTGAAATACTGGAAACATTATATAGCGCCTCTTTTTTTTACACCCCGCCTGTTTGCAGCCATTGCAGCGGTGGTGGTTTTGTTTATAGTGGTTCATTTCTTTCCGTGGCTGGGCTTATTACCCAAGCTTTGTTTTTTTGCTTTGTTGCTGTTAACGTGTATTGATTATCTCTTACTGTTTGGCAAAACAAAAGGCTTGCATGTGCGCCGCATTACGCCAGAGCGGCTAAGCAACGGAGATGATAATACCCTGCACCTCTTTGTAGAAAACCGTTATAGCTTTACACTGTTCCTGGGTATTATAGATGAAATACCTTTTCAGTTTCAAAAGCGGGATATATGGTTTAACACCAGCTTAAAACCTAAGTACGAAAAGAAAATAGTGTATGAGCTGCGCCCTGTTAAACGCGGCAGCTACGATTTTGGAAATGTAAACACATTTGCCAGCTCTCCATTGGGGCTCATCATGCGCCGCTACCGGTTTAACGAAGAAAAAGCCGTGCCGGTATACCCCTCTTACCTGCAAATGCGCAAGTACCAGTTATTGGCCATCAGTAACCGGTTAACAGAACTGGGTATAAAAAAAATACGCCGCATCGGGCATAGCATGGAGTTTGAACAGATTAAAGAATATGTGCCCGGCGATGATTTCAGAACCATTAACTGGAAAGCCACAGCCCGTAAAGGCGACCTGATGGTGAACCATTACACCGATGAAAAGAGTCAGCAGATTTATTGCATCATCAATAAAGGCCGGATGATGAAAATGCCTTTTAAACAATTAAGCCTGTTGGATTATGCTATCAACGCATCCCTGGTATTAAGTAACGTAGCTTTATTAAAACAAGACAAGGCGGGCATTATTACGTTTTCAGAAGAGATTGGTAATGTATTGCCGGCCGACCGAAAGGCTACCCAAATGAATGCTGTGCTGGAGGTTTTATACAACCAAAGAACCCGCTATCTGGAAAGCGACTTTGAGAAACTATACCTGCAAATAAGAAAAACAATCAGCCAAAGAAGTCTGCTGGTGTTGTTTACTAATTTTGAAAGTATGAGTGCCCTGCAAAGAGAGCTGCCCTACCTGCGTAAAATAGCCCGCTACCATTTATTACTGGTGGTGTTTTTTGAAAACACAGAAATAAAAGAACTCATCACACAAGATGCAGCCGATGTGCAGGCCGTGTACATTAAAACCATTGCAGAAAAATTTACACAAGAAAAAAGAATGATTGTTAAAGAACTGCAGCGGTACGGCATTTTATCCATTCTTACAGCTCCCGAAAATGTAACCGCCAATACTATTAACAAATACCTGGAGCTTAAAAACCGCCAGGCTATTTAAACAGTGCACTGCTGTTTATTTACTAATTTGCATGCTTTCTTTTAGTCACCTCAAATGGTAAACGTGTTGCAACAACCTGCTTTTAATTTTGCTGAAGGGGAAGTATTGCTGATAGATAAACCACTGCAATGGACTTCTTTTGATGTGGTGCGTAAAATGCGTGCACTTATCAAAATAAAAAAAATTGGCCATGCCGGCACTTTAGATCCGCTGGCTACCGGGCTTTTAATTGTATGCACCGGCAAGTTTACCAAACGCATTAATGAGTATATGGCGCAGGAAAAAGAATACACCGGCACCATTACACTGGGTGCCACCACACCTACCTACGATTTAGAAAGCGAGCCTGAAAATTTTAAATCTACAGATGCCATCGGCGAAACCGCTATTAAAGCAGCCACTGCTTTGTTTACCGGCACCATTCAACAAGTGCCACCAGCACACTCTGCCATTAAAAAAGATGGTAAGCGTGTTTACGAACTGGCACGCAAAGGCATTGAAGTAAAATTAGAACCCCGCACCATCACTATTAAAGAATTTGAAATTACAAGCATTCATATGCCGCTGGTTTCATTCAGGGTGGTGTGCAGCACCGGCACATATATAAGAAGTCTTGCCAACGATTTTGGTGCAGCCCTTGGCTGTGGCGCACACCTTAGCAAATTGTGCCGCACCCGCATAGGTAATTTTAATGTGGCCGATGCGTATAGCATTGCAGATTTTGAAGCGATCATTAAAAAGACATCTCCACAATTATAAGGTTTATATTTTTTTTTGAAACCGGCATCAGTAACTCCGGTTAAGCATTGTTGCGTCGCACACTTCAACAGAAAAATAGTTATAAGCAAAAAGGTATAGGGTGTAAGGCCGTAAACCTTATGCCCCATAGCTTTTACCACAGCTGAAGTGTGCGACGCAACAGTTGCTGAAATGTGTTATACAGCTGGCTACAAAAAAATTAAAACGGATAGTTAATACCTAACTGAAATTGCCCTTTAAATAATTGCAGTCCATGAAACCACCCGGCATTAATATCGGAGTAAATGGGGTTTTTAATTTTATACGCCCAATCAAAACGAATAAGAAAATAATCAAAATCAGCTCTCAGACTGGTGCCGCCAGCCACGGCAAGATCTTTATATAAACGGGAGAATTTAAAATCGGTATTTTTTAAAGTGGTAGAACCATAATCGGTACGGAACCAGATATTGCCCATATCTGCAAACAAGGCACTTTTCATTTTTATGCCAAAGAAAGTACCGAGGTTAAAACGGTATTCAATATTTCCTTCCAGTTGTAAATCGCCAAACCGGTCGTTGCCTTTTAATGAATCTTCAAAATAACGGGAGGAGCCAATACCTAACTGGCGAATTTGCCAGGCACGCATACTGTAAGGGCCTCCGGCAAAAAATGCTTTAAAAAAGGGCAGCGTTTTTTCTTTGTTGCCAACAATATCTCGTCCTAAGGGTATGCCGGTGCCACCATACAAACGAAAAGCCCAGGCAGATTTTGGGAAGTTTACATAATAGCGCAGGTCTGCATCTAACTTTACAAAGCGGGATAGGTTTGCCCTGGTATCTAACCCTTTTATAAAACCAAATATGCCACCGCTTTCTTCTAAACCAAGGCGCAGGGCTATTGATCTTTTTCCAAAACTGTTATTATATGTGTATCCAAATATCTGGCTTATAATTAAACCATCGTTAAATGAATACGCAAGATTGGGAATACTGTCAATTAAATCTTCCAGTCTTTTTTTACGGGTTAGTTTTACAAACTCTACATTCAGCGGGCTGTAAAATAGCGTATGCTTTTTCTTTACCCATCCATAGCCCCAGCTGGCGTTTAAAGAACGCAGTTCAAAAAAATCTTTACGGTTGGTATAGCCGGCATTAAAGTTAAGTTGTGTTCTGTAGGCGGTTAAAGAATCTTTGGTAGTTACTTTAAACGGTAATATAAGTTTGGGAAAATTAATGATGTGCTGCAGGCTTACCTGTTGTGTTTGTATAAAACCTTTACCCAATTCTATACCTGTGCGCAGGTTGGTGCTGGATAGGATGGCTTGCCTGGCCACATTGCGGTTGTTTAAACCAAAGTTTAAACCCACGCCAAATAAGTTACCGGTAGAAATGATGTCGGCAGTATTGTAACTGCCATCCACGGTAAAATTGATGTCTTGCTTTTTACCAGGAAACATTTTTATTTCAACATCCAGTTGTTGGGTGCTATCGTGTGTTTCTACCAATTCTATATTCACCTGGCTCCAGGCACCCAGCTGTGTATAGTTGGTATAGGTTTTTATATAATCGTTTTGCCGGTAAAGATTACCCGGTTTTAAAGTAGATCTTGAAGCAACAAAGCCCGGTTTAAATTTATTATAGAGTGTATTTACCCTGATGCTATTGATAGTAGTGCTTACAGGGTTATTTAAATTGTTTATTGAGGTATCCTGTATCAGGTCAAGATCAGGATAGATAGTAACATTGCGGATGTAGTATTTTTTTAAATGCCCGGGGTTAATGCCTTCTCTTAATTTAAAAACAAGGCTCATAGTTGGGTTTTCCTGCCGGCGGCGGGCTTCCTGTAACAATTGCAGCTGTTCAAAAGGATCCAGATTGGGATTAATTAATGCAGCTATAACGGTATCTCTTTCTGCCTGCAGGTCTTCTTTAGAAATTTTATAGTAGCCATTGTTTTTATATACTTCCACCAGGCGGTCCAATTCGGCAGAAATAATTTCAACAGAATAGGGGTTGCCTTTTTTTACCAGCGAGTTGTTTCGGCTGGCCAATGCCAGGTTTAAGAGTACGCTATCTTCTATAGTATAAGCAATGCTATCAAATCGGTAGCTTTTGCCGGGGGTTACCGTAAAAGATACATTCACGGCCTGCTTGTCTTTGCTAATGCTAATGGTGCTATCCCATTCTATAGTGGCTTTGTAATATCCCAAAGAATACAGCAGGTTATTCATAAAGCCAATGGTTCTGTTAGCAGCGGCGGTATCAAAAACAGGCGGCTTTACCAGTTTTTGTACCAAAGGAAAAGGCGTAACAACTTTTAAACGCAGGCTATCGTCTAACTGATTTTCTAAACGGCTTTGTAAATTGGCTTTCTCTTCCGCCGGTAAATTTCCCTGTATATTTATGTCGGTTTTAAAAACAAAGGGCTGGTGCGGCGGGTATTTTTTTACCGTGTAGCAACCGCTGCCCATTATGGCAATAACGGATGCAATTAAAATATATAGTAAAGATTGGGGTTGCCTTAGTAACATAAAACCGTAAACGAAACAAGATGATCACAAAATTGCAGGTCAAATATATCCAAAGTCTGGGCCAAAAGAAAATAAGAGATGAAGAAGGGGTATTTATTGCAGAAGGCCCAAAGATTATTAACGAAATGTTGGCGCAAGGCACCACCGTGCAGCAGTTGTTTGCTACAGATGAATGGTTGCAACTGCAGCCGGCAAGCATACAAACTAAGGCCACTTTAGTTACAGCGGCAGAATTAGAACGCCTCTCTTATTTAAGCACCCCTAACCAGGTGCTGGGTGTTTTTAAAAAACCCAACTGGCCGGTAACTGATTATGCAGCGGGTCTTAACCTGGTGCTGGATGGCATACAAGACCCCGGTAACCTGGGCACTATAATACGCATTGCAGACTGGTTTGGCATTCAGCATATTTATTGCAGCGAAGATTGTGCAGATGCATTTGCGCCCAAAGTGGTGCAAAGTACCATGGGGGGTATTATAAGAGTGCAGGTAGCCTACGGTGCAGTGGCCGGTTTACTTGCAGTTTACCCGCAACTGCCTGTTTTTGCAGCGGCTTTAAATGGTCAATCCTTGTTGGGTATGCAACCTGTTAAACAAGGGTTCCTGGTAATAGGGAACGAGTCAAAAGGTATAAGAGAAGAGATAATGCAATTATGCACCCACAAAATAACCATACCCGGTAAGGGTGGGGCAGAATCTTTAAATGCGGCAGTGGCCACCGGCATTATAGTTTCTCACCTGCTGGAATTATAAACAAGGTTGGCAATTCTTTTATACCCGAACCGTTATATTTGCGCGACTTTGATGTTGTTTTAAGAACGAAATTTTGATGCATGAGCATACCTAAAGGAAAACTTATTGCCATCGGCGGTGCAGAAGACAAAGGAACGGATCTGGAAGCCGGAGAGTTTCAGCGCAATAACCTCAATTTTTTTGAACTGGGCATTCTCCGCCGCATTGTAGAAGAAGCTGGCGGCCCAACAGCACGTATTGAAGTAATCACCACCGCTTCCACCATCCCCTACGAAGTGGGGAATAATTACCTGGATGCTTTTGGTAAAATGGGCTGCACCAATATTGGCGTATTGCATATTCGTAACCGGGCCGATGCGGTAAATGAAGCCTATATAGAAGCCATTCGCACCTGCGATGCTGTAATGTTTAGCGGAGGCAATCAAATGCGGTTGAGTGCTACTTTTGGCGGTACAACTTTTTTAAAAACATTGGTAGAACGTTATTATAACGAGCCGGCCTTTGTAATTGCAGGTACCAGTGCTGGTGCTATGGCAATGAGTAATACCATGATTTATGAAGGCAATGCCACCCGTGCGCATTTAAAAGGCGAAGTAAAAATGACTACCGGCCTTGCCTTAATGGATAACGTAATTATTGACAGTCATTTTGAAAAACGCGGACGGTTTGGAAGGCTGGCGCAAGCAGTAGCCGCCAACCCCGGTTGCATTGGCATTGGTTTGGGCGAGGATACAGGCATGCTGGTAACCGGCGGCAACAAAATGGAAGCTATTGGCAGCGGGCTGGTAATAATTATTGACGGCCACCATATCAAACACTCCAACATTGCAGATATACCCGATGGCAACCCCATCAGCATAGAAAACCTGGTGGTGCATTTTTGTGAAAAGGGGAATGGCTATTTAGTAAATGAACGGCAATTTTTAATGGAAGCAAAAGATGGATCACTCATACCCAAACAGGTGGATGTGGAATAGTATTTTGCCAGCAGCAGCAACTATAGCAACATCCTTGCGTCGCACACTTGTACGGCATCGCATTAATGGGCTATAGCTGCATATTGGCAAATGCAATTCAGTAAGCGCATCTTATTTTTCATCTCGTGGCAGTCCATGTTCCGGTAGAAACACCTGCATCTCCAACGGCTGTGCCGCTTAGGCTGTTATCAGTTACCTTATTACCGGTATAACTGGCCAAACCAGAAAAGTTAAAAACAAAATTGATAGAGTTGCCAGAAGAAGTCCAGGTACCTGCATCAACCTTACTAAAGCTGCCTTCCACATAATCCCATTTACCATCCGCCTTTAAAGTAGCCGTAAAACTACCCTTCGCCATCGAGCCAGTAGTAAAATTGTAGTTAACGGTCCATTTGCCCTGATAAGTAAAAGCCGCAGGTGTAGTTTTGTTCTTTTTGCAGGAAGATGAACTGAAGTATATTGCTGATAAAAACAAAAGTGATAATAGTTGAGTAGCGCTTTTAATTTTTAATAAATGTAACATTGTTGATGTAGTTTTTATTCTTTATAAATTGCCTGTCAGTTTTCAATACCTCACAAAAATTACGGGTAGAGTTCATTGCAGGAGTTAGGAATAACACCTAAATAATGGCTGCTATTAGTTGCACCTTAAGTTGGTGTCGCAAAAAACTGTCTAAAAAAAGGTATGTATAATGCTGACACTAACACCACCCTGTACATTTCTGTCGTTAGTGGAAGTAATGCTTTTTAAAGTTGATCTGAAATAGTAAATATTCGCCTCGCCTCTTACTACTGTATTATGATTTAGAAAATAAGTTGCTAACACTTTGGTATTGAAAGCTCCCGTAGCAGCACTAAATTTACCTGAGCCTCCGGCACCATCAATAAAGTTTTGTTTGGTAAGATAAAGTGCGGCAACCCCTTCAATACTGCTGCGCCCATTAGGATAGTAGCGCTTTGCATATTGTGCATTCAGGTATACGGAGGAAGATCTAGGCATTAATTGATTAGTAACCCCATCCGTAAGCCTGTCTTGAAAATAGCGCAACCCGGCTTTGCTGCTATTTCTGCCTGTATAATAATTAACATTTACTGATACACTTTGCTGCCAATGTAAATTTATAGGGGTATGCTTTTCAAAACCAGCTTGCATAACTACAGCTTTTATTGCAAGGGTTGCAGCGGTGTTTATACTATTAGCGTATACACCTCTGGCACGTACATATATTTTTTGACCACTTAACCGCATGGTTTGTTCATTGGTTGGCTGTAATGTATGCACATTAAACTCCGAGATGTAATCCGGAAAAATAGTAAGGTCGCTAAAAATATTTTGTAAATAAGCTTGCTGTATAGGTATATAACTCACAATACTGAAAGGGTCGTTATTGGAGCCCGGGGCATCTCCACCTTCGTACCCTTTATGTATCGCATAAGGTAAAGGAGAAAAATCGTTATTAAAAGAGAAATATAAATTGTCGTTAATAATGCTTATTTCATCTGCATCTGTTGCTGTAATAATTTTGTTTTCTTTTAAAAAACGGTCAATTTCTTTTAATTGAAATTTGGTGCGCCTGCGCAAATCAAAAACACGGCCATTACGGATGCCTGTAATAAAATGGCCAAATTTATCTACCATTTCAGGGCTTACATTGGTTGCTAAGCCTTGTTCCTTTAAATCCTGTAAAATAAACAGCGCTGTTTGTGCATCACTTACATGCTCCAGCCTGCCCTTTCCCACTCCTGCCGTAACTTCTAAACCATAGCCTAATGTATTATTTTTGGTTTTAGCGCCATTCTTTTTTTCGCTTCGCAAGGCACCAGAAATACCTGCATCTGTGCCGTACTCAATAAAAAAATCTTTTTTATACAGCCGGTTAAAGTCATGCCAGTCTAATGTTAGCATTGAACTGTTAGAAGATGTTTTTGTTGCATTGTATTTATCCGATCGTTGTGCATAAGGGTTTATAAATCCAAAAATTGAAGTAAAGCGCTGTTTATTATCAGTAGATATAGTTTGCATATACCTTGCCTGACCACTTAAGCCGTTGCTCAAATAATTTTGCTTTATCGTATCCTTGATTGTAGAGTTACCTCCACCACTATTAAAATCACCAGTAAACGTTAGAGCACGGTACCCCGTGGTGCGATATTTGAAATTACTGAGGTTGAAATTACTTTCTTTTTGCTGGGCTTTTGTGTTCGTTGTATAGCATAACAATAAACCCAAAATAACAAAAGAAATTTTGCCGACATATTTCATATAAGGTTGTTTTGCATTTATTTATTTAATCGTTTCCAATCTTCGTTAAAAGCTACATTAGGGTCAAAGGCTGGGTTATTACTCAACAGGTAACTGCCATCTCCTCTACTCCATGCATTGGTATAGCCACTGGTTAATTCTATTTTATTACCGCTTTCATCTGTGTAGTGTTCCACTCCGCGTAAATATTTTCCAAAAGCATCCGTATCAGCGGAGGAAGTGTTGTTGCTTACTGTTGCCGCATTTCGTTGTTCCCAGTTTCTTAAAATATTATTACCCATTTGCTGTTGCACTGCCTGTATTTCTTGTGTATGCTTCCAGGTTTGGTCCTGTGCATTTTTACTAACGGCTAAAAAAAAGTTTTGTACGCCGTTCCACCAGGTAGGGTTAATTCTGGTACTACTGAATAATGTACTCATTATTTTACGGGCCTCAGGTTCGCTGCCACTTTTATATTTCAATACCATTCGCATACTAACATAACAGTAGTATGAATTTGTAGTTTGTCCCTGCGTGCCACCCATTGTAACAATGGTTTGCATTACCGTGCAAAATGCCATGCCTTCTTTTCCATCTTCAAATTGCAGCATTCCTTCTGCAGCGCTGCCTTTGTGGCTATAGGCATTATTGCCGCCTTGCCGGGCCAGCTGCGTTTGCGCAGCAGCACCGGCGTCCATCTGTTGTTGCAATGCCTCAATAACTTTTGCCGATTTTACCTGCGCCTTTAAGTGTGGGGCAAGCGTTTCAGTAATGTATTGTGAAGCATCTGCTGGTTTGGCAATTTGGCAACTGTGTAAATTAAAACCACGCTGCATGGCATCTAAATAAACCGGGTCGTCACTCCAATCAAATTGTGTAGCAGGGTATAATGATAATTCATACGCACCATCCGGCGATGTTGCATTTACAGATACCTGCAGCATATCCGGCAAACATTTATTACCGGCATTCCATTGCACATTGCTGTTTACCTGCCAGTTGGCCGGCAATAAAAAAGAACTTACTTCTAAAGGTTTGTCAAACCCTTGCTTATCTTCTATTCTGAAGCGTTTTAAAATAATATAATCGTTGCTTCCGGTCATTTCGGTTTTTGGCTTTACTGCATTATTATTCTTTTTAGATGAAGGAGTATTGCAGGAAGCTAAGAGTGAAAAAAAGAGGGATAAATAAAAGGCTGCTTTCATTGTCATGTTTAATAAATTTATTCTGCAACAAAAATGGCGTTTACATAACTATTCACTCCATTGTCGGCTAATACTTTTACGGTGCCGTTTTTCCAATATTTGGCTGCGTATGCCGGAGAACCGGTAGTATTATTAAAGGCACTTGCACCCACATAAACATCATTGCCAGATATAAAAATAGAAGAAGCCTGTTCAGGCCTTGTACCATTGCTGAGGCTGGTAATACTGCCATTTTTCCAGTATTTAGCTTTAGCCTGTGCAGAAGAACCCGGAGTAATAAAAGCATCGTTAATAGATACATATATATCAGATCCTTTTACTACTATCGCACTTGCGGTTCCATCAAATGTGCCATCACCAAGTAAAACCGGGCTGCCATTTTTCCAATAGGTGGGGTAAATTCTGTTGCTGGAATTTGTTTCATTACCGGCAACATATACATCATTTCCCACCACAATAGCACTGCTGGCATAAGCATTTCGTGTGCCATCTGTAAGAGAAACCGGCACAGAATTTTTCCAGTATCTTGCTATTCGCTTGCCTGCAGAGTTTTGTTCGTACCCGGCTACATATACATCTGTGCCAGCTATAAAAATTGAGGTTCCAATTGCATTAAAATTTCCGTTTGTAAGTAAAACGGCAGCCCCGTTTTTCCAATACTTAGCAACACTAACACCAGAAGCATTTAATTCATAACCTGCCACATAAACATCCGTACCAGACACAACAATAGAATTAGCGGCAGCATTTTTTGTTCCATCGGTTAAATTTACTGCCACTCCATTCTTCCAGTATTTAGCCTGCATTTTATTAGCAGCAGTGTTTTCGCTTCCTGCCGCATAAACATCATTACCTGAAACTGTAATTGAATAAGCAAAAGCTCTACGGTTACCATCCGTTAAGTTTACACCTACTCCATCTTTCCAATATTTAGCAAAAGCTCCTTCTGAACCTGCAACATATAATCCTTTCACACCTGTTGAGGGAGTAGTAGCCGGTTTACTTTTTTTACAACTAAAAATAACGCTCAAAAAAAGGGTAATTAAAATGACGTATTTTGTTTTTTTTATTATCATGATGCTTTCTTGTAAATGAATTTTAAAATTTGTACTGCAGGGTTATTTTTTTTTATCTTTTATATTAGTTTAAAACTGATCAATTGCCTGCCATTGATAACTGCTGTTTTTTACTAAATCCAGTAAAAGGTCTTGCATGCCATAAACAAAAGGGTTTTCATTGGTGGTGGGGTCTACTCGGGAGTTTAATAAAAGCGCTACGCACATTCCGTTGGTATGGCGCATAAAAGCGGCACGGGTGCCAGGTAAGCTGCCATAATTAAACCATACATTCTCCGCATTCCAAATGCCAATACCACAAGCATAACCATTGTAAACACCAGACGGTGTGGTAAGAGCTGTAAGGTTGGCGCTGTTTAAAATATCGGGCCTGGTACTAAACCCGTCAATGGCAGTTACCAGTTTTAATAATTCTGTAGCAGTGGTTATTAAACCGCCATCTGCATCTCTGCGAGGGAATGCAATATTGTATGTATAGTTAGCATCATTGCCTTGGCCGTAATAACTCACTTCGTTTGTTTTTTTGTCTGCAGAAGTCTTGCCGCTCATATCTGTTTGTGTGCCACCTACTGCAGCCATTATATCTTCTTTAATGTAGTTGATGTAAGATTTACCAGAATTTTTTTCAATGATTCTTCCTGCTATACAAAAATTCACGTTTGAATAATCGTACAAACTCCCGGGCACACTGGAGTTGGGGCGGGTATTGATGATCCAGTCTAATAATTGCTTGTAGGTATAAGTTGGGTTTTGATCAATTACATCGCCGCCGGTTGCGGCACCCCAGGAGCCAGATACATTTTGCAATAAATGCCTTACTGTAATATTTAAAAGGTTAGCGTTGTAAGGGGGTGTTCCATAATCGTTGGCCAAAACACCACCAGTGCCAAATACTTTTGCGTCCAGATTTAATTTTCCATCCTGCACCAATTTCAAAATAGCGGTTGCTGTAAATGTTTTTGATACACTGGCTATCCGAAACCGATGCAAGGGTGTTACCGGCTCTCCAGTGGTTGTGTTGGCTTTTCCAAAACCTTTTACATATACCAGTTTTCCGTTTTTAGTAATTGCCAATGAGGCCCCCGGAATATTGTAAGTGTTTAAAAACGTATTAATTTTTAAATCTACTGCAGCAATATCGGCCTGTATGGGTGAAGTGGTGCCTGTGGCTGGGCCGCTTTTTTTGCAACCCGTAAAAAAGATAATTAGGCTTGTGGCATATAAAACGCCCCATGTTTTGAAC
>JANRMC010000027.1:0-30287 GCA_033761915.1 Flavihumibacter sp.
TTCATATATGTACTGTTGTTGAAGGGTGCGACGCAACGATGTTTCATTGAAAAACAATTGCCGGCTACCAACTATTAATCGCCCAACTTAGGATAATCGTAAAACAAAAATTGTTTTTCGCTCTCAGCAAACAAGCTCCAGGTATTGGCATTACTGCTAACAGCAAATATGCCACAGGTGGGTACGTTATCGGTTCTGTAAGTAGTAAGTGTGTTTACAAAATCTGTTATACCGGGGTTGTGTGCAAAAATGGCTACAGTGTTAAAAGCATTATCAATGTCTTTTATCAGCTGGTAAAAGGTTTCTGAAGGGGCCAGGTATAAAGTTTCGGTAACAATAAATGGTGCCTTGGAATTAATAGCCGCCGCAAAAATTTTGGCTGTTTTTTGTGCACGGTTAGCAGCACTGGTAATAAAAGCGTCTATGGTTATTTGTTTTTGCAGCAGGCGTTGGGCCATTGCAGGTGCATCGCGTTTACCACGCTCATTAAGTGTGCGGTCAAAATCAGACTGCGCTGCATCGGCCCAGCTGCTTTTTGCATGGCGAACGATTAGCAATTGTTTCATGCAATGAAAGTAGTAAATGTATGCAGATACATTACTAATGAAAATATACTTTAAAATTTTTGCCGGAACACAGCATTAAAACAGGCCTGTTTAATGGGGCTTTCATAAGAAAGCTTTTAAAACGGTCGGCTATATTATTTAACAAATACTTTGCCAAATGTGCATAAGCTGTGCATAAGCAAAGAATTTAATAAGCCCTCACATTTTTTCCTTCTATATAATTAATGAAGGCTTTGTTTACAATGCGGTTGCCCCCCGGTGTGGGGTAGTTGCCGGTAAAATACCAATCGCCGGTATTGGTAGGGCAGGCCATGTGTAATGATTCAATGGTTTGATAAATGACCTGCACGGGTATATCTATTTCTTCCGGCGTTATTAGTTGTGCAATTTTATTTGATATTTCTTCTGTGGTAAAAGGCTTGTATAGCTGGCGCACTACATTTTCTGTATGCAGCATACCCGTGCGTGCCAGTTCTTTACAACGGTTGTATATTTCTGTTACCAGTTCTTCTTTGTTATGATCTTTTAATAAGGCAATAGCCGCTCTGAAAGCAATAAAATCGCCCAGCTTACTCATATCAATACCATAACAATCAGGATAGCGTATTTGTGGCGCTGATGATACTACTATTATTTTTTTAGGCCCCAGGCGGCTCAGCATTCTTACAATACTTTCTTTTAGAGTAGTGCCCCTTACAATAGAATCGTCTATTACAACAAGCGTATCTATGCCTTTGCGTACTGTACCATAGGTTATATCGTACACGTGCTGCACCATTTCATTACGGCTAACATCTTCTGTAATAAAGGTGCGCATCTTTACATCTTTAATAGCAATCTTTTCTACCCGTATGCGGCGGTTTACCATTTCAGCCAGCTTCTCATCATTATAATCTTTACCCCAGCTTAAAATGCGTTGCACCTTCACTTTGTTCAGGTAATCTTCCATGCCTTTTAATAAACCGTAAAAAGCAACTTCGGCTGTATTGGGTATAAAAGAAAAGATGGTATTTTTTAAGTCGTGGTCAATGGCTGTTAATACAGCATCGCTTAAGTTATAACCCAAGCCACTTCTTTCTTTATAAATCTTTTCATCGTTACCTCTTGAAAAATAAATACGCTCAAAACTGCAGGCCCTTCGCTCTTGCGGTTCTAATATTTGTTCAATGGTATAAGAGCCATCTACCCCAACAATTAAAGCCTGGCCCGGCATCAGTTCCTGTACTTCGTTTTCACCCACATTAAAGGTGGTGCGTATGGCCGCTCTTTCAGAAGCAGCTACAATAATATCATCGTTAATATAGTAATAAGATGGCCGGATGCCATGCGCATCCCGCAACACAAAACTATCTCCACTGCCAATTAAGCCACCCACATGGTAGCCCCCATCAAACAATTTAGCGGCCTTGCGCAGCACATTGGCAATATTTAATTTACCGGGGCTTTGTTCATCTTCCTTTACCAAAAAATGATGTACCACTTCCATCATGGCAGCCAGGTCGCTTTGTTTTTGAAACTCACCCGGGTCAATATTTACCAGCGAAAAAAGCTCTTCAGTATTTACCAGATTAAAATTACCAGCCAATGCCAGATTGCGGGCCGGTATGGTATTGCGCTTAATAAAAGGGTGGCAAAACTCTGCATTGTTCTTACCCTGTGTGCCATAACGTAAATGGCCTAAATACAACTCACCCAAAAAACGCACATGGCCTTTTAGTAAACCGGTGTGCTTGCGTATATCAGGTTGATATTTTTCTATTTCATCAATCTCAGCGCCAATTTGTTTAAACACATCTGCAATAGGTTGCTGCGCACTGCTGCGTATACGGTGCAAAAACGGATAGCCGGGTTCTGTATTTAATTTAACAGTAGCCAGCCCCGCCCCATCCTGGCCGCGGTTGTGCTGCTTTTCCATTAAAAGATACAGTTTATTCAGACCGTAAAGTGCCGTACCATATTGTTGTTGGTAATGTGCCAGTGGCTTTCGCAAACGAATGAAGGCTAGGCCGCATTCGTGTTTTATTGCATCACTCATGTGTAGAAATGAGGCGCAAAAATAAGCGTAGTTTCTTAAAACAAAAAACCAAAGAAGGGTTGTTACCCGGCAGCACCGCTTCTATGTAGCATTGTTGCGTCGCACACTTGTACTGTAACCAATCATTTCAGCAAAATAATTAGCCGCTAATTGCTTCATAAGCACCACCTAAGCCCCTGCACTAAAAAATAGTTTGGTAAAAGAATAGATAATACTTTTGAAAATAAATGTTTGTTTATGCCTTCCGTTTTATTATCTATTACTGATGGAGTAGCCACCATAACGCTTAACAGACCCGATAAATTAAATGCTTTTAACCGGGAAATGGCCCTGCTGCTGCAAAACCTGTTAGATCAATGCAAGCAGGATGCAGCCATCCGCTGCGTAGTAATTACCGGGGCAGGCAAAGCTTTTAGCGCCGGACAAGATTTAGCAGAATTGGTTGCAGACAATCCACCATCTATGCAGCAAATATTAAGCGAGCATTATAACCCCATAATTACCCGTATACGTGAGCTACCCAAACCGGTGATAGCCGCAGTAAATGGTGTGGCTGCAGGTGCAGGCGCTAATATTGCACTTTGTGCAGATATTGTAGTGGCCACAGAAACCGCTTCTTTTATACAGGCTTTTTCTAAAATTGGATTGATACCAGACAGTGGTGGTACTTATTTTTTACCCCGCTTAATTGGTTGGCAAAAAGCCAGTGCCTTAGCACTGTTAGGCGATAAGGTAATAGCCGCCGATGCTGAAAAAATGGGGATGATTTACCAATGTCTTGCTGCAGCCAGCTTTGAGATGGCTGTACAAAAAATGGCTAGCCAATTAGCACAAATGCCTACAAAGGGTTTGGCATTAACCAAGCAAGCCCTCAACGCATCTTTTACTAATACATACGATGCGCAATTGGCGATGGAAGATGTTTTACAGCAACAAGCGGCAAAAACACAAGATTATAATGAAGGCGTACAGGCATTTTTAGAAAAAAGACTACCTAACTTTAAAGGATATTAAACAGGTTATATACACATGCAAAATTTATCAAACCAGTTTTTACTTAAAAAAGGAATTACATTTTTAAACTATGGTTCTTTTGGTGCCTGCGTAAGGCCGGTATTTGAACGGTACCAGCAATTTCAGCTGGAACTGGAAGAAGAACCCGTACAGTTTATTACCATACGCGGATTACAATATTTAGAAGCATCCAGAAAAGCACTGGCAACTTATCTTAATTGCCACCACGATGATTTGGTATATGTACCCAATCCTTCGCATGCAGTAAATATTGTTGCAAAAAGTTTTCCGTTGCAGGCAGGCGATGAAATACTGACCACCGATTTAGAATACGGTGCCTGCGACCGCACCTGGGAATATTATTGTAAAAAGGCTGGTGCTGTTTATAAAAAACAACCCATCAACTTTCCCATAGAAAGCAAAGAAGCATTGATAACCCAGTTTGTAAAAGGCTTTACGTCAAAAACAAAAATGGTTTTCATCAGCCATCTTACCAGCAGTACCGGCCTGCGTTTGCCGGTAGAAGAAATTACAAAAGCCGCCAAAGAAAGAGGGGTGATAGTATTTATAGATGGGGCACACGGACCCGGTCAGGTACCAGTAAATTTAAAAGAACTGGATGCAGAAATTTATACAGGCGCCTGCCACAAATGGATGCTAACACCAAAAGGAAGCTCGTTTTTATATGTAAAAAAAGAGCACCAGCATTTATTTGACCCGCTGGTGGTAAGCTGGGGTTATAATGCACAGTTTCCATCGCACTCACAATTTTTAGACTACCATCAAACACAAGGTACCAGAGATTTTAGTGCCTTTCTTACCATACCCCACGCTATTAAGTTTATGCAGGAAAATGAATGGGAGAAAGTGGCCACCGATTGCCGTAAACTAACGCAGGCAAATGCGGAACGTTTTTGTAAATTATTAAACGCTGTCCCTCTGGCGCCGGTAACGGATGATTTTATTGCTCAGCTATACAGCACTACCATAAAAACCAAAGAACCTGAAGTTTTAAAGAAAAAATTATACGAAGACTATAAAATTGAAATACCCGTAATGCGGCACGGAGATAAAGTATACCTGCGCTACTCTATCAACGCCTTTAACAGCCAGCAGGATTTAGATATACTTTTTGATGCGGTTACTGCTATTAAAAAAACAACCTCATTGATTGAAAGTTAAAACTTGTTTATGCCAACACCAACAGAAGTGGTAGCCCATATGATGCAGCAGGATGCCTTTAGCCAATGGCTGGGCATTACTGTGCTGGAAGTAAAAGAAGGCTACAGCAAAATTAGCATGACCGTTAGAGCTGAAATGGTAAATGGATTTGGAATTGTGCATGGCGGAATCGCTTTTTCGTTGGCCGACAGTGCTTTTGCGTTTGCATGCAATAACCGCAATAACTTATCTGTGGCTTTAGATACCAGCATAAACTTTTTAAAACCTGTTGCAGTAAATGATGTATTGGTTGCCATAGCCAGAGAAATGCATAATGGCAAAAGCACAGGCTTGTACCAAATAGAAATTACAAATCAGAGGAACGAGCTGGTAGCCTTATTTAAAGGCTGCTGTTTCAGAACAGGAAAGCAGTTGGTAGCTGTTAAAAGCTCACTTTGAAAATTGAAACATGATCTATTCTTTCAAAAACTTTATACCCGTTGTTGATGAAACCTCTTTTGTACACCCGCAGGCATGTGTTACCGGCAATGTTATAATTGGTAAGCACTGTTATATTGCACCCGGGGCAGCATTGCGAGGCGATTGGGGTAGTATTATTATTGAAGATGGCTGTAATGTGCAGGAAAACTGTACCATTCATATGTTTCCGGGAGTTACTGTTCTTTTAAAAGAAGGAGCACATATTGGCCATGGTGCCGTAATACATGGTGCCACTATTGGTAAAAACTGCCTGGTGGGTATGAACAGTGTAATTATGGACAATGTGATTTTAGGTGATGAATGCATTGTAGGTGCTCTTAGTTTTATTAAGGCCGATGCTGTTTTTGAACCAAGAAGTTTAATTGTAGGCAACCCCGCCCAGCGCATTAAAGAAGTAAGCCATGAAATGCTTGAATGGAAAAGCGCCGGCACCCGGCTGTACAAGCAATTGCCTCAGGATATGAAGGATGAATGGGTGGCCTGTGAACCATTAAAAGCAGTAGAACCCAACCGACCCGGGCAAGAAGTTTTGTACAAAACATGGAATGAAATAAAACCCAAGCACTGAATTTTATAGCTGCTTTTGCAGCATTTGCCGCATAACTTGTTGCAGTACAAGTGTGCGACGCAAGAAAAGCCGATAATTATAACAAATGCTGGTTACATAATATTAACCTCTTTTTACTTGCCCCCTCCGTTTTATTAACGTACTTTTGCGCCTCAATTTTAAGAGGCGTATGAACATTAGAAACATTGCAATTATTGCACACGTAGACCACGGTAAAACCACACTGGTAGATAAAATTTTACATGCTACCAAGGTTTTTAGAGATAACCAGGAAACTGGTGAGTTAATTATGGATAGCAACGATCTTGAAAGAGAACGTGGCATTACCATTTTTAGCAAGAACGCTGCCGTTACGTATAAGGATGTAAAGATTAACGTGATTGATACACCGGGCCACGCCGACTTTGGCGGCGAGGTGGAGCGTGTATTAAAAATGGCCGATGGAGTTATTTTGCTGGTAGATGCTTTTGAAGGGCCTATGCCACAAACCCGCTTTGTATTGCAGAAAGCCCTGCAATTACAACTAAAGCCAATTGTGGTTATTAATAAAGTGGATAAACCCAACTGCCGCCCCGATGAAGTGCATGATGCGGTTTTTGAATTGTTCTTTAATCTGGATGCTACTGAAGAGCAGCTGGATTTTCCGACCTTTTATGGTAGCGGTAAAAATGGCTGGTTTAATGATAGCTTAACACAGATAGACAATATTAACCCTTTGCTGGATGGTATTTTAAAATATGTACCAGAGCCTAAAGTAAGTGAAGGTCCTTTGCAAATGCAGATTACTTCATTAGACTATTCTTCATTCTTAGGCCGCATTGCTGTAGGTAAAGTAAGCCGAGGCAGCATAAAAGAAAACCAGCAGGTTGTTTTAATGCAGGCCGATGGTACTGTGAAAAAAACAAAGGTGAGAGAGCTGTATGTGTTTGAAGGCATGGGTAAAAAGAAAGTAACAGAAGTAATTGCCGGAGATTTATGTGCTGTAGTGGGTATAGAAGATTTTAATATTGGTGATACTATTGCCGACGCAGAAAACCCGGAAGCATTACCGGTAATTAGTGTGGATGAACCCACCATGAACATGTTGTTTTCTGTAAACAACTCTCCTTTCTTTGGCAGAGATGGTAAGTTTGTTACCAGCCGCCACTTAAGAGACCGGTTAATGAAAGAAACAGAAAAGAACCTTGCTTTAAAAGTGGTGGATAGCGAAGAGGGTGATAGCCTGGTTGTTTATGGCCGTGGTATATTACACCTGGGCATATTAATAGAAACCATGCGCCGCGAAGGGTATGAATTAACTGTTGGGCAGCCGCAGGTAATAGTTAAAGATATTAATGGTGTAAAAAGCGAACCTTATGAGGTGTTGGTGGTAGATGTGCCGCAGGAGTTTGCCAGTAAAGTAATTGACCTGGTAACCCGCCGCAAGGGAGAGATGCTGATTATGGAAACCAAAGGCGAAATGCAGCACCTTGAATTTGAAATACCTTCAAGAGGGTTGATTGGTTTACGTACCCAAATGCTTACGGCCACTACCGGCGAAGCTGTAATGGCACACCGTTTTAGCGAGTATAAGCCTTGGAAAGGACCTATACCCGGAAGAAATAACGGTGTATTATTATCAAAAAATCAGGAAAAAACAACCGGCTACTCTATTGATAAATTACAAGACCGCGGAACCTTTTTTGTAGACCCCGGCGAAGATGTATATGCCGGACAGATTATAGCAGAAAATATTAAACCCGGTGACCTTGTAGTAAACGCCACCGAAGCAAAAAAATTAACCAACCACCGCGCCAGTGGTAGTGATGATGCTACTAAGATTGCCCCAAAAACTTTAATGACGCTGGAGGAATGTATGGAATACATTCAGCAGGATGAATGTATAGAAGTAACCCCCAACTTTATTAGAATGAGAAAGGTGATACTGGACGAAGAGGAGCGTAAAAAACAAAGCAAACGCATGAGCGCCGAAGCCGTTTAAAATAGATTACAAGGAGCTTATCATAAAGCTCCTTTTTTTTGCTCTTTAATTTTTAAATTTAAATGTGGGGTAACCAGCTGCGCCGCCCCGGTTAAGCACCGTTGCGGCGCTCCGTTCAGGTTTTGTGCTACTATGGGCAACTATTTTAAAAAGCCGGCATGCGCAAACTACTACTAACTGTTTTGGTACTATCTTCTATTGTGCTTAAAGCGCAAGATTCTTTACTACGCATCACCCAAACCCAGCTAACCACTATAACCGATTCTGTTGAATATGTAAATGCCCTAAATAAAATAGCCTATCTCATTCATCAAAAAGACATTGATTCTTGTCTTTACTATGCTTACGAGGCTAAAGCCGTGGCAGAACGCAACAATTATAAAAATGGCATTGGGCAGGCGTTGTCTATGTTTGCCATAGCCTCCTTCTTTAAGTCGGACTACAAAACAAGCTTTGCTTATAAACTCAAAGCAGAAGCTATTTTTTTAGAACTGAAAGACACCCTCAATCTTTGCCTTACCTATAGCCGCCTGGCATATTTATTAAAAAACGACAGCAAGCCTGAAAATGCAAAATTTTATGCCGAAAAAGCAAGGCATTTGGCCTGGTATTTTAGTTACGACTCTGTAAAACCACACGTGTATAATAATTATGTATACAGTCATTTAAGCAGCCTTAAACCCATTGAAGCAAGAAAAATACTAGATACAGCGCAAGCAATTGCTTCAAAATACAAAGATGAAAAAATGGTTGTACGGTTAATAAAAACCCGCTCTTTAACCTATCAAACAGAAGGCAATTATGATGCGGCCATTACCTTATTAAAAAAAACGGTTCCGGAGCTGCAGCAGAAAAGTTTACTGAGCGATTTAACCGAATCTGAATTTGAGCTGGGCGAAAACTACTTTTTTAAGAAAGACACCCAACAATGCCTGCAACATTTTTCAGTTGCCTACGAGCTTGCTTTAAAAACCAATTACGAAATTATAGCAATATCTGTTTTAAAAAGATTGGTGCATTTGTATAAAAATAAAGATCAGCAACTTTATAATAAGTACTCTGAAATACTGATAAATACACTGGTGAAAAGAAGAGAAGAAGTGGTGAAAAGTGATATCAGCTATGTTGATTACCTGCTAAAAGAAAAAGAGCTGGACTATCTTAAAACCGCAGCAGAACTGCAAAAAAGAAGAACACTCTTATTAATTGCAGTAAGCATTTTATGTATGCTGCTAAGCATAATCATTTTTCTTTTGTTCCGTTTGTCTAAAAAAAATGAAGCCGCCTTTAAAAAGCTGAATGAAGTGGGCGAAGAAAAGAATAAAATTTTGGAGGAGGCCGACCATTTCAGAACACGGTTATTAAGCCTGATGGCGCACGACTACAGAACACCTTTTATAACCATGGCCACCTATAGCGCCCATCTTAAAAAAGAAATACCCAATTTAAACGAAGAGCAGACTTTTTTAATTAATCATATAGAAAAAGAGTGCATACAAAACCTTACTGTCTTTGAAAACACCCTTATCTGGCTAAGAAGGCAGTTAGCCGGCACTACGCTGCAAATTGAAACCCGCCCCGTTTTTGATCTGGTGAAAGAAGCCCTGCATGTTATAGAACCGTTGAGCGAAGAAAAAAAGATTACACTTAATCTGGAAATACACCCGGACATATTAATTAGTGCAGATATTGAGATGTTACAGTTTGTGCATCGGAACTTTTTGCACAACGCCATTAAACATAGCCCGCTAAACGGTACCATAAAGGTTAGTGCTAAAAGAACCATAGATGCAGTAGAATTACAGGTAGCTGATGAAGGGCCTGGCTTAACGCCAGAGGAATTACAAACTGTTTTTTCTTTATCTGGCAACAGCCTAAAAAGCAAAAAGCCCGGCATGGGCCTGGCTTTATTTTTATGTAAAGACTTTATTGAAAAAATGAATGGGCGTATTGGTGTTAAAAGTAATGCCGGCAAGGGGGCTGTATTTTTTTATAGTTTACCCGTTCAATAAGGGACTGGTCATTTTAAATTAAAATCATGCTCTAATAATTTAATGATAGCAGTTGCCTCATCTTTTACCTTATTAAAAACCGGCTCTCCTAAAAAGCTGTTATACCATTTACTGGTTTGAAAAAGGTTGTTATAGCTTACCATAGCTTCTGGTGTATACTGCAATAAACCCGGAGCCTGCCCGATTGACAATACTTTATAGTTTGCATTAAAATGATTCATTAAAAAAGGAGCTACCCTTTCCTGCGAATGTTTATATTCTTCTGTTTGTAAAAATGCAAGGTGTTTTATAGTGCCTTCATACTGCATCAGTTTACTGAGCATTTCAAAGTTTTTAAAATAACGCAAAGAGCCGGAATATTTTAATTGCTCATAGGTAGCGTTATTAACCAAAAAATGCCGGTATGCCCCCAGTTGCTGCCCGTAATACTGAAGTTTTGCTTTATCCACTTGCTCATAGGGGGTTTGCAGAATTGTGGTTAAAGAATCATAAGTAACTGATTGCTGTTTTCTGAAGGTGATTATTATATTGGCAAGTGCTGTATCGTCCATTAAATCTTTACGAAGCAGTTTTGCATATTCTTTTGAACGCTGGTGTTCTATAACATGTTCCAGCTGATACTCTGCTAAAAAGCCACAAAATACAGCCAGAAAGAGCATGAAAAATTCAAACAATAGTGTTTTCAGGTTTTTCTTTCCGTGGTGGTGGCTGTGGTGATGTACTTCCATATCTGTTGGCTCGGTTGGGGTGCTTGTTATTTCTTCAGACAAGTTTGTTGCTGGTGATTGCTGCGTTTCTAGTTGTTCTGGCAGCTTTTCGGGCGGGTCATTAAAATCGTCTGGTGTAGTATCTAATTCTTGCATGAAATAAAAACAGTTTAAGGTTACAGCTAAATTAAGGAAGATACTTAATATTAATTATGTGTTTAAAAAAGTAGCTGCCTGCACCACTGCTGAAGTGTGCGACGCAACAACTGCCCGGTTGTGTTTGTATGCTGGCTACAACATAATTAAAACTTAACACCGGGGTAGAGGCACAGGTTAACGCTGAGGGTTCATTTGGCTTAATCTTTGATTTTGTTTACGTAAGGTTAAACGCTGTTTACACAATAAGCATCTAATTATGCGTTATAAGTTAACTGTTTGTGTTTAGTATTTATCCATGCCCCTTAAAAAGCTAACCATATTAGTGCTTCAATACAATAAACCGTATTTAACGGAGCGGTTGCTGCATTCTCTTTGCCGGCATGAAGCGGTTGATAATTATGAGGTGATTATTGTGGATAATAACTCTACTGAACCGGATCGTTTCAACGATTTTAAAATAGTTTTTCCCCACTTTTCTTTTATTAAGAATACTGAGAATATGGGGTTTGCCCGGGCTATTAATAAGGAAGTGAAAAATCTTTCTAAAGAAACGCCTTACCTGTTATTGATTAATAACGACATTATTTTAAATAATAACAGTATTGGCTTGTGCCTTAGTGCTATTGAAAAGCTGCAGGCAGATGCTGTTACCTGTAATATGCTGCATGATGATGGAAATGTGATTGATAATTTCTCATCTGACCTGTCTGTTTTATCTTTTATACTTTTAAATTTAACGGGGCTTTCTGCTATTTGGAGAAAGTATGTTAGGCATAAAAAAACACCCTCAAGAATACATTATATAAATGGGGCTTTTTTAATGATGCGGTTGAACCGGTTTAAAGAAGTGGGTTTGTTTACAGAAGATTACTTTATGTATTCTGAAGACAAAGACCTGATGTTTAAACTAAGCCGGGCAGCTGCACGTATGTATTTTATACCGGGCACAAATGTTGTTCACTCAGACGGGCAAAGCGCTGCTGCTGTTTGGAACGGGCAGGATAAAGCTAATATGATAGTACGGCAGGATGTGGAGGTTTACGCTAAATATAACACAAAGGCCGGGTTGATAATATTACTATGGGCATGGTACCTGCAACAAAGTATTAAATATATTTTATTTAAAGACCCGGTAGCTTTACTATATAAAAGAGCTTTGGCCCAGCAGTTATTTAAAAAAGATACGGTAGCAGCAGCTTAGCTTATAACGGTTGCATTATTCTATTCTTACTCTGCGTACTAAGGTTTTTCTACCACCATAAATACAGAAGACTTTGCTGGCACCACCACCCGTATGCCATTGCTGGTACTTGCGGCATTTGCACTGATTGTTTTATAGTTTGCTGGCCCACCGGCTGCAATGTTGCTGCCCGCGCCATTGATGTTTACTTTTCTTGAAAATTCTCCGTTATCGCCTCCACCAGTAAGTGTATACCAGATAAAACGTGCCCCCTTTTTAAAGTTGTCAATTTTTATTTCTACTGTTTTTGTTTCGGCCGATTTATTTACGAGAATAGCACCCGTTTCACCAGAAGTGTAAGAAGATGCATAACATATAATATCTGTATTTGTGGAAGCAGCTGCCACTAAACGGTCTCCTACTAACTTTTGAAAATAGTACATATGGTAAAAAGCCGGGCGGGGGCTCCATTTGGGTACACCATCTGGTTCATCGCCATTGTTAAACATGCCATGGTCATCGCCATTTGACCATGCATTAGCAAGATCCCAACGGGCCGTCATACCAAAATTATTTTTTAAGGTTTCGCCCAAGACCAGTACTGCATGTAAGCCGTTAATATGAGATACCTGTTGTTTTGAACCTGTTGAGAAGATATTCCATTCTCCTAAAATTACAGGCTTTATGGTTAGCCCGGCAGTGGTGATTGTTTGTTTTACATGATTCATCATTTCTGTTGTAACAGTGAGTGCAGAATTAAGTATCACATCTGCATTAGAGTTGACATTATAGGGTGTATAATAATTATGAACTATGTAAAAATCGGGGCTGTTTCCGGCACCTGTTGTTAAGCCACTGTTCCAATTTTTTGCTGTATTGGTCCACCAGGCTTGTGGAGCAGACTCAGACATTACTGCGCCGATATAAATTGTTTTACCAATTTGTTGTGCTGCTTTTCGCATTGAGTCTGCAAATACTTTAAAGTGCTGGCCGTATAATTGGCCGCTTAAATATTCTGGCTGACCGTCTTTATTATCTGCCGTATTGATGCGATAGCCTGCTTCCCAATCGCCAAAATTTTCATTTCCAATTTCCCAATATTTAGTGCGGCCGTTATCGTGCCGCACCCAGTCTGCAGCCAGATGAGCTGCATTGGCTACAGGATTATTGCTTTTGCCATAACGGGCATAGCCATAATTAATCGTTATCATACCCTGGTTGCCGGATTGCTGCAATAATGTATAAAAATTGTCGACAGAGAATGTCCAGGCCGCCGAATTTTTTCCGTACCAATAACCTGCTGATGTTGTGGAGCCATTTGCCTGTACCAGATTTGCAGGGGCATCTGCTGGTGGCGTATCTGGTTGTGCATTCCAAAAAAACACATCGCTAATACTACCTCCCGGAAACCGTATGATGTGCGGGTGTAATGTGGTGATATGATCCATTAAGGCGGATTCTGTTATGATTTGTGACATCCATAGGTTTGAATTATTACCTGCAAATGAGCGGGGTATTTTTGTGAGTACATTACTCCGGTCAATGGTAACCATAACGCCAGCAGCAGCAGGTACGGTGGTGTTTGTAAAAGAAGCGGGTGGTGTGTAGGTTCTGGGTTGCCAATCGTCTAAGAAAAACCCAATAGTGCCGGCTACCGGTGGATCTACCTGTGGTTTTATAGTAGTGGTATCGGGTCCACTTACTGTGCCGCCAGTATTAGTTTTTTTACAGCCGATAAATACGAATGTTAAAAAAACGATGCTGCTATTAATTAAAATAAGCTTTTTCATAAATGCCTTTTATAAGTGGTTTCTGTGTAACTCTGCTTTAAGTCTGTTAATTATTTCCAGGCAGGCGCGGCTATTATGATATGGACATTTCCAGAAGCCAGCCTTTTCTTTTTCAATTATGGAGTAATCGGCGGCAATGCCCCAAAACCACTCTCCTCCTTTCTTGTCTTTAATATAATTTTTAATAAAGCCCCAGCTATTTGCAGCTTTAGATAAATATTGGGGGTTTCCTGTAATTTGGTATGCATTGTAAAAACCCACCAATGCTTCTGCCTGTGGCCAACTGTGTTTTTCAAAAATCATGGTTTGTGTAGCCGCGTTATATTCGTACCAAAGTCCTCCATCCTTATCTAAGCCTTCAGACGCAGCATTAGTAATGTTTATGGCTATTTCTTTATAATAATCAACCCATACTGAGTCTTGTATTATTTCTGCACATTGTTGCAACAACCACGCCGCTTCAATATCATGACCATAAGAAATAAGGTTTGAAGTATTCTGCCATTGCTCATTAAAAAATAATTGCAGGTGATAGGTTTTGTTATTGATAATATAGGTTTTGAATAATTGCAGCAGCTGCACTATTTTGTCTTTCAATGCGTGTTGCGGATTGATTTTATAAAAGCTTGCATACGCTTCTATCAAATGCAGATGTGTATTCATTGATTTCACTTCGTTATCGTCCTTTTCACTCAACCGTACGTCTTCAACATACGACCAATCTTTACCAAAAGCCTCAAAATAGCCACCGTACCTGCAATCATAAAATTTACTTTCAATAGTATTATAAAGATCATTTATTTGCTGAAGAACAAGCTTGCTTTTTGTTAAGGCATAATATGCTGTAAGCCCGTAAAGCACAAAAGCGTGCCCGTATGCCTGTTTTTTATCTGATTGAACTCCTGTTGACCATATGAACCCTCCATAAGCCTCGTCCCAGAAATGACTATACATTTTTTGGTACGCCAGATTTGCTGTTTCTAAATAAGCTTCGTGGTAATGATGCTGACAGGCTGTTGAAAAAGTCCAGAGCAGGCGGGCATATAAAACAAGCCCCTTTTCATTCTTGTCTGATTGATTATTCTGATAAGAAACAGCGCTGAAGAAATCTGTCTTTTCCGGCTTAACAGCATATTTCATCCACCAGCACAATATCTCTTTCAACTCTCTATCAATATCTTTTGAAAGCTGTGTTTTTATTTTATTTACTTCGGTATTGGATTGCAGCACCAGCATTGTAAGCACTAATTGGTTGCAGACATTGTTTTTGCCAGATTCTTTTCAATAAGCCTGTTTAATATTTTTACTGTTTCAAAGGAGGTGAATCCATCGCCGGGTGTATTCATTACATAATCTAATAACTGTGCTACAGAACTTGTGGCTACATGCAGCCTTGTATCTGAAGAAGCGTAATAAATAAAAACATCCCCGTTTTCATCAGCTATCCATCCATTACTAAAAACCACATTAGATACATCACCAACACGTTCTTCATCTTCCGGAGCCATAAAATAACCAGCGGGTTTGTAAATAATCTTTGCAGGATCTGCCAGGTCTGTCATAAACATGTATAAAACATAGCGTAATCCGGCGGCTGTATTTCTTACACCATGTGCCAGGTGCAACCAGCCCTGCTTTGTTTTTATTGGCGCCGGCCCTAAACCGTTTTTTAGTTCATAAACCGTATGATAAATTTTGGGGTCCATGATTATTTCTTCTTCAATCTTAGCGTTTAAAATACTGTCAGAAAGACCAAAGCCAATTCCACCACCTTTCCCGGCTTCTATAAACCCATCCTGCGGCCTTGTATAAAACGCATATTTACTCATTATGAATTCGGGATGTAAAACAACATTTCTTTGTTGGGGTGAGCTTGTTTGTAAATCAGCCAAGCGTTCCCATATTTTTAAATCTTTTGTTCTTACAATACCACACTGGGCAATTGCTGCAGACTGGTCTGCTTCAGAAGCTGAGCAATCTCTTCGTTCTGTACAAAAGAGCCCGTATATCCAGCCATCTTCATGACTAACCAGCCGCATATCATAAATATTAGTATCTGGCACATCGGTTTCAGGAATTGCAACGGGGTAATCCCAAAACTTAAATCCATCAATACCGTTTTTACTTTCTGCAACAGCAAAAAAAGATTTTCTGTTTGCGGCTTCAACTCTTGGTACTACATAATATTTTCCATTTAATTTAATTGCCCCGGCATTCAATACTGCGTTAATGGCAAAGCGCTCCATTAAATAGCTGTTTGAATCAAAATTAAAGTCGTACCTCCAAAACAATGGGGTATGAGATGCTGTAAGCACAGGGTTTTTATACCTAGAAAAAACGCCGTTACCGGGAATAATTTTTTTATTTTCTACGGCAAGCAATTTTTGGTGTTGCTCTTTTAACTGAGTAATTCTTTGAAAAAAAACATCTTCCATATATCTTATTTTATCAGTCTTCTAATTTATTCCACCATGTTCTCTTAAGAATAAAGCAAACAAGCAGCAGTATTAAAACGGTAAGTAACAATGGTATTTTAAGAGAAAGTACCAGGTACATGGGTAATAAAGTAAGACAGCATTGTGCTATTATACCTAATACCACATTTAATAAATCTCCTTTCATTCTTTTATTAGGGTTCTCAATCTCTTCGTTGGGGAAGGCCTTCCGGTAAATGGGTTTCCAAAAACCCCATGGCCTTACTT
This sequence comes from Flavihumibacter sp., assembly GCA_033761915.1. Lineage (GTDB taxonomy): Bacteria > Bacteroidota > Bacteroidia > Chitinophagales > Chitinophagaceae > JACMLD01. The sequence goes on from JANRMC010000027.1 coordinate 16,377, forward strand.
TTCTATAAAAATTTATCAAAACCGCTTCGTCTGAAGGTGGTGCCGTGTATGTACCAACCAAACACCCTACTACTGAAAGCATAAATAAAACAGGGAAAAAATACAAAAACTCAATTCCGGTAAACATTCTGGAGAAGAGTAATGCCCCGGCAACGCCGGTTACCATTCCGTAATAAAAGCCATTGGCATTAAAACGCCACCAATACCATTTTAATGAATTTGCCGCTATATAACCGCCATACAAACCAGATACCATCCATTGAAGAATACTATTTACATCTTTAGCAAAAAAACCGAGCACAATACCTGTTACCACAACCAAAATACCCACCAGATAGTTGGTGTAAATAATCTTTTTTGTAGAGGCGCCGGGGTTGATATACTTTAAATAAACATCATTAACTATATAGGCTTGTGCTGCATTTAATGTTCCGGAAAAAGTGCCCATAAATGCTCCAAGTAACCCCGTTAAAACCAGCCCCAATAAACCAACAGGTAAAAAGCTGTTAATTGCAGCGGGTAAAACTTTTTCAAAATCAACACTGCCACCTGCAGCGGTAGAAATATTCAGTTCACTATAATACAGTAAACCAAGAACGGTAAGACCAATAATCATTAAATACCGAACAGGTAAAAGAACAATAGAAACAAAGCCTGTCATTTTAGACGCTTCCTTAGGAGAACGTGTTGAAAGTATTTTTTGCATATCATAGCTGGGTGCTGGTCCCGCAGAAGCTGCAAAAACCCCTTTAAAAAGCATCATCATAAACAGCAGACCAAATAATGAGTATCCATCTGCTGAAATTTTTTGATTGGCTGCTGGTATTATTTCAGACCAGTCAAGATTTAAATTCCATCCAAAAAAAGGATTGCTCCACCCTTCAGGAACATTGAGTTGTTTGCCATTTAAATGCACCATGGCAATTATGGCAATGGCTATACAACCTATTGTCATTATCACATACTTAATCAAATCTCCCAAAACAATGCTGTGCATGCCTCCGGCAATAGAATAGAAGGTGGCAAAAACGGTGAAGATGATTCCGTAAAAATGGGGTACATATTCTTTAGATACATTAAAAGGCACCCATGCTTCAACCATATGCCAGGGCACAAACATTTCAATAAATTTTCCTAATCCTATAAACCCGTAGGCCAAAAACCCAAGGCATCCAAGTATAGCAAAAGCCACCACAATACTGTGTGAACCTTTAACGCCTTTTCCTTGGGTACCAAATCTGCCAGCCAGCCACTCTGCCCCCGTATTGGCATCAGACCTACGCAGCCATTTGGCTAAATACATCATATTAAAAACCTGGTTAAAAACCGGCCACAGCCATGGTATCCAAATACTCTTCATACCATATACAAAACATAATGAAACCATCCACATGGTTCCGCTGATATCAAACATATCAGAGGCATCGCTTAAACCCAGCATGTACCACGGCAGCCTTTTGCCACCCATGAGATATTGTTCATTATTTTGACGGGCTTTTTTCCGTAGCATCCATCCCATCATAACCATTGCGGCTAAATAGGAAATTATTATCAGTATATCTGGTGTGGCTAAATTCATTATTGCTTTACATTAAATAAGAGCAGGCCGAAGAATCAGCCCGCATACTTATGATTGACGCATTGCTTACTTATACATTCCTTCTTTTGCAGCTTCGCTTTCAAATATGGTTTTTTGATGGTTATAAAATTCAATGAAGTTTGCAGCTGATGCATGCCCCTTATACGGTGCATAAAAATGCATTTTTTTATTCCAGCTGGCTAAGCCATGGTTTCTCCAAACAAGTAAAAATGATATTTTAAACGCTGCCACTGTTTTCAACAATACTGCTGTCCACCACTTTTCATACGGTATTGCTTCGTAGCCTGTTTCTGCTAATGCAAACGGCTTATTTTTTTCCTTACTCAACTCTTCTAAAAAACCAAGTGTTTTTTGGGTGCTTTGTACAAACCAATCATTCTTAAGCGGGTCATCGTACTGGTATGCATCAAAACTAAGAACATCTACCATATCATCGCCCGGATATCTTTCTAAATACGCTTCTTTAGAATTTATGTCTCCGCTTGTATTGTATACCCAAAGAAGGTTATTCAGCTTTTTGTTGTGTTGCAGGTAGTAGTGTGTAAACCTCCAAAGCGTTTTGTATTCAAAATTGCTGCAGGCAGATTTACCCCACCAAAACCATGAACCGGTGTGCTCATGAAAGGGTCTGAATAGTATTGGTATTAACTCTCCCCGTTTTCCTTTAAGCCCACCCAAAAATACCGCCACTCTATCCAACCAGCTTTTGTATAATTCGTGGTTGCTTCCGCCCGGCAAAATACTAGTTACCGTTCCTGCTGTGGTATCCCAGGCGCTTTTACCATTTTGCAGCGGACTATTAGCGTGCCAGCTTATTGTAATAACACCACCTCGTTGGTATCCTTCCTGTATAAACTGTTTCATTTTCTTAAAAGAAACCCCATCGAGATTGATGGTGTTATTTTCGTTTTCAATTCCACCCAAATCCCATCCATACAATGCCGGATACTCTCCGCTTACTTCTTTAACATCGCTTCTGCCATTTTCATACCTCCAGTTAACGCCGTAAGCCAAATCATCCTGGTGCCCAAAAAGAAATCCTTTTTCTGAAATGCTTAATAAGTTTTTTAACAAGCTTGCAGCTTCAGCACTTAAAGCCGTATTGCTATTGGTGCCTTGTGCAACCAGTATATTGTTAGTAAACAAACAACATAGAGTAAACCAGCATAGTAATTTTTTACGCCTCATGGGTTGTTTCTGGTGCTGTTTAAAAAACAGTTTACGTTATTTTTTTTAGATACCAGCTATTGTTTTTCATGGCATCTGCGGTTGCGTCGCAATCCTTTCTGCTGCAGAATAAAAAGCAGCTGCAGGTTTGTGTCTTTTAAAAATCAATCACTATTCCGTTTTTATACTGTTGCCATAAAAAACCAACCGATGAAGTGATTGCGACGCAACAATGATGCTATGAAATACTGCTGCCCGTATAAAATATATGGAAGCAGCTTCTTACTTAAAGAACATTATATTATCGAAATAGAATGTTTTACCAGACTCAACAATTTGAAATGTAACATTATTTACAGAAGTTACACCCGGGTAAGCAGTAGCCAGTTCATAACGGAAATACGTCCACTTATTTGCCGGCACAGTAATTACTTTTTGGTTTCCCCAATTGAGCCAGAACTGAACATTTTTATCAATATCAGCCCCTTTAACCCAGAAAGAAAAATATTTATAGCCAGTAATATTTATTGAACCTCCGTTTCCTAACTGCATACCGCCCCAAGAACCTGCTTCATCATAAGCAGCTTTTAATGCTTTGGTACCTGTAATTTTATTGTCTGCAGAAGCAGCGTATGCACCACCCCAGCCCCAGTCCTGAAATCCATTATCCAGTTGCTCAGTAAACACGGTTAGCGCTTTTGTTACATTCACAAATTCCATATCTGTTACGCGGTCTCCAGATGCATTTGTTATTTTTAATTTTGCTCTGTCTGCTGTTGTGGATGGCATTGTTATAACCAATTGCTTTCTTGTTTTGCTAACAATGGTGGCCGCATCGGTAGTGCCTTCTAAAATTACTTTTGTTACATCGTCTAAATTATTACCAGTTATTGTTACTGTAGTACCTGCTTCAAAATCGGTGGGGAATGCAGTAGCGATGTTAGGTAATGCAATAACGGAAAAATCAACAGCCAGTGTTTTTCCGGCACTGTTTGTAAATAGTATTTTTTGAGGACCTCCAAATGCTGTATCCGGCACTCTGAAAACAAGGTTAGACTCTGTGTTTAAAGTTGGAATGAACGAAGCGGGTACATTGTTTTTATCAAAAACAATGGATCTTATTTGCCCGATGCCGGTACCTTTTAATGTAATTACTTCTCCGCCCGCAGCAGACCCCGGTGTAATAGTACCAGAAGACATGCTACCCGTGGCCATATCCGGGCTTCCATCTTTATCTTTTTTACAGGCAATCAGTTGTACAGAAATTATACAAATCAGCAATGCCGCTTTGAGAAAATTATATATTTGAGTGTGTTTCATTTCTAAATTTTTTCGCTGTTAATAATAAGGAACTGCAGGTTTTGCTAATGCCGGATCTTGTAATATTTCTCCGGCCGGTATGGGCAAATGCATATAACTTTCATTAAAGGTTACATACAATGGGCTTTCTGCTGTACCACGGTTTTGCGCTTCTATAATTTGTTTTGCTTTGGCAAAACCCTGACGTTGTATATCAAACCAGTAATCACCTTCAAAAGCAAATTCAGCTCTTCGTTCTTTCAGTATATCGCTTAATGTAATAGAAGTTTTGGTTGCCAACCCGGCTCTTGAACGTATTTTATTAAAAGCATTTAAGGCAGATGCATCTGCTGTTGAAGCACTGCTGCCTAAAACAGCTTCTGCATAAATCAGCAGCACATCTGCATAACGCAAAATCATGGTATTAATACCGCTATTCATTCCTAAAACAGCTTCTCCACCAAATGCAGAACCGGGGCCAACCACATATTTTGCAATATTTGATCTTGTAGCGTTTTTCTGGCCTCCATCTGCTGTTGGTTGCAGTGTGTCATATTTATAGCCAGAAGCCATGAATGCATTATATGCCGCATTTGCATTTTTAGGCTTCCATTGAGAATACGTCCAACCATGTTCCATTATAGAGCCCTTTCTTCTGGTGTCTCCAGATTCAAAAGCCGATTTTACATCCATACTTGGTGCATATAACTCCCACATGCTTGCTTCTGAAGTTTGCAAGTTAGACGGACCTCTGTCTGGATTTTTTTGATTACCAGACCCCCACGGGTTACCCGTTAACTGATGTTGTATGGCAAACATCGATTCTTTGTTATTATTATTACTGCTGGAATTGAACATGCCTGCATAATCAGACATCAGATCATATTTTCCTGAATTGATTACCTCCAAGGCTTTTACTCTTGCGCTGTCATAATCTTTACGGTATAAATACAGTTTTGCCATCATTCCTTTTGCTGCATACTTTGTTACACGGCCGGGTATGTCGGTTTCAGGAAGGCCAGCCTCGGCTTTTTTTAATTCTTCCAATGCAAATCGTAAAACATGCGCCTTATAATATCTTGGAATATTAAAATTTCCGGAAAGAATAGTGCCCCCCGGATCATTTACAATAGGGGCATCTCCCCAAATACGGGCAATATAGAAATAGACTACGCCTTTAAAGAAATGGCATTCGGCTATAGCAGGATCTATAAAAGCAGCATTGCCTCCTTTTGATTTTTTTAATTCTAATGCATTTACATACTCACTGGTCCATCCACCAATTTTGTAGAACACCTTCCAGGCATCGGCAATCCTTACCGAAGTAGCGGCATAAGAAAAATTTGTAAACGGAGGATCATCATTGCCACCGGTATATTCATTTCCGGCCATTACATCTCCAATGGCATCCATTGCCCGGTTCTCGTAACCAGACCATGGTAACCCATACAAAGTACTTGTTAAACCTCTTACCTCTTCGGGTGTGTTGTAGTAATTGTCCAGGGTTGTGCTATCCAATGCAGCTCTTTCTGTAAATGTTTTCTTACAAGAAAGAAACCCTGCTATTAAAAGAAAAGCGGCTAATAATATTTTATTCTTCATATTAGAAGTGTTTTATAGTCTAAACAGTATTATAGTTCAATATTTGCTCCAATGGTTACGGTGCGTGGATTGGGGTAATGACCTGCATCCACATTCATAAGGCGGATATTATTATTAAAGGCTCCAATTTCAGGATCGTATCCTGTATACTTTGTAAATGTGTGCAGGTTTTGTACAGATACATACAGGCGTGCTGATGTAATCTTGGCTTTACTTAACCATTGTGATGGAAGCCTGTAACCAAAACTGAGGTTTTGAATACGTAAGTAAGAACCGCTCTCAACATACCTGTCTGACATGTAAACGTTGTTAACATTGGTATTTGTAAAACGAGGTAAACGACCACCGGTATTCGTATCAGTATAACGATCCATAACAGATCTTAACTGGTTATAAAAGGGATTATCCATTTTTTCTAGTTGCCAGCGCAGAAAGTTGAAAATTTTAGACCCATAACTTCCTTGTAAAAAGAATGAAAAATCAAAGTTTTTATAGGTGAATGAGTTGGTGATACCATACGTAAACTTAGGCAATGGACTTCCTATAAATGTGATATCATTAGCATCAATTACACCATCTGATTTTCCATTCGGTCCATTTACATCCTTAAATCTTACATCTCCCAACCAGGTATGTGTTTGATCTACTGAATACCCAAACTGAGGTAAACTGTTATTCAAATCACTCATACTTCTGAATAAGCCATCTGTTACAAGTCCGAAAAACGAACCCACCGCATAACCCGGTTTTGTAAAAGAAACAGTATAATTATCATAATACAGTTTGCCGGTTAACGCAGCGGTTGAAGCAGCAAGTTGATCCAGTTTGTTTTTGAAATGAGAGAAAATATAATTGGTTTTCCAGGAGAAATTCTTGTTTTTTATATTATTACTGGTTATGCTTAAATCAATACCGGTATTTGACATTTGTCCAACATTAATAACCGGTCCTTTCAAATCATCCCATTGGTCTCCCACACCAATTAAACGGGGGCCGGTACCAATAATCAGCATATCAGTGGTTGTCTTTTTATAAACATCTACTGTTAAATCTATTTTACCATTCAGGAACGATGCATCAATACCGGCGTTCTTTGTTACCACGGTTTCCCACGTTAAGTTTGGATTTGAAACCCCATACAAATAATTTGAATTACCAAAGCCCACAGGACCAGGCCAGAAACTTACCACAGAAGTATAGGGTGGGTTTGGTGCACCACCGGGTAAATTCTGATTGCCCACTGCGCCATATGCCACACGCACTTTCAGGTAATTAACCACTTTACTAATTTTTTCTGCAAAACTTTCGTTGGTAACTGTCCATGCAAATGAAGCGCCGGGAAAACCTCCCCATTTATTTTTTCCGAAAAATTTAGAAGAGGCATCTCTTCTGAAGCTTAGTGTTAATGCATAGCGGTTATCATATGTATAACTGCCACGTGCAAAATAAGATTCAATAGATCCATCATTTTTACCACCACCCAACTCCCACGTGGTACGGTCGCTGCTTCCGGCATTTAAGTCAAGTATATTATTTTGCAGATCTACTTTTTTAGCACCAATACTTTCCCAATAATTGTATTGTGCTTCATGACCCAGTGTTCCGGTAATGGTATGCTTACCAATATTCTTATTATAGTTCAGGTAATTTCTTACGGCATAGTAATAACCGTTGCCCCTGTAATCAAACAACTGACTTCTCAAGCTGGTATTACCAATATTACCAGATCGCTGAAATGCCTGGTTATTGTATAGGCTTAATGAATATGCAAATTCATTTCTAAGAGAAAGCCCTTTCATAAATTCCAGTTCTGCATAAATATTGCCGAATATTTGAGAGCTGGTAGATACGTTTCCACGATAATTGCTTCTTGCAATTGGGTTATCTTGTCCATACTGAAAACCGCTGATGGTTTGACCACCACCCCATGTACCATCCAGATTTTTTACCGGAATTAAAGGGCTTTGAACAGCACCCCACCAAATAGTTCCTTCCGCCGCATCAGCCAATGTTACATTCTGAATGCTTCTGGAAGCATTGGCACTTACCCCAACTTTAATCCAATTTTTTAACTGATGATCCAAACTGAAGCGGGTGGAATATCTTTTAAAATCAGACCCAATTAAAATTCCGGTTTGATTAAAATAGTTGGCAGAAATATAATAGCTTGTTTTATCCTTACCACCTGAAAAACTCAACTGGTGGCTTTGCATAGCTCCGTTTCTGAACATCGCATCCTGCCAGTCTGTTCCGGGCCCTAATACGGATGGGTCGCTAAATTCAGCGCTGGGGGTTAGACCCAATAATGGCGCCACCGCATTTTGATATTTTGCAAATTCCTGCAAATTCATCAAGTCTAATTTTCTGCTAACCTGCTGTTGACCGTAATACACATCGTAACTTATTTTTCCTTCTCCGGCCTTTCCCTTTTTAGTGGTAATTAATATTACACCGTTAGCCGCCTGTGAACCGTAAATGGCTTGCGCAGATGCATCTTTTAAAATGTCAATAGACTCAATATCGTTGGGGTTTAGTGTTGCTAAAAAGCTGTTGCCAGTTTGTCCATCTGAACCTCCTAAACCAGCATAGCCAGCATTTGATTTTGTATTACTGTTAAAAACCACCCCATCAATTACAATCAGCGGGTCGTTTGAATTAATGGTGGTTACACCACGCACTTTAATAGAAACCCCACCTCCCGGCTGGCCACTATTATTCATAACAGTAACACCTGCTACCTTACCTTGCAGTGCCTGATCAATGCCTGCAACCGGCATATCTTTAAGGTCTTTTGCTTTAACTGAAGAAATAGCCGATGAAACTTCCGCCCGGCGGCTGGTTCCATAACCTATCACCACCACCTCACTCAGTTTGGTATCTGTAACATCAATGCTAACAATAACATTGGTTTTATCAGCCACGCTTATTTCTTTGGGTTTTGCACCCACATAAGAAACTATTATAGTAGTGGCTTTTTCCGGAACGGTAATTTTAAAAGCACCGTTGGCATCTGTAACAGTGGCCGCTTTTCCACCTTTTACACTAATAGTAGCTTTAGCCAGCGGTGTTCCTGTTTGGTCAGAAACTATTCCAGAAATTGTTTTATTCTGAGCTGCAGCTAAGAGGGACGAAAGGACAAACACAAACAGTAATGTGCATGTCCGGGTAAGACGTACATATCTCATATAGCAATTGGTTGTTTAGCCAAAAGTATTTTGACATAGGATGTACAACTAATACTATTTTATCTAAAATTTATACTTTATTCATAAAAGAGAGCGATTATTTCCGCAAAAACCTTGTCTGAAGACATTTTCTGTGCTTTAAAATAAAATATTAGTTACAATCAGATAATACTTTTTTAACTTGCTATCAATAATATTAACGCTTAAGGCTCGCTATCATGCACAAGAATATTTTACGGGAGATAACCCCCCTTACCAGTAGTGACTGTTTTACCATTTTTTCGAGAGTTAAATCCGACTTTGATTTTCCTCTGCATTACCACGAGGAACTGGAACTAAACTTTATAATGAATGCAAAAGGTGTAAAAAGGGTTATTGGAGATCATATAGGAGAAATAGAAGACCTGGAACTGGTTTTAGTAGGCTCTAACCTACCTCATGTTTGGCAAACACATAAATGCCAGAGTAAAGAAATTAAAGAAATCACCATCCAGTTTCATAAAGATTTGCTGGACGATAAAATGCTGCGCCGCAACCAGCTTAGTTTTATACGCAGTATGTTTGAGCGGGCCTCGAAGGGTATTTTATTTTCCCGACAGACAACCGAGCAAATAACCCCGCGTTTAATTACACTCACTCAAAAACAAGGGTTCGATTCAGTATTAGAGCTCTTTTCTATTCTGCACGACCTTTCTGTTTCAAGAAATATGCACACGCTTTCTGATGCCACTTTCAGCAACGTTATGCTTTCTTATAACAGCCGCCGTATTGATAAAGCGTTTGAGTATATGAATATGAACTATCACAAAAACGTAACCCTCAATGAAGTGGCCAAATTGGTTAATATGGGTACCGTTTCCTTCAGCCGGTTTTTTAAAGCCAGAACAGGCATCACATTTATTGATAGCTTATTAGAATTACGATTAGGCCATGCTTCGCGGCTTTTAATAGATACCACCCAGTCTGTGGCAGAAGTGGCTTATAACTGTGGATTTAATAATATTTCTAACTTTAACCGCCTTTTTAAAAAGAAAAAAGGGTGCACACCAAAAGAGTTCAGAGATAATTATAATTACGGCAATCGCATTTTTATTTAATCTTCTTTACTGCTTTTATCGCCCACAAACCACTGCTCTTTGTTTTTAAACAATACATTAAACGTGGTTAAGCTTCCGTAGCAGCGTGTAATGTATTGCTGCAGATTTACCTTGTCTTCATCGCTCAACTTTTTATGGCTATTTATATTTTGCTCCAGCACCCGCAAACGATCTCTCAGCATTACCACTTTATGAAAAAAATCGTCAATAGCAATTTCCTTTGGCTTTAAACTCTTATCGGCCGGTTGTATTAAAACAGTTCCTCCAATCCATTTATCGCCCAACGGCACTTTTTCTGTAATACCACCCCACAATCTTAAAATTTTTAATAAAGATTGTTCCACTTCGCTATGTGTTTCAATTTCAGCTGTTACATTTTCAGCAATAATTTCATCCAGTTGTGCATCTGTTTTATCAATTTCTTTAATACCGGCATTAATAAAAGAAATAAGATAAGTAGCATATTTTACACCCACAATAACACCGGGGCCATACTGGGTATGTTGCAACCGGGTTCCAATTCCTAGAGTAAGTTCATCCATAAAACAAGTTTAATAATGTAAGGCAAGATAAATATTTTGTTACCAACTACTGTATTTCATGGCAGCATCGTTGCGTCGCACACGTAAGCTGTAAACAATAAATAAAAAAGGCAGGGCTTACCAGCACCTGCCTTTAAATTATTTTTATACGGTTAAACATCCATCGCATCGTACACCACCACCTTGCTCCATAAATGGCTGTAGTTTTTTACAAATGCCTGGTGTATAGGGTGGTCCTGATAAACTTTTTGACCGGCCGTATCATCAAAAAACATCAATTCAGAAACCTGCCAGCTGGTATCTACCACCTCTCTTTTTTCTGTGCTGGCCAATACGCCAATATGCAATGCTTTTATAGTTTCTATTCCAGCTAATGTTCTTAAGCCTTCAACCAATTTGTTTCTGTCTTCTAAAGAATCCGGATTTTTAAGCCAGAAAAACACATGGTGCAATAATTGTTTTTTTCCTGCCTGCAAACTGCTGGCCATTGCCGGACTGGCAGCGGCGGCCCCTGCAATAGCTGTGGTGGCTATAAATTCTCTTCGGTTAGATTTTTTCATATACGTACTTGGGTTGAATGTGATAATTAAAGTTACAGCAGATTTTAACTACTGCCTGTAAGTTCTGCTAATTTGTTTATGTTGGTATTGCTGTTAACTGGTGCCCCGATAGCATTGCACAAATCTACTCGGGGTTTGCAACGAGCAACGATGTTGCCCAGAGTACAAATGCCGGTACCAAAACTAATTACTCTCCGGGTTTATAGGTTTTTGCAGCGCTGCGCAACACCTCTTCTTTGTAAAACAAAATGTCTTTAAATAGGCCTTGTGTATAAGCCTGATTGCTAAAAGCCTTTGCAGCAGGCACGCTGTTAACACCACCTGCCAATACAGTTTTTGCTTTTATTTTTTTGCCAAACTCTACCACGCATACAAAACTGTTGCCACTAATACCGTAGCGTTTTTGAGTGCCGGGCATATAGCTACTTACAAAAGAAGGCAGGCAACCCCATACAGATGCTGCAAAACCAACCGGCAGGCTGGGCTGTGCATCATCGTAAGTTTCTGATACATTACCGGTTAAGCGTTGGTAACGGTTTAACTGTCCCCAAGGCACTTGCCAGCTGCTAAATTTTTTTTGAAGTGTGGTTACTGTTTCTTTTAAAGGCTGCAGTAATTGCTGTGGTGTTGCAGTAGCTGCAAACTGCTTTGTTTTTTGTACCTGGTCGGTTTCTCCCTGGTTAATATATACCTGTTGTATGCTGCGGCTCATACGTTCGGCCCACTCCACAGCTAATGTGGTGGCTACTGAATTTTCATTGCATTCAAAATTCCAAATAGCAAGGGTTGCTACCGGTTCAACCAGTGTTGCATACAAACTATCTTCTTTTGCAATGGTTGCAAAAGCTTTTTGCAAAGCCGGCACCAATACTTCAAAGGCAGGCAGGTAGCGGTTATATCCTGCAGCAATTACTTTATCTACGGTGTAATTTTTCTCACTGCTTAAAATACGTACGGCATTAATACCTCTGAAGTTTTCTCCATCGGGCGCCATATACGCAGGATATGCATTTCTTAATGGGCTGTTTGCGCCAGCGGCTGTAAACGGTGTGGAGTTACAATTTTGTAACCAACCATTTGCCGGGTTGTAAATATGCACTGTTTCATTTACAGTATGTAGCCCTTTCCATTCAGTGGCACTGTTAGTACCATCTACCGGTAAGGCCCAATTAATGGTAGTATCTCTTACAGGCATATAGTTACCATGCCAGTACGCAATATTGCCTTCACTATCTGCATACACCGTATTGTTAGAGGTGTTGCCCCGCAAGTCCATTACTTTTTTATACCCTTCAAAACTGGTAGCTTTATTACGCAACCAACTTTGCAGTAACCCGTTCATTGAGCGGTTGTACGATTTTACGGTGGCCCACTGGCCATTGCGCAATCCCATTACCGGACCGTGATGTGTATAAAAAGCCGTTACCTGCTTTTGCACCAGAGCCCCAGCCGTATTTTTATAAGCAAGCTTAATTTTTTTTGTGGTTACCGGCTGTTGTTTATTGTTGTAGAGATAATAATATTGATTGTTCTGTTTACTAATTTTTTCAACATACACATCCGCCACATCTGCATTGCTGCTGGTATGCATCCAGCCGCAGTGTTCATTAAAGCCCTGGTAAATAAAAAACTGCCCCCATGTTACGGCACCATAACTGTTTAAACCTTCTTCGCTGTTAATATGTATCTCTGGCCTGAAGTAAAAACTGGTATGCGGGTTAATGTATAAAATAGCTTGACCCTTTTCTGTTACTGACGGCGCAAATGCAAAGCCATTAGAACCATCTGCAGTTTCTTTAACAAAGGCAGGTGCCGTATTTGCCATAGGTTGCGGGTTTTCATAAAACGCTTTTACATCACCCACTGTTATGTCTGCCGTATTAATAGCACCTATACTGCCATCAGTCCACAATAAAGGAAACCAGGGTTTAAACCGCTTTAACAGCAATGGCTGCACCTGCGGGTTTTTAAAAAGGTAATAATTAATGCCATCTGCATACGCATTCAGTAAACGTTTAAACCATTGCGGTGCGTTATTATAATCTTTCACTGCGTCTGCAGAGTCTATCAGCAGGCGAATGTATAAATCGCTGTACAAAGCAGCTTCACCCTTTATTTCTGCCATCCGGCCCAGCTTTTCTATATAGTTCAGCTCAACACGTTTAAAATCATCTTCGCATTGGGCATACAGCAAACCAAAAACTGCATCTGCATCCGTTTTTCCGTAAATATGTGCAATGCCCCAGTTATCTCTTATAATAGTAACCCGGTTAGCCTGTTGTTGCCATTGTTGTTTTTCTGCAGCTGTAAAAGGTTGTGCCGTTAACACAACCGGAAACAGCAGTGCTATTATTATTAAACGCATTACTTAATTTTTGTAAACTCGTAGGGATTGTATTCAATAAAGTCGGCCACTTTAACGGTTACACCGGTTACTTTACCAGCAGCAACTGTAAACGGAAATACCGCTTTACCTAATAATGGGTCAGTAAACCTTGCATAAAAACGGTTATTGCCCAGGCTTTGCAAAACAGCATAAGTGTCCAGGTGATGCTCAAATTTCATTCTCAATTCACCCGCTTCTTCTACCACCTGCATGGTGCCGTAAACAGGATTGCTGTACGTGCCGGTATACGCTTTTATTGGTAAGTGTTGTGGCAGTTTTAGCGCGGCTGAATCTTTCCAGGTATTGATAGCGGTTTGCTGTTCTTTATCCTGCGCCTTAAAATAACTATGATACACATTACTATAGTTACGGTATTTATTACCGAGGTAGGCATCTACAATCTCCCACTTCAATGCTTCATAAAAAGAGTTCTGGTCTGTATTGGTTAAAACAATTACACCCAGTTTTTCTTC
>JANRMC010000028.1:0-39910 GCA_033761915.1 Flavihumibacter sp.
CACCAATGCCGGCTACACAATAAAAAAAAGACCAGCATGGCTGGTCTTTTTTTTAACGATAATATATTTTATTATTAATAGTCTCCTAATGTTTCTGGCAACTGCGCCAATGCTTTTTGCAATTGCTCATCGTTGGGTGCAATGCCGTGCCACTCATGGCTGCCTTCCATAAAATCTACCCCTTTACCCATAGCAGTTTTCATAAGTATTACAATGGGTTTACCGTTACCAGTCATGCCTTTTGCTTTTTCTAAAGCAGCCACCACTTCATCGGTATCATTTCCATTATCCAGGTGCAATACTTCCCAGTCAAATGCTTTAAACTTGGCTGCCAGATCGCCCAGGTTCATTACTTTTTTTGTAGGGCCGTCAATTTGCTGGCCATTCCAGTCTATGGTAGAAATGAGGTTATCTACTTTATGGTGTGCGGCAAACATTACTGCTTCCCATATTTGCCCCTCTTGCAACTCTCCATCTCCGTGCAAGCTGTATACAATATTTTTTTCTCCGTTTAATTTTTTGGTCAATGCGGCACCAATGGCCACGCTCATGCCCTGCCCCAGTGAACCCGAGGCAATACGGATGCCGGGTAAATGCTCATGCGTGGCAGGATGCCCCTGCAGGCGTGTGTTTAATTTTCTGAAAGTACCCAGCTCTTTTACATCAAAATAACCGCTGCGGGCCAGGGTGGAATAATATACCGGCGAAATATGCCCGTTTGAAAGCACAAATACATCTTCATCTGTGGCATTCATATTAAAACTGGGATTATGCTTCATTACTTTAAAAAATAAAGCGGCAAAATAATCGGTACAGCCCAAAGAACCACCGGGGTGGCCACTGGCTACACCATGCACCATGCGTACAATATCCCGTCTTATTTGGCTGGCAATTGCAGAAAGATTTGACATAAAAGTTTTTTTGAACGGCGGCAAAGCTAAAAGAAAAAATAAACGGTTGCCCTAAAATGCCATTAAACTTTTACACTAATTTATTATCAGAACCGTTTCTGTAAAATACCCTCCAACCATGGTGGCTTTGTTCTCGTAATATGAGAAACATCACCTATCTTGCAGCCGTTTGGAAGCTGGTTAGGAGTAAAAACAAACAATAAGAAGACCAAAACCTAGCAAATGTTTGATATTTTACTGTCTTTGTCTATTGCGTTTTTCATTTGTTTCCTGGCTATTCCCGTAATTGTTACAGTAGCTGAGAACAAAAAGTTGTTTGATATACCAGATGCCCGTAAAATTCACAACAAACCCATCCCCTCATTGGGTGGTTTGGGCATATTTGCAGGTTTCATTTTAAGCTGTCTGGTTATCATTCCCTTTGCCGGCTCGCCGGAAATTCAATACTTTTTTGCTGCAGCCTTTGTTATCTTCTTTTTAGGATTAAAAGATGATATACTGGATATTTCTCCCATTAAAAAGTTTATTGGCCAGGTAATGGCCGCATTTTTAATAGTGTATAAAGGAGGTATTCAAATACACAGTATGCACGGCTTTTTAGGTATGCAGGGAGATCTGCCGCCAATGTTCAGTTTAATTTTTACCTACCTCACCGTTATTGTAATTATTAATTCTTTCAACCTTATTGATGGGGTGGATGGATTGGCTGGTTCGCTGGCCCTGATGGCTTCGCTTGTTTTTGGCTTTTACTTCAGTGCTGTAAATATGATGCCCTATGCAGTGATGGCCTTTGCATTATCGGGCAGCTTAATAGCCTTTTTAATTTTTAATTTTCAGCCTGCAAAAATTTTTATGGGAGATACCGGCTCACTATTATTAGGCCTTATACATGCCATACTGGTTATTAAATTTATAAATGTGGCCGGCAGCCCCGATGTAGCCGTACCGGTAGCGGCCTCACCCGCCATAGGTTTTACCATCTTACTCATTCCTTTAATGGATACGCTGCGGGTATTTGCCATACGCATTTTTCACCGCCGTTCTCCTTTTAGCCCCGATAGAAACCACATACACCACCTTTTAATTGATAAAGGCCTTAGCCACCGCACCATTACCCTAACTCTGGTTGGTGCAAATCTGGCATTAATTGTAACCGCATACGCTTTGCGTAGTGTGGGTTGCACCTGGTTAATACTGGGTTTGTTTACGGTATTTTTTACAGGCATCAGCGGTCTTTATTATACCCGCAAAAGAACCCGTCTTTTTGTGGCCACCACCAATGCCGCACCGGAAAGCAGTTCTAAAATTGTTCCGCTCACTAAAGATGCTGTTTTAGAGCAGAAATAATTTGTTGTAACCAGCTGCAACAAACAGGGCAACATCCTTGCTACGCTCAGTTCATCGGCAGCACCATGTGCAGCCATGTAAACGTTCCTGTTTCATTAGCCAGCTTCTAACAAAAGGGCTCTTTATTATTTGCACAGGTTTATTAGATTTGCAGCTTCATAATTTCATACATATGTCAGATACAGTAGAAAAAATAATAGCCCAAACAGAAGATGGTATGAAAAAAGCCATCGGCCACCTGGAAACAGAACTGGTAAAAATAAGAGCCGGAAAAGCCAACCCAAATATGTTAGACGGTATTGTGGTAGATTATTACGGTAACCCCACTCCTATTAACCAGGTTGGTAATATATCTGTTTTAGATGCCCGCACTCTATCTATACAGCCCTGGGAAAAAAATATGCTGCAACCCATAGAAAGAGCCATCATGGCATCCAATATTGGCATCACCCCGCAAAACGATGGCGCACTGATACGCCTATATTTACCTCCGCTTACAGAAGAACGCAGAAAAGAACTGGTAAAAAAAGCCAACGGAGAAGGTGAGCATTCTAAAGTAGCCATCCGTAACATACGCCGCGATGCTATTGAACATATTAAAAAGTTGCAGAAAGAAGGTGTAAGTGAAGATGCTGTAAAAGACGCCGAAAAAGATGCGCAGCAGATAACCGATAAATACATTGCTCTGGTAGATAAACACCTGGCCACAAAAGAAAAAGAAATAATGGCCATTTAAAATAACAGCCGGCGGAAACGCCGGTTTTTTATTTATTGGCAATGTATACCCCTGCTAAAATAATGGCAAGGCTTACTAACTGCGGCATTGTAACGGTTTCGCCATAATACATTCCCCACAATATGGCAATAAAAGGTATACCATAGGTTACCATGCTGCCAAACAAAGCGCCGGCTCTTTTAACCAGCATATAAAATAATACAGAAGCAATAGCCGTACCTGCAGCCCCCAACAAAGCACTGGCACCGGTAGCTTTTATATATACTATATTGCCCAGAGGCAGTTGAAAATAGCCGGTAAAAAATAAGACCAGTAAAGCCGGAATAATTAATGATACAAAAGCAATGGTTGCTATATTAATTGAGCCCACCTGCTGCAGTCGGTTTTTAACCACGTTTACATTAATACCGTATAAAACAGTGGCAATAATAACATACCCGGTATACAACCAATTACCTCCGCTACCATTGTATTTTGCAAGCAGCAGTAAAAAACAACCTGCCAGCGCAATGGCAACCCCAATAATATTATTTCTGGAGACTTTGGTATGGTATACAAAAACACCAATAAGAATTACAAAGATTGGTGTAAGCGCATTCAACGATCCGGCTAATGCACTATCAATTTTAGTTTCTGCAATACAAAAAAGAAAAGCTGGAAAAAAACTACCCAGTAACCCGGATAGCACAATAAATTTTAATTTTTCCCGCGGTATTTCACGAATGGCTTTTACAACAAAAGGCAATAAACAAAGCCCCGCAGCCAGCATGCGCAACGCCGCTACCTGGTAAGCACTTAATACCGCTTTACCATTGGCATCATACAAGCCCAGTTTCATTAATATGAAAGAGCTGCCCCAAATAACAGAAAGTATAATAAATAATAGCCAGCTAAAAAAAGAAACAGGTTTTTGAGCCATAGAATGCAAATGTGGCATTTTCCGTGTTTAAAAGAAATAATTTTTATCTTAGGTAAAACCAAAAAAATGGATACTGTGTCTCTTAAAAAAATAAGCACCCGGGCCCCTAAAGAGTTTGATAAAAAAGAAATAAAAGAAACCACCGCAGCCATTGTTGAAGAATTGAGCGAACTGCAAAACCTGTTGTATGCAGAAAATAAACATGCCTTACTGGTAGTAATACAGGGCATGGATGCCAGCGGTAAAGATGGTCTTATACGCAATGTGCTGGGTAAATTAAATCCACAGGGTGTTACCGTAAAATCATACAAAGCCCCAACAGAAGAAGAATTGAGTCATGATTTTTTATGGCGCATACACCAGCATGCCCCGGCAAAAGGCATGATACAGGTATTTAACCGCAGCCATTATGAGGATATTTTAATTACCCGTGTGCATAAATGGTGCGATGATGCCACTGCAGAAAAAAGAATAAAAGCCATTAATTGTTTTGAAGATTTACTAACCACACACGGCAATACACAGGTATTAAAATTCTACCTCCACATTTCACCAGAAGAACAACAAGAGCGTTTGAAGGAACGCATACACGACCCCGCAAAACAATGGAAGTACAATGAAAAAGATTTTGAGGAAGCCAAACTATGGGACATTTATATGGATATGTATGAAGACTGTTTTAACAAATGTACCCAAACACCTTGGCATATTATTCCGTCCGATCAAAACTGGTACAAAGAATATCTTGTTGCAAAACAGTTAAGAGATTGCCTGCAATCTTTGAACATGCAATACCCCGGCTTAAAAAAATAATTGGTGGTGTTGACAACTTAATATTGTCTTAAACCGACTCATAAGTGCTTTTCTTTATATTTAAAGAACCAATTTAAAACCAACAAAACTTACTATTATGGGTATGCTTAAAGAATTTAAAGAGTTTGCCATTAAAGGCAACGTAATTGAACTGGCAGTTGCCGTTATTATTGGTGGTGCTTTTGGCAGCATCGTTTCTTCTTTGGTAGATGATGTTATTACGCCGCTGTTATTAACCCCTGCCTTAGAAGCTGCAGGTGTGGTGGATATTGATAAACTGGCCATGGGCTCAGTTAAGTATGGTAAATTTTTGGCAGCTGTAATTAAATTTATTTTTGTGGCCTTTGTATTATTCCTCATGGTTAAAGGCATCAATAAAATGAAGAAAAAACAGGATGAGGCACCCGCCCCAACCCCGGAAGACATTACCCTTTTACGTGAAATACGCGATGCGTTGAAGAAATAAAAATTTTAAGGCTATATTTGTCACCATTCCCGCCGCCCGGCTGGAATGGTGATTTTAATTAAACCAAATACTCAACAGAATATGAGAAAATTCTTACTCGTAGCTATTTCAGCTACCTGCCTGGTTAATGCAAAAGCACAGGACAGCAATTTGAAAGAAATACAAACAACTGCGGCAAAAGAAATCAAAGCTGCTGATCCTAATAAAAAAGGCTGGCAAAAAGGCGGTTTATTTTCTTTAAACCTTGCACAGGGTGGTAGCCGTAACTGGGCTGCAGGTGCTGAAAAATTCTCATTTTCAACCGCGGCTTTTATGAACCTATATGCCAATAAGCAATGGGGTAAACACAGCTGGGCCAATAGCCTGGATTTTAGTTATGCCATGGTTAACACCACCAGCCAGGGGGTAAGAAAAACGGATGACCGCATTGATCTTTTAAGCCGCTATGGTTATGCATTAAAACCCAAAATAGACCTTTCTGGTTTGGTTAACTTCCGTACACAGTTTACAGATGGTTTTAATTATGACTACCGTGGTAAAGGCCTGCAAAAAAGAATTTCTGGTCTTTTTGCACCGGCTTATTTAACCATTGCGCCCGGTGTTACCTGGAAGCCTACTTCTTATTTCAGTGTATTTGTATCACCCGTTTCGGCCCGTTGGATTATTGTTACCAATAACCCATATAGTTATTATTTCCAGGGCGGCGTTGATCCTTCTGATGGTTTTGTAGAAACACCGCTGGCACAAACCTATGGTGTAAACCCACGCCAGCAGGTAACTGCACAAGTGGGTGGTTTTATTTCTGCCAACTTTAAAAAAGAAGTATTTAAAAATGTTACCTACCAAAGCCGTTTAGACCTTTACTCAAATTACCTGAAGGCCGCGGTACCGGGTAAACCAACTGCTTCTAAAGAAGCACACCCCGAAAAAGTGGATGTACTTTGGACCAACATTATAGCTATGAAAGTTAATAAGTGGCTGAACGTTACTTATAATTTTGATATAATTTACGATGATGATATCCGTCAATTTGGTCCTAAAAAAACCTCTCCGGCCACGCAAATGCGTTCTTTGCTGGGGGTGGGTTTTGCTGCTAAATTTTAAGCCTGCGGCAGCCGGCTGTTTATGTACACATTTTATGTACAATTTACTGCCAGCCAGCCCGCAAATTTCAATAACACCTTATTTTAATGTAGGTTTGCCAACGTCTCAACCAATTAAGTTGAGACGTTTGTTTTTTATATGCTTTGTTGCCAAAAGCACTGCCGCTGAAGGGTGCGACGCAACCGGGGCCGAAAAGAATTACCATTGCTGATTACCAAAATAAAAAATTGTGAGCCAACCCGCATCATATCAAATTAAGTTACCACAGTTTGAAGGTCCGTTTGACCTGTTGCTTTTTTTTATTGAAAGAGATGAATTGGATATTTACAATATTCCGATTACAAGAATTATAACCGACTTTTTAGATTATATACACTCTCAGGAAAAACTAAACATAGAACTGAGCAGCGAGTTTATTTTATTTATATCTACCCTGATGCGCATTAAGGCAAAAATGTTATTGCCCCGCAAAGAGCTGGATGCACAAGGCAATGAAATTGACCCCCGCCAGGAACTGATTGATAAAATTTTAGAATACAAAAAATATAAAGAAGCGGCCGTACAAATGGCCGAGCTGGAAGCCACCCGTATGCTGATGGTGAAGCGTGGCAACCTGCAAAAAGAATTATCCAGCGTGGGTGAAGAAGCCGGAGAAGGCACGGAGATACAAGCCATTACTTTATTTAAGCTGATGAAGACTTTTGAAAAAGTAATGCAACGCCTGTACGATAAAAACAACCGGCCCGTACACACCGTGGTACGTTATAATTATACGATGGAGGGCAGTCGCGAAGAAATGCTTACCCGCGTAAAAGAACAAAAAACTCTGGCCTTTGAAAAAATATTTGACACCTGCGAAAACCGCATACACGCCATCTTCTTTTTCTTATCGCTGCTGGAGCTGATACAAATGCGCTACATGAGTATTATTACCGGCGAAGGAAGAAATAATTTTATTATAGAGTGGAATGAAGATCGTGAAGAAGATGTTTTTCAATCCTTCGCTCCTGAAGTAAAAGAATAATTTTTTTGTCAGCACGGGTACAAAGCCCGGCATTGGTTGCGTCGCACCCTGCAACTACACTGCAATGCCCGCCATTTCAGATACCGGTAATAATAACATTACAATTAAGTAATAATTCATTCACACTTTGCGAAACGATTACTGCGTTTTTAGCAGTTTTCTGTAACCTTAATTTTTTGGTAATAGTGCAGTAACATTTTCATTACAGGGGGCTTTCACATTTGCAGCAAGTAAAATGCTAAAACAAACTGCAAATGAAGAAAACATCTGTATTAACAAGGGCCGTTGGGGTACTTGTTTTTTTGACTATTAACATAGTCTGCCTGGCACAGCGCACCATCAATGGTCGTATTGTAGCCAACGATAATCAACAACCCATAGCAGGCGCCACCATTAAAGTGGTTGCCAGTGGCAGGCAAACCGTTAGCGATGCTACCGGCCGCTTTGCTATCACTGCTAAAGAAGAGGATGTATTGCAAATATCTTCTGTGGGTTATATGCAAACCCAAATTACGGTAGCTAATGGCATTGGCATCATCAGCCTTGCGCCAGATTCTAAAAATTTAAATGAAGTGGTGGTAACGGCACTGGGCATTAAAAAAGATGCCAAGCGTATTGGTTACTCTACACAAGAAGTAAAAGGTGCCGACCTTGTAAAAGCCAGAGAGCCCAATGCCATTAATGGTCTTGTTGGTAAAGTAGCTGGTTTATCAGTAGGTACTTCTGCAGAAATTTTAGGTCGCCCGCAGGTATTACTGCGTGGTAACAGCCTAAACTTTTTTGTAGTAGATGGTGTACCCATTAATTCAGACACCTGGAATATTAGCCCCGATGATATTGAAAGTTACACTGTTTTAAAAGGGCCTACAGCCGCCGCATTATACGGCAACCGTGCCATTAACGGTGCCATTATTATTAATACCAAAAAAGGCAGCCGCGATAAAAGAGGCTATTCTGTAGAGTTTAACAGCAGCACCATGTTTGAAAGTGGTTTTGTAGCCATACCAAAAGTGCAGGATGAGTATGGCCCTGGCGACCATGGCCGCTACTCATTTGTAGATGGCCGCGGTGGTGGTTTAAATGATGGTGATTATGATGTTTGGGGGCCCAAGTTTGAAGGACAGTTGATTGCCCAGTACGACAGTCCACTGGACCCTGTAACCGGCCTGCGCAAACCCACACCTTGGGTAGCCCGTGGTAAAGACAACCTGAAACGTTTTATACAAACCGGTATGTTAACCACCAACAATATTGCGGTTTCATCAAGCACAGAAAAATCGGATTTACGTTTTTCTTTAACGCATACCTATCAAAAAGGCATTGTGCCCAATACACAGTTAAACAGTGTAAACTTTAATACTGCTGTGGGTCATAACTTTTCAGACAAACTTCGCTTTGAAGCCAATGTAAACTTTAACCGCCAGTTTACGCCCAACGTACCCGATGTACAATATGGCCCCAACAGTATGATATATAATATCATCATCTGGGGAGGCGCAGATTGGAACATAGATGATATGCGCAATTACTGGCAGCCCGGTAAAGAAGGGGTGCAACAGATTTATGCAGAGTATCAGCGTTATAATAACCCATGGTTTTTAACCAAAGAATGGTTGCGCAGTCACTACAAAAATGATTTTTATGGGTACACTTCTTTAAGCTACAAACCCATTAAAGACCTTGAAATTTTAGGGCGTGCTTCTGTAACCAGTTATGATTTATTACGCACCGAGAAATTTCCTTTCTCTGCCACCTCTTATGGCCGCGAAGAAGCCCGTGGAGACTATCGGGAAGACCTGCGCAAACTATTTGAAAACAATACTGAGTTACTGGCCCGTTATAAAAAAACATTTCTGAAAGACTGGAGTGTGAATGCTATGGTAGGTGGTAACATTCGTAACATGCGTTTTAATTCAAATTTCACTTCTACCGATTATTTAAATGTACCCGGTGTTTATAATTTTTCCAACTCACGTAACCCAATTAAAGCAGCCAGCTTTGAATCTGAGTTACTGGTGTTAAGTGCGTATGCATCTGCAGATATTTCTTATAAAAACTACGTAAACCTGAGTGCTACCGTACGTACCGATAAATCATCAGCCATCCCCGGTTCTAAGCCCGGCACCTACCCATCAGTAGCTGTCAGCACTGTGGTGTCTGATTATGTAAAACTGCCACAAGCTATTTCATTCTTAAAATTAAAAGGCTCTTTTGCCAATGTAAGAGATGGCGGCACACAGGCATATATCGGGCCAGCTTCGTATCCTATTGGATATGGTGCCCCATACAGCACTTCGTACGACGGGCCTACTTACAATCTGGTAAGCAAAGTTTATAATACCCGTTTAGATTATAACAATACCACCGCAGCTTATTATACAGACAATTTGTATGATGATATTGCCACCGCTGCACGTACCAATTATGAAGCTGGATTTGATATTCGTTTTCTGAAAAACAAAATTGCGCTAGATGCGGTTTATTTCAGTTATATAGACGGACCTCAGATCTTCCGTAACCCTATTTCTCAAACAACCGGTTACACCGCTTTATTTATAAACGCTGCAAAATACAAAACCAATGGTGTTGAGCTGGCATTAAGCGGAAACCCCATCACAACAAAATCGGGCTTTCAATGGGATGTTTTATTTAACTGGAGTACATATAAACAAACTTATGCTGAATTACCTGCAGACTCTATACAGGTTGGAGACCTGTTTGTAAAAAAAGGAGATCGTTTGGATATTTATCAGGGACAGGCTTTTGTTCGCACACCCGACGGACAAATTATTAATGATGCAGGTGGCCGTCCATTACGTTATCCCAAAAACCAAATTTTGGGTTATGGCAACCCAGATTGGGTATGGGGCTTAACCAATAAATTCCGTTATAAAGGATTTAACCTTACCATTCAGATAGACGGACGCGTTGGTGGTACCATGGAAAATTATATACGCCGCCAAACTTTCCGTGGAGGCCGCCACATAGAAACTGTTCAGGGTGCTATGGGAGATGCCCGCTACCAGGATTATAAAGATGTAAAATCATGGGTAGGAGAAGGGGTTGTAATTACCAGCGGTACGCCAAAGTACGATGCCGTAACCGGCCGCATTACCAACTATAAAGACTTAACCTTTGCTCCCAACACGGTTAAAACCTATCTGCAAGATTATATCAGCCGTTATTACTCAACCGCAGAAGGAAACCTGATGAGTAAGACCTTTTCAAAAATCAGGGAAATTACATTTGGCTATGCCATTCCTTCAAAGGTTTTAGAAAAAACATTTATTAAAAACGCCACCATTTCTTTTGTAGGAAGAAACCTTTTCTACTTCACAGACAAGAAAAATAAAGATGTGGATATAGACCAGTATGCCGGCAGCCAAACATCCAGCAGCTTGCAATCACCTACGGTAAAAAGATTTGGCTTCAATATTAACCTGGTATTCTAAACACCATAAAAAAAGAATTATGAAAAATAAACTGCTAATGCTCCTGGCGCTTACAATTGTAGCTGCCACCAGTTGCCAAAAAAAGTTTGATGATCTTGAAACCGATCCTAACCGTCCTGTAAACGTTCCGGCATCGCTGGCGTTAAACGGTATAGAAGTCAGCATTAATCAGCGCCCATGGGGTATAGAACACCGCTGGAACCAGTACGCCTGCTGCAACTATAATTATTATGGCAACCAGGAGTATAACTGGACCGGTGCGACACTTTACTACATTACTTTAAAAAATGTAATAAAGATGGAAGAAGAAGCTATACGTGGGGGCGCCAAAACCGTTAACCCATATGCAGCACTGGGTAAATTTTTTCGTGCCTATTTATTTTATGAAATGACCATGCGTGTGGGCGATTTACCAATGAAAGAAGCGTTGAAAGGTACAGAATCTTTAACCCCAGTTTATGATACACAAAAAGACATCTTTATTCAAATTGGCAAATGGTTGGAAGAAGCAAATACCGATTTATCGCAGCTCATCAGCAATGCAGATAATTCATTACTGGGCGACTTCTACTATAACAACGACCTGCGCAAATGGCAAAAAGCTGTAAACACCTTCCGCTTAAGAGTACTGGTGACCCTAAGCAAAAAAGAAGCAGATACAGATTTAGCTATTAAAACAAACTTCAACAATATACTGGCTAATAAAACCAAGTATCCCATTTTTAATGATATGGCAGATAACCTGCAGTTTGTTTATATCAATCCTTTTAATAAATATCCTGTAAATCCGGATAACTATGGTTTTGATGCCACCCGCTATAACATGTCATCAACCCACTTAGGTTTATTAACGGCATTAAAAGACCCCCGCACATTTGCAGTAGCAGAACCAGCCGGTTCTAAATTAAAAGCAGGTTTACTACCCGGCGATTTTAATGCTTATGTAGGTGCCAGCCCCGCTGAAGATTTAGCAGATATGTCATCAAAAGCTGGCCTTGATAATGGGGCAGGCTTTGTACCCGGTGTATATTCTTTCTATGGCAGAAAAAGATACTACAACACATATACTGCAGAAAACGGAATTCTTATTGGCTATCCTGAAATGTGTTTCAACATTGCAGAAGCCATTAACCGTGGCTGGATTAGTGGCGATGCGGAAGACTGGTACAAAAAAGGCATCCAGGCTTCCATCGCTTTCTATGGTATTAAAGAAGGAGTCAACGATTTTTATTATTTAAAAGCAGGCGGTAAAGTAACAGAAAGCGGAGACTATATTAATTATAAAGTAACCTTCCTCTTTAACGATTATTACAATCAACCCGCCGTTAAATATGCAGGCAACACTGCTGCAGGTTTAGAGCAGGTTTTAAAACAAAAATACCTGGCCTTTTTCATGCATTCTGGTTACGAAGCGTATTATAACTACCGCAGAACCGCTGTTCCATCTTTTGCAAAAGGCGGCCCCGGCACCGGTAACAGCGGCTTAATACCCAAACGCTTTCAATATCCCGGCACAGAAAGAACCACCAATGGTCAAAATTTAAATCAGGCATTGCAACGCCAATACAATGGCAACGATGATATCAATGCAGATATGTGGGTAATTAAGTAAGTACTTCTGTAAACCGGCAGCTTACAGGCAAAGAGACGGAACTACTTTAGTTTCGTCTCTTTTTTAAACACTGCACGTAACTTTAAAAAGGGTGTTTGTAAACCAGCCGCACTGCTCCGGTCGGCATCCTTGCGTCGCACCCTTCAACACCAAACATTAATTAAACAGTTATGAAGTATTCAATAATTACACTGCTGTTCATAGCCTTCACCATCACTGCAGCAAATGCACAAAAAGGCAACGTGGTAATTGTTACACTAGATGGTATGCGCTGGCAGGAAATTTTTAAAGGCATTGACGAAACATTGATGAACGACTCTGTTTACAACCACGACAGAAAAGGACTTCATGATAAATTCTGGGCAGCCACAGAAACAGAACGGCGAAAAAAATTGTTCCCATTTTTATGGAGCACCATTGCACAACAAGGCCAGTTATACGGCAACCGTGCATTTAATAATAATGTAGACAATGCAAACCCTTACTGGTTTTCTTATCCGGGCTATAATGAAATTTTTACCGGCTACCCCGATACTGCAGTAAACTCTAATGACAAAATCTATAATAAAAACGAAAACGTGCTGGAGTTTATTAATAAGCAAAAAAACTACACTGGTAAAGTAGCAGCATTCACAACATGGGATGTATTTCCATATATTTTAAACGAACCGCGTAGCGGCATTTATGTAAATGCAGATATTGATACCATTGCATTCAATCAGCCGCAATTAAAACTGCTGAACGATATGCAGTTTTTAACTACCACCCCCATTGGTGTACGACCCGATATTATTACTTATATGGCCGCCCGTGAATACCTCAAAGCCTACCAACCCAAAGTACTGTATATAGCTTTTGATGAAACCGATGATTTTGCCCATGCCGGCATGTACGATCAGTATATTGGCAGTGCCCATGCACAAGATAAAATGATAGCAGATTTATGGAATACCCTGCAATCCATGCCCGCCTATAAAAATAATACCACTCTGCTCATTACCTGCGATCATGGCCGTGGAGATATTGTTAAAGAGCAATGGAAACATCACGGATCAAAAATTGCAGATGCCCATGAAATATGGCTGGCCGTAATTGGCCCGGGTATCCTAGCAAAAGGTGAGGTAAAAGAACCCATGCAACTGTATCAAAAGCAACTCGCAGCAACTATTGCCAAATTTCTTAATCTCAATTTCATCACAAATCACCCGGTGGCAACACATATCTACAATATATTTGAATAGTAATGATAATTACACCTTATAACATTCAAATAAAAGATGCTGCATCTAAAAATTAAACTAACTGCATTTGCCTGCACATCGTTTGTTTTAGCAACCGCACAGCAAAAACAAACGCAGCAATTGTTGGATACGGTGGTGGTAACGGCACAAAGGCAATGGCAATCAGAAAAAAAAGTTGCCGCCTTGGTAAGCAGTATCAATCGTAAACATATAAACAGGTACCAGCCCCGCACCACACCAGAGGCTTTAATGGCCATTAATGGGGTGTGGGTGCAAAAAACCAATCATGGTGGCGGTTCTCCTTTTGTGCGTGGTTTAACCGGCAACCAAACCTTGTTACTGGTTGATGGTATCCGTTTAAACAATGCCACCTTTCGGTATGGCCCCAATCAATACTTAAATACTATTGATGCGTATAGTATAGAAAAAATTGAAGTGGCTCATGGTACTGGCAGCGTACAATACGGTTCCGATGCGCTGGGGGGTGTTATACAAGTCATCAGCAACAGCCCCGCATTCAGCACCAATGGCAATCAATACTCGCTTAACAGTATCGCCAGATATATGAACGGGGATATGGAAAGAACCTTGCGGAACACCTTACAATACAGCAGTCATAAAACAGCTTTTATGGGCGGCCTTACCCTTCGCCGCTTTGGGGCAATTATTGGAGGCGATAGCACAGGTAAACAAACACCCAGTGGTTATAAAGAAATGGCTGCCGATATGAAATGGAAGTTCAAACTAAACCCACAAACCACCGTAGTCTTAGCTTCACAATGGCTGCAGCAAAAAAACGTACCCGTTTATCATAAAGTAGTGCTTGAAAATTTTGCTATCAACGAAATGGACCCGCAGCAGCGGCTGCTGAATTATGCCCGCATCAGCACCGGTACCCGGCATGCCTGGTTGCAAAGCATTGAAATTACCTTATCTCACCAGCACAACAAAGAAGGAAGAAACAGCCAGAAAAATGGCAGTACCCTGTTTCGCAGAGAAGAAGATAAGGTAAACACGCTTGGCTTACAGGCCGCAGTTAACAGCAGGTTTGCAAAAAGCTGGACCGCACAGTCGGGTATTGAATTGTATCACGATAAAGTTTACAGTAGCAGAAACGATATTACAAATGGCAGCAACATTTCTAAAAGAGGTTTGTATCCTGATGCGTCGGGCTATGGCAATTATTCCGTTTACTCGCTGCACCAGTTTACTTATAATAAGTTTACTGTCACTGGAGGCATCCGCTACAATGCATTTACTATTCGTGTTAACGATACCACGCTGGGTAATGTAAAACTAAACCCGGCTGCATTAGTGGCAAATGCAGGTATCAATTACCAGTTGCACCACAATCATTTTATATATGCTGCATATAACAGTGGTTACCGGGCGCCTAATATTGATGATATGGGCACACTGGGCATTGTAGATTTCAGGTACGAGCTACCAACGGCCAATCTTTCGCCTGAAAAAACAGATAATTATGAAATAGGTTATAAACTAAGATGCAAACAGGTTACCGCCGGGCTTAGCTTTTTTTATATGAACCTATCCAACCTTATTGCCCGTGTAAGAAAAGGTAATGAAGTAATCAATGGATATCCTGTTTACAGTAAAGAAAATATAGAAAAAGCATTGATACGCGGTGCCGAAGCAAGCCTGTTGTGGCAACCACACCAGCACTGGCACTTTAACGGAGCACTGGCCTATACCTACGGACAAAATCTTACCCGTAAAGAGCCATTGAGAAGAATACCACCATTAAATGGTCGGCTGTTAAGCAGCTATCAGCAAAAAAATGTAAACATAGCGGTTGAAGCACTCTTTGCCTCTAAACAAACCCGGCTGGCACAAGGTGATAAAGACGATAACCGCATACCGGTTGGCGGCACACCCGGCTGGAACCTGATTAATATATACGGAGGATATCAATGGAACTGGTTGCAGTTACAAACCGGCTTGCAAAATATTTTTAATAAAGACTATCGCACCCATGGCAGTGGTATTAACGGGTATGGCCGTAGTTTTTGGTTAACCGCAAACATATTCATCAGTTAAAAATGGAAAAACAAAAGGCTGCTGCAATTGCAGCAGAAATAATAATGCTTTACCAGCAACATGGCGGCAAAGAATATGCCGGCGAAAAACTTAGCCAAACAGAACACATGCTGCAGGCCGCAATGCTTGCCCGGCAGCAGGGCTATGATGACGAAGTGGTACTTGCTGCCTTCCTGCACGATATAGGGCATATTTGTGAAGCCGCAGCCGCAAACAATCATATGGATGGATGGGGCATTAAAGACCATGAAGAAATTGGTGCCCTGTATTTAAAAGAAAAAGGCTTTACAGACAGATTATGCAAACTGGTGAGCAGCCATGTTGCTGCAAAAAGATATCTTACATTAAAAGAACCCGGTTATTACGAGTCGCTGTCTGAAGCCAGTAAGCAAACATTAGCATACCAGGGCGGACGCATGAATGAAGCCGAAGCGATAGCTTTTGAAAACGATGAACTGTTCAACCTGATGATTACCATGCGCCGTTGGGATGAAGCCGCAAAAATAGAGGGAATGCCATTGCAGGATGTAACCCATTATGAACAATTACTAACCCACTATCTTATTAAACAAAATAAATAACCGCCAGCAACTGCTTACTGTTGTGATGCTGCTGAAGAGTGCGACGCAACTAAAGTTACATAGCAGTACCGCTGCTCAATACCAAAAAAATGATACCCATTCAACTAGTTGTTTTTGATATAGCCGGCACTACTGTTAAAGATGCCGGCAATGTTAAAGAAGCCTTTGCAAACGCCTGTGCAGATTTTAATATTCAGATACCGGATGATGCTATTAATAAAGTAATGGGCTGGCGTAAAATAGATGCTATTAAAATGTTATTGCAACAATACCACGCCGGGGTATTAGAAAATAATGCAGCCCTTATTGAACAGATACACGAAAATTTTACCAACCGCATGGTTGATTTTTACAACCATGATGAAACACTGGCACCCCTGCCATACGCATTAAGCACTTTTACGGCATTACGCCAACAAGGCATTAAAGTGGCATTAAACACAGGTTTTAGTAAAGTAATTACTACTGCCATTTTAAAAAAACTGCAGTGGAATGAAACTATTATTGATGCAGTAATATCCAGCGATGAAGTACCAGAAGGAAGACCGCACCCGTATATGATTAAAACATTGATGCAGCAATTGAATATAAACAACCCTGCTGCAGTTGCCAAAGTGGGCGATACAGAAGTGGATGTGCTGGAAGGAAGAAACAGCGAATGCGGTAAAGTAATTAGTGTTACCACCGGCGCTTATACCCGGCAGGAATTAGTACCTTACTCACCTGATTATATTATTGATTCCTTAGAACCCGCAGCTTCCTTAATTTTAGAAGCGTGAATACAAAACAGCAATTTACCGGCCGGCAATTAGGCGCCGCACTGTATGCAGCACTGGTGGCATTTCTTACCTATGCATCAATTTATGCATATAGAAAACCGTTTACGGTTGCCACTTTTGAAGGCATTTCTTTTGGGGGCATTCCGTATCAAACCCTGTTGGTAATAAGCCAGGTGGTGGGTTATATGCTCAGCAAGTTTTATGGTATACGGTTTATTGCAGAGTTAAAGCGTATGGGCCGCTGGAAAACCAGTGCGGTGTTAATAGGCACAGCCTGGCTGGCCTTGCTATTTTTTGCCATAGTACCGGCGCCTTGGGGCATTCCGTTTTTATTGGTAAATGGTTTTATGCTGGGCTTTATGTGGGGCATTGTTTTTAGTTATATAGAAGGCAGAAGGGCTACAGATTTTATTGGGTCTGCCCTTGCCGTTAGTTTTATTTTTGCCGGTGGCTTTACCCGCTCTGTTGCCGTTTGGCTGAGAGATTTATTACAGCTACCCGATGCCTGGATTGGTTTTGCCACCGGTGCAGTCTTTTGCCTTCCATTAATAGGCCTGCTGTTTTTGCTTGAAAAAATTCCGCCGCCCGATGCTGCAGATATCAGCGAAAGAACCATTCGCCAACCCATGAACAAAGCCAGCCGGCAGCAATTACTGCAGCAATTTGGCTGGGGCTTATTACTGGTTACCATCACCTATTTGTTTCTTACCATTATGCGTGATATACGCGATAATTTTATGACCAATATGTGGAACGAGCTGGGCTACGGAAAAAAACCAGCCATCTTCACACAAACAGAAACCATCACCTCCATTATTGTATTGGCCATAATGAGCGGGTTGGTGCTCATCAGAAAAAACATCCTTGCCTTTCGCATTGCACATATTGTTATTACCACAGGTTTTTTAGTAGCGGGCATCAGCTCGGCCCTTTTTATAAGTAACCAGTTAAGCGGCGCCGCCTGGATGCAGTTAACCGGGTTGGGTTTATACATGGCATACATTCCATTCAATTGCATTTTTTTTGAACGCTTTATTGCCAGTTTTAAAATTGCCGGCAATGTTGGTTTCTTAATTTATATAGCCGATGCTTGGGGCTACCTGGGCAGCGTGGCCATTATGGTAACAAAAGAAATACTTAAGATAAACTTAAACTGGTCTGCTTTTTACAGTAATGGTGTTATTGTATTTTCAGTTATTGGAATTACAGGCACCGTTTTATCGTTACTGTATTTTAATAAAAAGCATCGCACATTACAATCATAAATTTTTTGGATAACCAGCAGCAGTAACTCCGGTTAAGCATCGTTGCTACGCTCAGTTCATCTGCCGTTACCAATTAAACAATAATATGCAACAACCTTCTGCAATAGTAATTGGCGCCGGCATTGTGGGCCTGGCCACCGCAAGAGCACTGGCTTTAAAAGGATACAGCGTTAAAGTATTTGAACGCAATTCAAAAGCTGTTGGTGCCTCAATAAGAAATTTTGGAATGGTGTGGCCCATTGGCCAGCCCGGAGGTAAATTATACGATAGAGCCATGCGCAGCCGCAGCATCTGGAAAGAGTTGTGCAACCGCGGCAATATATGGCACGAAGAAGCCGGCAGTTTGCATCTGGCTTATTATGCTGATGAAAAAGAAGTGCTGGTAGAATTGTATGAAAGTTTTAAAAAAGAAAGACCGGTAACCTTACTTTCTGCCAGCGATGTATTGCAAAAAACAGATGCAGTGGTGGCAGATGGTTTAAGCGCCGGGCTTTACAGCAGTACAGAATTAATTGTAGATCCGCGGCAGGCTATTGAAACAATACCCGCCTTGCTGCAAGAACAATATAACATTCAGTTTTATTGGGATAAATGCGTGAGCTATATAAGCGATGGATTTGCCTATGTGGGTAATGAGGAGGAATATGAAGCCGACCTTATTTTTGTTTGCAGCGGTGCCGATTTTGAAACCTTGTACCCGGAAGCGTATGCAGCGTGGCCCATAACCAAATGCAAATTGCAAATGATGCGCCTTGGGCCGCAACCCAATGATTGGCGCATTGGACCGGCCCTTTGCGGTGGCCTTTCACTCATTCATTATAAAAGTTTTTCTGAAGCCCCTTCGCTAACGCAACTAAAAGAGCGGTATGAACATACTATGGCTGATTATTTAGATTGGGGCATTCATGTAATGGTTGCGCAAAACGGTTTGGGAGAGTTAACCATTGGAGACTCTCATGAATATGGATCCACCCACTACCCTTTTGATAACGACTTTATTAACCAGCTAATAATTAAATACCTGAAACAGTTTGCACAGTTTAAAAACTGGCAGTTGCAACAAAGCTGGAATGGTATTTATGCAAAGCATACAGGCGGAGACACGGAAATCTTTTTTTCGCCGGAGCCGGGTGTGTATGTGATTAATGCATTGGGAGGGGCGGGCATGACGCTTAGCTTTGGACTGGCAGAGGAGTTGGTGAGTGGTTTGTAAAAAAAATGCTTCATGCGTATTGTACCGATGAACGTATTGCGACGCAACGGCTGCTTAACCGGAGTTACTGTTGCCGGCTTCCTAATCTCTTCTTCCTTCTAATGTAAAGCCAATGGTGGTGCCCACATCGGGCTTGCTGCGCACATGCATGGTTTGTGCATGGGCTTCTATAATGTGTTTACAAATGGCAAGACCCAGGCCTGTACCTCCTTTATCGCGGCTGCGTGCGGTATCGGTTCTGTAAAACCGTTCAAAAATGCGGGGCAGGTGTTCTTCCTCTATACCAATGCCATTATCGCTAATTTCAATGAGTACGGTATCTACATCTGTTTTGTAAATACTGGCAATAATTTCGCCACCGGGCTTGCCATATTTAAATGCATTGGCCACCAGGTTTATAATTACCTGGCGTACTTTTTCTTTATCGGCAAACACGGTAATGGGGGCTTCACATCCTTTTTTAATATCGGTTTTAATCTGCCGGCTGGATATTTTGAGGGAGAGTGATTCAAATACTTCATTAATTAAATCTTGTATAATAAAGTTTTGCTTATACAATAATTGCTCGCCACTTTCCAGGGTTGAAATTTCATCCAGGTCGCTTACCAGGTTTACCAACCGATCTATATTCTTGCTGGCATTGCCTAAAAACTTTTTACGTATTTCAGGTTGCTCCATGGCGCCATCCAGTAAAGTATCTATATAACCGCGTATGGCAAAAATGGGGGTTTTAAATTCATGCGCCAGGTTTTGTAAAAACTCTTTGCGGTAGGCTTCATTTTGCTGCAGTATTTCTATTTCTGCTTTTCTTTGTTCGGCCCAGCGCTCTACATCTTCACTTACATCATCTATGCCCTTTTTAGGTAAAATGTATTTGTAATACATTTCTTCTTTTTTGCTGGCCTTGGTTTGGTAAATAAACTTATAAATAAGTTTGATGCGGCGATAGATAAACTGCTGCAGAAAAAACAAAATAAGCGAGTAAGCAATTAAAAACAGCACTGCAAAAGTTATTGCCGCCACCAACCACTTTTTTATAAAAAGGTAATTGGCAATTGCTACCAGCAATGAAATAGAAAATGCATTAATAGCAGCTACCTGCCGGGGAGATAAATTTTTAAAATTAAGGGCCATACTTGCAAGTTACAATTTGTAGCAGATACAGGTGGCAAGCACGGGTACTAACCAAGAAATTTATACCCTACACCCTTAACGGTATGTATGCAATCCATATTGAGCTTCTGGCGAATTTTGCGGATATGCACATCAATGGTACGGTCGCCCACAATTACATTATTACCCCAAACCTGGTTTAATATTTCATTGCGCAGAAAAACGCGGCCGGGGCGGGAGGCCAGCATATGCAATAATTCAAATTCTTTTTTAGCCAGCACCACTTCATTATTATTTACCTTAACCACATACTGCTGGGCATCTATTACCAGGTTCTCAAACTCCAGCAGGCCCGGGCCACCTTCTTCTGGTGTTTTTTGCAACCTGCGAAACAATGCATTTACGCGGCTTACCAGCAATTTGGTGCTAATGGGTTTTGTAATATAGTCATCGGCCCCGGTATCAAAACCCTTTACCTGGTTGGTTTCATCGCTTAATGCGGTTAAAAAAATTACCAGGGTATCTTTAAACTGTGGTTGCGAACGCATGATCTGGCAAACTTCCACCCCATTTCTTTTAGGCATCATGATATCTAAAATCACCAGATCGGGTTTTACCAATTTAGCCTTGGTTAAGGCTTCATCTCCGTTTTTAGCAGTCACTACTTCATAGCCTTCCTGCTGCAGATTGTATTGCACAATTTCCAGTATATCCTCTTCATCATCAGCAATCAGTATCTTTTTTTTCGACAAATCCATGCAGGTAAATGTTTACGCAAAATTAACAGGCTATCCCTTCCAAAACTCTTCCCATTATTATTAAATTGTTAAGTGAGGTTTGTATTTAATGGTATGGTAAACTTGATTACAGTTACTTTATGATTTGTTTTTTTCTTACACCTATTGCATTTTTCGTTAGGCTTCTTTACTTTTACTGCGTTGACCTACTACTCTTTCAAACTCCCCCCAAGTCTAAATCACAATACTTCCGCTTGAATTAGCTGCATTAAACACTACCTGTCCGCCGCATTATAACTAATGCTGAAAATTCCTTTATGCCTGTGATGAGCTAAATGACCTTGTTTTCATTTAATCATCATAAAATTTACTGCAATGAAAAAGCTTTACTTATCTCTATTTGTGGCTATCTGCGCTATTACCGCAATGGCACAAACCACCACACGAACTTTATATTGGGCTAAAGGCGATCAGAACTGGCCTACCTTAGGCAACAGCAGCCTATGGACCAATAAAGCAAACTGGAGCACCAACCCCGCCAGCGTTATTAACCCCAGCACCGATGTTACCAGCGGAGACCTTTTAATTATTAATGGGGGTAATGCAGATATTACTGTTACAGCAGACATGACTATTACTTTTACCAATCTGGTAATTAAAGTAATAGGTAGTGGAGAAATGACATTAAATGGCGGTGTTGAAATGAATTTTACACAACCAAGTGTGGCTATTTCATTAAGTGCAACCACCAGTGGTAATGGCTTAACACTTAACAACGGTAATAGTGGCAACCCTACCCGTATATTAATGAACAGTGTGATAAAGGCACGTAATCAGGCAGGTTCAAATGCAATTAATATCAATGCATCGAGACATGCCAGTGGCGCTCAAACCATTGCCGCCACAGCAGATGGTTTTGACGGATTTTTGCTGGGCGTATTACCTGCCGTTTTAAACGATTTTAAAGCAATACCTGCCGGTAATAAAGTAGCCATTAGCTGGAACACTTTACAAGAGGTAAACACCACTGCATTTTATATTGAAAGAAGTACTGATGGCATCAACTGGCAGGATATTGCCATGCTAAAAGCCGCCACCACTTCATCTATCCAAAAAGCCTATCAACATACAGACAATAACCCTTCTAAAGGCGTTAACTATTACCGCCTGCGCATAGCAGATGCTGATGGTAATACAGAATACTCTATGACACGTGCTACCCGCCTTACCGCCAGCCGTAATAAAATCAGCATTTTTCCTAACCCTGCCGTAGCCACCGCCAACCTGTTGGTTGAAAATGATGGCGCCAGCACCTACACCATTAAAGTTTACAACCGCAATGGTTTATTAGTGGCCCAGCAAAAAAATAACACCGCTAATAGCGTAACCGCTATTGACGTAAGAAACCTGGCCACCGGAGAATACATTGTAGAAGTGGCGTTTGCAGATGGTTACAAGCAAACAACCAAATTAATAGTAAGCAAATAATGCAGTAAAAACCAACTATAAAAAAAGGCCCCGCAGTTTGCGGGGTTTTTTATTGGTTAGTCAGCACCAACAACAGTA
Organism: Flavihumibacter sp.; assembly: GCA_033761915.1. GTDB lineage: Bacteria > Bacteroidota > Bacteroidia > Chitinophagales > Chitinophagaceae > JACMLD01. The sequence continues at coordinate 22,938 of JANRMC010000028.1, forward strand.
CCGGGCATTCTTGCGTCGCACACGTGTACTGAAGCAGGTATATGAGCAATACTTAATAGTACATAACAATACTATTAACTATAAACCATGGCCCAATAACCCACAACCGTACAAGTGTGCGACGCAACAACTGCCCAACAGGGCAAAAAAGTCCATAACAAACCCATTGCTTTTGCCTTAAAAAAACTTCCTATATTTGCAGTAAGTGCAACGCTTAAGGGGTAACAGCCATGAGCGTTGTTCTTTTTTTCTGTTTACTAAACAAAGGAGGTTTTATGAGTGACGTTTTATATGTTACCAAAGAAACGCTGGAGCTGATGAAAGCCGAATTACAGCGTATGAAAGGGGTGGAACGCCCAGCAGCTTCAAGAGCTATTGCAGAAGCCCGCGAAAAAGGAGATTTAAAAGAAAATGCAGAGTACGATGCCGCTAAAGAAGCACAAGGTTTGCTGGAAGCCCGTATTAAAAAAATGGAAAGCGACCTTGCCAATGCCCGCATTGTAGATACCACTACTATTGACACCAGTAAAGTGAGCATACTTACAAAGGTTACTTTAACCAACCTGGCCACCAAAAAGCAGGTTACTTATCAAATTGTAAGTGAAAAAGAAGCTGACTTAAAAGCCGGTAAAATTTCTGTAACCTCACCCATTGGTAAAGGCTTGCTTGGCAAAGCCGTTGGCGATGTGGCAGAAGTACAAGCACCTGCCGGCACACTTAAATTTAAAATTGAGAATATTTCTGCATAATAAATTTTCAATGCCATAAAATTGCCGGGTGTTTAGCCCGGCAATTTTATTTTATTTAATAGAAGGCTCTTTATAATTTCATGCCAATAACGTAAAACTATGAGCAGCATTTTTTCAAAAATAATTGCACAGGAAATACCTTCATACAAAATTGCAGAGAACCAGCACTTCTATGCTTTTATGGATATTATGCCGCTTTGCGAGGGGCATACATTGGTGGTGCCCAAACAGGAAATAGACAAATTTTTTGACATACCAGCATCCCTTTTGCAAGAGATGATGGTATTTGCCCAACCCATTGCAAAAGCAATAGAAAAATCATTTCATTGCAAAAGAGTGGGTATTGCCGCTATTGGTTTAGAAGTGCCGCATGCACACCTGCACCTGGTGCCAATAAACAGTGCAGATGATTTGAATTTTACCCGCCCTAAATTAAAACCAACACCAGAAGCATTAAAAGCAGCCCAGGAAAAATTATTGGCAGCATTAATCCATTAACATAATGGCGGCCATAGTGTTGATGCCTTCCCACAAATAATCAATGCGTACATTTTCGTTTTCTGCATGCTGGTTATTATCGTAGTTTACTACGGGCACCGTAAGCACTTTTGCGTTCAAATGTTGCTCAAACAAAAAAAGAGGCAGACTGCCACCAGCACTAAGAGATAGTATAACCGGGTAATCTACCGTTGACTGAATGGCTTTAATTACCGATTGTGCTTCTGGCAAATCTAAAGGGGTGCGTTGTGCTTTGTAACCGCTGCCCTGTGTTATTTTAATGATGCGTGCATATTGCTGGCGTTCTGCATCTGTTGGCTCCCGGTCAATAATATAATAGCCTTTTGAAAGAATATGTGCTTTTACTTTTTCTACCTGGCGGTTTACATCGTTACCAGCCACCAATCTTAAATCTAATGTAGCTTCTGCCTTGGTAGGTATAATGTTTGCAGCCAGCTTACCCGCATTGGCGCTTTGTATACCATTAATGTTTAGAGTGGGCAGCAGCAATAATTCATAAAAACTTTTTCCGGCTCCATCGGGTCTTGCAATACCCAATTCTGTTTTTAAAGCCGCTTCAATATTGGGTATTTTAGCCAGCGCTTCTTTTTCAGAAGCACTTAAGGCAATTACATCATCATAAAATCCTTTAATAAGTACGTTACCATTTTCGTCTTTCATGCTGGCCAGCAGCTGCACCATTAGCTGTGCGGGGTTTGGCGCCCAATTGCCGTAATTGCCACTATGCAACGGGCGTTTGGGGCCATACACAGTAAGATCCATATTCACATCTCCACGCACCCCAAACTGAATTAATTTTTTACCGGATACATGCCTTGGCCCGTCTGATATAATCCAGATGTCTGCTGCTAACTTGTCTTTATGCTTTACAAATATCTCACCCAGATGTATAGAGCCCACTTCCTCTTCTCCTTCAAAAAAGAATTTAATATTATGCTTTAAGTGAACGCTGTTTTTTATGAGCGCTTCATATGCTTTTACAATAGTCATAACTCCCGCTTTATCGTCTGCTGCACCCCGCCCACTTAAACGCCAGCTGCTATTTACAGGTTCTCCTTCTTTGTAATGAATGATGGCGCCTCCTTGTTCAACAGGCGCTGTTAAGTATACGGGTTTAAAAGGCTCTAACCCAGCAGCCCATTGTTTTGGGTTTACGGGTTGCCCATCGTAATGCGCATAAAAAGCAATGGTTTTTGTAGCACCCGGCACTTTCACCTCTCCAAAAACAACCGGGTTAACGGCGGGTGTTACGCCATCCAATAACTGAGTTTTAACCCCAATGCTTTCCAACATTTTTACAATAAAAGCGGCATTGCGGGGTATATTAACAGTGTCTGTTGACACATTGGGTATTGCAACAAACTCCCGGTATTCTTTTAGTAAAGACAGTTCATTTGTTTTTATATAACTGTTTACTTTTTGCAAAACAGTTTGAGCAGTGCTGGCTTGCTGTAGCAAACAGATGGCAAACAGTAATAATAAGCAGTGGCGCATATGGTGTGTTTTAAACCGTTAAAAAGAATGCGGCAGAGAGTTATTTAATTTTTACCCGCCCCGGGTTTTGCTTAATAAACTCATCCCACCCTTTTAATTTTTTTGTGGTTGTTTTTAATAGAGTAGCAGTTTGGTAATGGTGACATAGCGCCACCGCCAACGCATCAGAAGCATCAAAATATTTTATATCGCTTTCTTTTAAATGAAGGGTTTGCTGCAGCATTTTCCATACCTGTTCCTTGGCGGCATTACCGTTACCCGTAACAGATTGTTTTACCTTTTTTGGAGAATATTCTGTAACAGGCAAGCCCGCCTGCATGGCCACAGCTATTGCCACACCCTGTGCCCTGCCCAACTTTAGCATACTCTGCACATTTTTACCAAAAAAAGGAGCTTCAATAGCAAAATGAGTGGGCTGGTATTCTTGTATTAGTTGGGTAACTCTTTCGTGTATCTGCTGCAGGCGTTCGTATACATCTTTTTTAGCACCCAACTTTAAAACATTCATTTCAACCAATTGAATGCGGTTTGCGTATACGGCTATAATACCATACCCCATTACTACAGTTCCGGGGTCAATACCTAAAATTATTTTTGGTGCGGTGGGCAAAAAACTATTTTTGATTGTTTAATGATAAGAAACAAAAATATCAAATTACTGGTCAACTACGGATTAGGCCCTTTATTATTCCTCTGGTTGAGCTGGAGTATTTACCAGCAACTGATTCATCAGCCCAATCTTAGCAGTACCATTAACCGCTTATGGACTTCGTTTAAAGGCCCTGATGCCTGGAAAGCGTGGACCGCACTGGCATTGGTAGTATTTAATTGGGGGTTGGAAGCAGTTAAATGGCAAAGCTTATTAAAACCATTAGAGCAAATATCTTTTCTTAAAGCCATGCGGGCTATATTGGCAGGCGTGGCCTTTTCAATAAATACCCCTAACCGCATAGGGGAATACGGTGGCCGGGTGTTATATGTAAAAGACGGGCATCGCTGGCAGGCAGTATCGCTAACCATTGCCGGCAGCCTGAGTCAGTTAATTATAACCTTAGCAGCCGGCATTGCAGGTTTGGTGGCATTATTAAACCAGCCTTCTTTATTTCAATCTTCCGCAGTGCAGCAACTATGGATACAGGTATTGCTCTATGGCACCATTGCTGTGGCACTTTTCTTAACCATCTTATATTTCAGGTTAAGCTGGTTGGTGCAATGGCTTGAAAAAATACCGGGAGGCAACAATTTTTTAAAACACATTGCTGTTATAGAAAACCTTGGTGTTAGATTTTTGTTAAGAGTCATGGGTTTGTCGCTGTTGCGGTACATCGTTTTCGTTATACAGTTTATCTTATTGTTGCAGTTATTTATAGGCAGCATTCCCTTTGGGGTAGCTTGTATGATGATAAGCATTGTTTATCTTGTATTAGCAATTATACCCACTATAGCATTGGCAGAAATTGGTATACGAGGTAAAGTAAGTTTATTGGTTTTTGGAATGATAACCACCAACACGGTGGGCATAATAGCCGCCACACTGGCTATCTGGTGTATGAACCTGGTAATACCTGCAATTATTGGCAGTATATTTTTTGCAAGCTTAAAAATCTTTTCAGATAAATGAATAAGTTAACGCTTTGTACCCTGTTGCTACTATCCTATTTTTCATTAAGCGCCGGAGATGAATTTTGTGGCATCCGCAACACCGCTTTTCAGGCCGGAGAAAACACTGTTTTTAAAGTGTACTACACCGTAGCCGGAGTTTTTATAGCTGCCGGAGAAGCCAGTTTTACCATTGCACAGGAAAAATTAAACAACAAACCGGTTTACCATATTACCGGCGATGGTAAAACCTATTCCTTCTACGATAAGTTTTTTAAGGTAAGAGACAAGTATGAAACCTATATAGATACAGCCACCCTGCTGCCGCAAAAATTTATACGCAATGTATACGAAGGTGGCTATAAAAAATACGAAAACGTAACCTTTAACCAGCAAACCAATACCGCCATTACCAACGATGGGGTTTTTAAAGTGCCCAATTGCGTACAGGATGTTTTAAGTTCTATTTACTATGCCCGTAATATTGATTTTAATAAATTCAAGCCCGGCGATAAAATTCCCTTTGCCATGTTTTTAGATAATGAAACTTATAATCTTTACATCCGCTACCTGGGCAAAGAAACTATTAAAACCAAGTACGGAAAATTTAAAGCCATTAAGTTTAAGCCCCTGCTTATTAAAGGCACCATCTTTGAAGGAGGCGAAAAAATGAATGTATGGGTAAGCGATGATGCCAACCACCTGCCCCTGCGCATAGAAAGCCCCATTAGTGTGGGCAGCGTTAAAGTAGATATGATGAGTTACAGAAACCTCCGCTACCCATTAAGTGCATTAATTAGTGTACGCTGATATTTTTGGTAACCAGCATCGGTAATGCTAATCAACATCCTTGCGTCGCACACTTGTACTACACCATACAAATAAACATTTTAGTGGCACCCTGCTTTAGCGGTGGTACAGAAGAGTGTCAATGGTCAATAGTTAATAGTCCATAGTAATACCATTGACTATACGCCATGGGCCATTCATCTACTATTGTACAAGTGTCCGCCTTTTGAGGCGGAACGGCTCTTTAACCAGAGTTATCGCTGCCGGCTACCCAATAAAAAACCCCGCTGTTAACGGGGCTTTTTATATATATGGTTTCAGAAAAAAATCTGAACCAGGCTTTATCGTAGTTTGGATATAAGACGGTACTGTTTAAATAGGCTTTTTATAGAACCAGAGATTAAAAACGGGTGGGAGCGGATACGCTTTGATCTTTTTTAAAAGGAAGGGGAGTAGGAATACTCCCCTTTTAACCCCTAAACCCTAAACCGTAGAAAAGATTTTTTAAGGGAACTTATAATAAGATCAAATTAGCTTAATTGGCTGAAACCCAGTGGGTAAAAACACGCCGTATTTCGTGCTGCCGTATTTACCAAAGGTTGGTAGTAAATACAACAGCTAACTATCTGAGTTTCTGTGATATTAGTTTTCAGAAATTATGCCAAAGCTTAAAAATGTGGAAAACTTGAAGGGTTGTTGCATTTTATCAACCCATTTTTACAATGCTATGACCTTAGCGAAGAATGGTAACTGCGCCTTTTTGAAATACCCGTTTATTAAAAGCGCCAATACCATCAAGTATATAATAATAGGTGCCTACTGGCAGCGGCTGGCCATTCTTTTTACCATTCCAACCAATGGTTATTTGTTTGGTATTTAAAACCTCCTGCCCCCAGCGGTTAAATACTTTTAATGAGTTTACGTACAAGAGGCCGGTAACTTCTATCCGCCACTCATCGTTAACGCCATCACCATTCGGAGAAAACGCATTGGGTATAACAATAATCGTTTCATCCACCACTTTTATTTGCGCCATTGTTATGGCACTGTAGCAACCACCAGCCACCACCCTAAAGTAAACCGTAGTGTTAACGGCAACCTGTGGTATTGTAAAATTGCCTGTTGTATTGCTGGCTATTAATTGAGTGGCTGCTGCATCTGCAAAAAGTTGGTAGATTACCGGCACCCGTAAAGCATTTTTTACCGGCAGCAATGCATTGCTGTAGCGTGTAATTACAACATCGTTATACCTGGGGGCTGGCAGAGAACTGGTATCGTTACGCACCGTATAAGTAGTGCTTGTAAGTTCGCAGCCGCGGGCATCTGTTATTTTTAAATAATAAGCACCTGCACCTAACCCACTTAAATTTTGAGAGCTGCCAACCAACTGCGTGCCGGCATACCATTGGTAGGTTACTGCCACATCACTGCTTACCGTAATATTGGTAATGGCCCCCGTATTAAAACCACAGGTATCGTTACGTACCTGCACCGCTGTTTCATTCATTACCGGCATTGGTAAAGGCACTACAGCTTCTTTAAAAATAGATTTTGAGCAACCATTACTATCAGTTGCCAACAGGTAATACATACCCGGTGCCAGATTATTGATGGCAAGTGTATTAATAGCCACTGTGGTTACACTGTCTTTTAGCCAGCGTAACTGGTACAAGCCTACAGATTTTGATAAACCGGTAATAACAATACTACCATTGTTAGTATTACAGGTAGCATCTTTTGTAGTTACACCTTGTACCTGTACCGCATCAAACATTGCCTGCGGAACGATATAGTCTTTTGAAATAACCGAACAACCATACACTGTATTAAAAGCAGTAAAGCGGTAAACGCCCGGTGCCAGGTTTTCAATATTTTCAGTTGTAGCAATTGTTGCATTGGTAATGGTATTTACCCATTGGTAATTATTGGCCCCTGCAGCCCGTATTCCTGTAATGCTGCCGTTATTAGTGGTGCATGCAGCCGCTTTAATAAGTACAGCAGTGGTATCCAAACTAATGCTGCCGTTATTAATTATTGTAAACAAACTACTAAACAATGTATCGCAGCCACTGGCATCTTTTACTTTTAAGCGGTAGGTACCTGCTGCAATATTGCTGACATTGGCTGTTGAGGCAACTGTTGTATTTGTTACTGCATTTACCCACCAATATTGTACTGGTGCTATACTATTTACCACCTGTACATTTTGAATGCTGCCGTTGCTGTTACCACAGGTAGTATTTGCTATTTGCACGGCGGCTTCATTTAACGCCGGGGCAGGGGTTGCCACCACATCATAATAAGCTGTTGAGTCTCCACAAGCTCCGCTATTATCCAGCACCACAAACTTATAACGCCCGGGCGCCAGGTTATAAATGTCATACCCGGTGCTGATTATTACACCTGCTTCGTTTTTCCATTGTACAGAGGCAAATAAACCTTCTCTTACTTTAATGCCGGTAATAGCACCATTATTACGGTTACAGGTTACTGGCGTTATACTAACTGTTGCAGCATCAATAGCAGGGGTAAAATTAGTTACGGTAAAATAAGCCGAGTAAACAATACAATCTGTGTACCTGGCTCTTAGCCGGTACCTGCCGGCAGGTACATTACGCAAACAAAGTGTATTGCCTACGTTGGCGCCTGCTTCATTCTCCCAGTTAAACGCTTGAGCGCCGCTAACAGCAATGCCACATACTTCGCCATTTGCCAACCCGCAACGGGAGGGGCGAATCAATACATTGGCAACATCAATACGGGGTGTTAAATCGGGTACTATAAAACTAAACCGCTCTTCGCAAGTGCCCGTGCCTATGCTTAATACAAAGGTGTAGCGGCCCGGTACACTATTTTGTAAACAGGTATCTGTGCTGATGGTTACACCGGCTTCATTTTCCCAGCGCCACTGTGTACCGCTTTTTATTTGCAAGCCGCAAATGCTTCCCGTGGGCCGGTTGCAGGAACTGCCTTGTATAACCACACGGGTAATATCTGCTTCTGGTCTCGAATATTCTGAGCTGGCCCCTGCCCCACCCGGCCGGTCGGTACAAATAGCTACTACATGATCATTATCTATATTGCCACCATACTGCCAGTTGCCCAAAGCATCACTGGTTACAGTAGTAAAATAAGTTTTGCCTTCGCAACCCACGCAATCATCATCATAAAACAAATCAACCGTACTGTTTGGCACTGCAGTACCAGATACTATTCTAAACGCCTGGCTGATGCGATTGATAGTTACAAAGGGTTGCATACGCCATACCGGCGGATTGAGCGTAGTAAAATTTCTTAGCTCAATCGCTCTTTTTCTATTGCAGTAAGTACTATTGTTTTTTATAGCAATGCTGCTGGTGGTATTACAAACTATAGCACCATTTCTCCAGTAGCGGATGGTATTACCGGCTGCCACCGAAGGCCCGCCAATTAAACCATATAAGCTGTTGCTAACTAAAATACCGGTTCCATAAAAAGCATCGCGGTAAGGCTCTCCGTTGCTTTCTCCACCCAGCACATTCCGTTCTAACAAAAAGTACGTATCAACAGAATCTATTTGTATGCCCACCAGCTTCGACTTTCCGGCAATTACATTATCTGCAATGTAAGGGCTGGGCTGCTCTGCATTGTTTAAAAACAGGTTCAGACAGCGTACTGATATAGCCGATACAGTTGTCTGGTCTATCAATCCATCGTTTATATCCAACCCAAACTTGTTTTGCTGTATGGTTACTTTATGATCGCTGGGTGCCGGTATAAAAATGCCCTGTATAAAAATATCGGTGGCCGAACTGTTGAAAATATTCCCTTCTGCCGGGCTGGTACCGCCAATGGTAATGCTTGAGTTAAGCGGAGTATAAAAACCAAACCGGTTAACAGTAGGTCCACCATTGCGGCCACTATATGTGGTCCTTACCCCATCATTATCCAAGCCAAACCAGTTGCTTTTAACAGTAATCTGTCCGCTGCGGCCAAAGCGGTCATCCTGGTCGTCAATAATAGCATGGCTCCAACCGGTTAAAACATTGCCTTTATCAATATCTCCTACAATAATATTGCTGCTGGCCTGCACCTGCACGGCATACATTTTTGCTGGCTGCAGCCCGGTATTGCGGTTAATACAATTGGCTTTTAAATGCAGGCCATAAATAGCCACATTGGTAACCCCCTGCAGTTTAAAAAGTACCAGGGGGTCATTATCATTGTCGTATGTAGCCTCATAACCCACCATAAACCTTGCGTTTGATTGGCCCAGCCGGCCCGAAGGCTGTGTGGTGCCGTCTATAACCAGGTTAGAACTTAACAAAGGCAATGGGTTGTTGGTGGCAATGCGTATAAAATAATCGCGGCTGCGGTTAACATTAAAATGAATATAATCTGTTGTTGCAGTACCATTGGCGGCGGCCTGCTCCAGTGCATCTCTTAAAGTACCGGGGCCGCGGTCTGCATCAGAAATAACGGTAAATACGGCTGCCTGCAGCTGTACCATGCATAGTAAAGTGGTGACTAATAAAATAAGGTGCAGCCTTTGTCTCATAGCAGTTAGCAAATGTACAATTTAAGGCAGAGACGGCCTTGCCCGAAAAGCCTCAATCTAACGAGTGTTTCGCCATTGTTTTCCCGTACCTTTGCCCACCTAAAATTAGGCAGGTATGGGTTATACGGTAAAGTACTTTCAATGGTTTGCCGTTGAAGTGCTTGCGACGCAACGATGATGCTATGAAAAACAAAGGCTGGTATTTTAATTTTTTAGGATACCGGCAGCAGCACCCGCTGCAGCTTTTCTTGCGTCGCACACTTGTGCTACAGTAACACATAGCAGCCAGAAACTATCAGCAAGGCAATACGTTTATGAGTGCTACTTACAAAGAATTTACGGGTATGAACCTGCCTGCTTTTGAGCAGGAAATATTAGCGGCCTGGGATGCAGAACAGAGCTTTGAAAAAAGCATCAGCCTGCGCCAGGGTGCCAAACCTTTTGTGTTTTATGAAGGCCCCCCAAGCGCCAATGGCATGCCGGGCATACACCACGTTATATCCAGAACCTTAAAAGATTTGGTATGCCGTTACAAAACCATGAAGGGCTATCAGGTAAAGCGCAAGGGCGGATGGGATACGCATGGCCTGCCCATTGAGCTGGGCGTGGAAAAAGAACTGGGCATTACCAAAGAAGATATTGGCAAAAAAATTACAGTAGAAGAATACAACCAGAAATGCCGCGAGGCGGTATTGCGTTTTAAAGATAAATGGGATGATATTACCCGTAAAATGGGTTATTGGGTTGATTTGAACGACCCCTATATAACTTTTGAAAACAGTTATATAGAAACCCTTTGGTGGTTGCTGCAGCAATTGTATAAAAAAGGATTACTGTATGAGAGTGTAAGCATACAACCCTACTCGCCTGCAGCGGGCACGGGTCTCAGCTCTCATGAGCTGAACCAGCCCGGTACGTATAAAACAGTAAAAGACACCAGTGCCGTGGTAATGTTTAAAGCAGCAAAAGATGCCAAAAGCAATTTTCTGTTTGATGCTGCCGGTACTGATGATGTATATTTTTTAGCATGGACCACCACCCCATGGACGCTGCCATCTAACCTGGGCTTAACTGTTGGTGCCAATATAGACTATGTGCTGGTAAAAACATTTAACCCATATACTGGGCTATTGGTTAATGTGGTGCTGGCAAAAGCATTACTTAGTAAATACTTTAAAGCCGAAGCAGAAAATGGAGATTTTGAAGCGTTTAAAGAAGGCGATAAACTAATACCCTGGCAAATCATCAGCCAGTTTAAAGGCAGTGCTATTGAAGAATGCCACTATGAACAATTGCTGCCTTATGAGGCCAACCACCCCAAAAATGCAGGGGGCAATCCTTTTCGTGTTTTGGTGGGCGATTTTGTAACTACTGAAGATGGTACGGGTATTGTACACACCGCACCGGCTTTTGGTGCTGATGACTACCGCGTAGGAAAAAAATATGATATTGGTATTTTAACCATGGTAGACCGCCAGGGTAAATTTGTAGATGGCCTGGGCGAGTTTAGTAACCGCTACGTAAAAAACTATAAAGACGAGAAAGACTATGTAGATGTGAACGTAGACATTTGTGTGAAGCTGAAAAAAGAAAACCGTGCTTTTAAAATTGAAAAGTACGAACACAATTACCCCCATTGCTGGAGAACCGATAAGCCTGTTTTATACTACCCGCTGGATGCCTGGTTTATTAAAACCACGGCTATAAAAGATAAAATGGTGCAGCTAAACAACACCATTAACTGGAAACCTAAAAGCACCGGCGAAGGCCGCTTTGGTAACTGGTTAGAAAATATGGTGGACTGGAACCTGAGCCGCAGCCGCTTTTGGGGAACACCCTTGCCCATTTGGAAAACAGAAGATGGCAGCGAAGAAAAATGTATTGGCACTATTGAAGAATTGAATGCAGAAATAAGAAAGGCCAATGAAGTGCTGGGCGGTGATGTGAACAAACATTACCTGCACGAAGGGATACTGGACCTGCACAAACCTTATGTAGATGATATTATTTTGGTAAGCAACGCTGGCCAGCCCATGAAACGGGTGCCTGATTTAATTGATGTGTGGTTTGACAGTGGCGCCATGCCTTATGCCCAATGGGGTTTGGATTATGAAAAGGTAAAAGCCGGCGATAAATATCCGTTTAAATTGCCTGAAGGCATACATAGTTTTGATGAATTATACCCTGCCAGTTTTATTGCAGAAGGGGTTGACCAAACACGTGGCTGGTTTTATACCCTGCATGCCATTGCATCGCTGGTGTATGATAGTGTGGCCTACCAAACCGTAGTATCAAACGGGTTGGTGCTGGATAAGAACGGTAATAAAATGAGTAAACGCCTGGGTAATGTGGTAGATCCTTTTAAAACCATTGAAACCTATGGTGCCGATGCCACCCGATGGTATTTAATAACCAATGCTTCTCCGTGGGATAATTTAAAATTTGACCTGGAAGGCATTAAAGAAGTGCAACGTAAATTTTTTGGTACACTTTATAACACCTACCAGTTTTTTGCTTTATATGCCAATGTAGATGGCTTTGCTTTTAAAGAAGCCTATATACCACTGGAAGAACGTCCAGAGATTGACCGCTGGATTCTTTCTTCTTTAAACACATTGGTTAAAAAAGCCACTGCTGCTTTTGATGATTATGAGCCTACACTGGCTGGCCGCTTAATAGAAGATTTTACAGATGAACACCTGAGCAACTGGTATGTGCGTTTATGCCGCCGCCGTTTTTGGAAAGGAGAATATGAAAAAGATAAAATAGCCGCTTACCAAACTTTATATGAATGTTTGGAAACCATTGTTCGGTTAATGGCCCCCATTTCTCCCTTCTTCAGCGATGCGGTATTCAGAAACCTGAATGCCACTACCAACCGTTTTGCAGTAAGCTCTGTACACCATGCCAACTACCCGGTAGCCAATGAAGCTGCCATTGATAAATTGCTGGAAGAAAGAATGCAGCTGGCACAAGATGCTTCTTCACTGGTATTATCGCTGCGCAAAAAAGTAAATATTAAAGTACGCCAGCCTTTGCAAAAAGTGCTGATACCGGTTATTGACCCTTTAATGAAAGCGCAGCTGCAAAAAGTGGAAGACCTGTTAAAAGCCGAGGTAAACGTAAAAGAAATAGACTACCTGGATAGAGATAACAGCTTTATACGCAAAAAAATAAAACCCAATTATGTGGCATTGGGTAAAAAGCTGGGAGCAAAAATGAAGGCGGTGGCCGATGCCTTAACCCGCTTTACTCAGGAAGATATTGCCCGGCTTGAAAATGAGGGAAATTATACTTTGTTAATTGACAGCGAACCCGTAATATTACAAATTGCCGAAACAGAAATAGGCAGCGAGGATATACCGGGCTGGATGGTGGCAGGAAAAGACCGCTTAACGGTTGCTTTAGATGTTACCATCAGTCCAGATTTGTTAGATGAGGGCAATGCCCGTGAACTGGTGAACCGCATTCAAAAAATACGCAAAGACAATGGTTATGAACTAACCGACCGTATTTGGGTACAACTTACCAGCACCGAAGAATTAGCCAACTCTGTAAACAAGTATAAATCCTATATTTGCGCCGAAATTTTGGCAGACAAAATAGAAATAGTGCCCCAAATCAGCGATGGCACTGAAATTGAAGTAAACGACATTCCGCTGAAAGTGTTAGTTACTAAAAACGTATAACTGTATGGCAGTAAAGAAAAAAGCAGCCAAGCCCGTTAAAAAAGCACCTGCTAAGCCAGCCGCCAAAAAAGTGGCTGCTAAAAAGCCTGCTGCCCCTGCTAAAAAAGCAGTGGCAAAAAAGCCAGCACCTGCTAAAAAAGCGGCTCCCAAAGCCAAGCCTGCTGCAAAACCGATTGCAAAGCCAACTGCTAAACCGGCACCCGCTTCTAAAAAACCAGCACCGGCCCCTGCCGCTAAGCCAGCCCCCAAACCGGTGGCTAAACCAGCAGCCAAACCAGCCCCTGCTGCCAAGCCCGAAGCAAAAAAATCCGAACCTCTAAAACCCATGGAATTGCCAAAACCCGTTAACCCTAATAAACCAGGTTTTAAACCCGTTACCAGCCAGCCGGTGCCCACACCTAAAAAAAATGTGGTAGAACCCAAACCCGTTAAGGTGGTAATGCCAGAAATAAAAACAAAATCGGCCCGTAAGTATGAGCCCGATTTTACCAAGTCAGTATTAGATCAACCAATAGAACAACACACCGGACCCAGTATGAGATACAGCGATGCAGAATTAACAGAGTTCAGAGAAATTATACAGAAGAAATTAGATGCCGCTAAAAAAGAATTGGCTTACCTGCAGGGTTTAATTACCCGCAAAGATGAAATGGGTGGCGATAATGACGATGCCCGTTACATGACCATGGAAGACGGCAGTATGAGTATGGAGCGTGAACAACTGAGCCAGATGGCCAGCCGCCAGATTACTTTTATTGACCACCTGGAAAAAGCCATGATGCGCATTGAAAACAAAACCTATGGCATTTGCCGTGTAACCGGTAAGCTTATTGACAAAGCCCGTTTACGTGCCGTGCCCCATGCCACTTTAAGTATTGAGGCCAAGCAAATGATGAGCAAATAATTTTACACCTGCTTATAAAAAAAGACCGCTTCTATAGCGGTCTTTTTTATTTTGTTACCAGCATGTGTCTGCTATTAATCATTGTTGCGTCGCACACTTCAGCACAAGTGTGCGACGCAACGGCTGCTACATAGCAGTACTACTGCCGGCTACCTTAAAATCCTCTTTTTTCTGTGCCACCTGTTGGCTGAAACACGGCGGGTAGTTGTTTACCCAATAACTGGTTATAGTAAAAACGAAATGCCTCATTACGGTTATGCTGTGCTTTATTGGCACTGTTGGCACCAATACCGTGGCGCTCGTTGGGGTATACCATAAATTCAAAATGCTTATTCAGCTCTTGCAGTTTATTAATTAACTGTATGCTGTTTTGCATGTGCACATTATCATCTGTAGTGCCATGTACAATACGCAGCAGGCCTTTGTATTGGTTAGCATAGGTCATTACAGATGTGTTTTTATAGCCATCTGCATTTTCCTGTGGGGTATCCATAAATCGTTCGGTATAATGTGTATCGTACAACTGCCAATCGGTTACAGCCGCATTGGCAATGCCATGGGTAAACACATTGGCGCCGTAGGTTAATGCCATACAGGTCATGTAGCCGCCAAAGCTGCCGCCCGTAATGGCTAGTTTGGTGGTATCTACAAAAGCCTGGCGACGCAGCCATTTACCACAGTCCATATAATCTTCTATTTCATATTTACCCAACTGCCGGTGTATATAGTTTAAACCATTTTTACCAAAGTGGCCGCTGCTGCGGTTATCAAAAGACACTTGTATAATACCTTCTTGTGCCCACCATTGCGTGGTGCCGCCAACAGGTTTCCAGCGATCGTATACGGTGCCGGCATTGGGCCCCCCATAAATGCTTACCAATACGGGGTAGCGTTTGGTAGAATCAAAATTAATGGGATAGGTGATGGTAACCGGCAGGTCAAATAAACCATCGGCCGATTTTACACGAAACAATTTTGTGGCAGGAATAGCATACTCATCAAACGCTGCTCCTTTAGCAGTGGCCAATTCTCTTACCAGTTTTCCTTTTGCATCTACCAGCGCCATGGTGGGTGGTGTGCTTAGATTAGAATAGGTACTGATAAAATATTTTGCGTTGGGAGAAAGGTTGATTTGATCATGACTGTACTCTCCAAAACTTAAGCGGGTTAAGCCTTTGCCATTTAAGCCAATTTTATAAAAATCAAACCGGGCACTGTTTTCTTTACGTGCCCTGAAGTAAACTGTTTTTGTTTTTTCATCCACCCGTATAATGCTGGTTGCCCAAAAATTACCGGTGGTAATGGGGTTTATTAATTTACCGGCAGCATCGTGCAGGTATAAATTATCCCAACCATCTTTATCGCTTTTTAAAATAAATTGTTTGCCACCATCTAAAAAAGTAAAGCGGCTGCCTTCATCCAGGTCAATCCATGTTTTTTGTGTTTCTTCGTACACCACTGTTTTACTGCCATCAGTGGTATTAACAGCATATACTTTTAAGTTGTCCTGTCCGCGGTTCATCCATTGCACCCAAAGCTGACCGGTGGGTGTCCACACAGGTTCTCCAAAATACTGGTCGTCTTTTTCATTAAAAGCGGCCCACACCGTAGTGCCGGTTGCTATGGTTGCAATACCAATTTTAACCTCGGGGTTTTTATCGCCGGGTTTTGGATAGTGTTCATTCTCCAAACCACCATGCTGTCCATCTGCTAAAAAAATCGGAAACTTAGGCACCTGGCTATCATCAAAACGCATGTAGCAAATTTGCTTGCTGTCGTTGCTCCACCAGAATGCTTTGTAAAAACTGGCGCGGCCTAATATTTCTTCGTAATACACCCATGAGGCGTAGCCGTTCTTTATATCCTCACTGCCATCTGTAGTTAAGGCGGTTTCTTTTTTACTCGCAATATCTATAGTATATAAATTGTTGTTGCGGGTGTAAGCTGCTGTCTTTCCATCGGGCGACACAGTAAAATTTTTCTCTCCATTCTTTAATCCCAAAGACGCTGCAGATACCAATGCATTTACCGTTTTAGCAGGTTCTGTATAAACAAGTGCTTTACCCGTTTTTACATCTACGCTCATCAGTTTATTTTTTCCATCACTTTCATCTTTGCGCATTTCCAGGTAATGCTCATCATCCACCCAGCCGCGTACCATGGGCAAAGGCTTTGTAATATTGGTGGCTGCACCTTTAAAAGCCTGGTCGTAGCTCACCAGCTTTTTTTGTGCCTGCAAAGCAAGAGTGGCTATCAATAAACCGGTAGCCAAAAAAAGTTTTCTCATCGTGTGTTTTATTTAAGTGCCTAAAATACTAATTGCGGTTTTATATGGGTTACCGGCGGTGGAATTCTGCGCAGCATCCTTGCGTCGCACCCTTCAACGGTATATTTTATGGCAGCGTTTACCGTACTTCCTGCATCTCCACCAGTTTTTGGTAAATACCGTTTTGCCGTATCAGTGCATCGTGGGTGCCCCTTTCTTTTATAGCACCTTCATGCAGTACTATTATCTCATCGGCATGGCGCACGGTAGATAAACGGTGTGCAATTACAATACTGGTGCGGTTGGTTAATAAATTATTCAAAGCTTCCTGCACCAGTTTTTCGCTTTCAGTATCCAGTGCAGAAGTAGCTTCATCTAATATTAAGATAGGTGCATTTTTTAACACTGCACGGGCAATGGTAATACG
>JANRMC010000029.1:0-10741 GCA_033761915.1 Flavihumibacter sp.
ACCAACTATTAACGATAAAGTAAAATGCCATTACCACGGCACCTTACTAAACGGTACCATATTCGATAGTTCTGTAGACCGCGGCCAGCCTATTGATTTTGCTGTTGGCGGCGTAATACAAGGTTGGGTGGAAGCATTACAACTGATGCCTGTTGGCAGCAAATGGAAATTATTTATACCCAGCAATCTGGCCTATGGCGATAGTCAGGCTGGCCCGTATATAATGCCCGGCAGCACACTTATTTTTGATGTGGAGCTGATTGATATTGTAAAATAAATTAGGTTACCGGCAGTAGTTTTTCATGGCATCACCCTTGCGTCGCACCCTTCAGCAAAGGTAAAAGGTGTGGGGCATAGGGTTTAAGCCGGATACGCTATACCTTTTAGCCAGTACCTATTCTGCTGCTGCAGTGTGCGACGCAAGCAAAGCTGAATAATGCACCACTGCCGGTACCAAAAATAAATAAGCCCCGCTTTTGCGGGGCTTTGGTTTTTTTATAGGCAAACAGCGTTAAATATGCTGTTCAATTTTCTTTACAAAATTGGCCTTGGGTTGTGCGCCTACCAGTTTATCTACCACCTTACCACCTTTAATAAAAAGAATAGCGGGTATAGAAGTGATGCCAAAGTTCATAGATACCTGTGGGTTGTGGTCTACATTTACTTTGCCAATATTTACTTTGCCTGCGTAGTCTTTGCTCAGCTCTTCAATAACCGGCCCAATAGCACGGCAAGGGCCACACCATTCTGCCCAAAAATCTACCACGGTTAATTTATCTGACGCTATTACCTCTGCTTGAAAGTTGGCGTCGTTGTACTCTGCTGCCATAATGTTGAATTTAAATTTATTTTAATTTTTTTGTTTCCGACGAAAGGAATGGCAAAATTAACTCCAAGATGCATTACCTGCTTTGCTGGCACAAAGTTGTGCATAATTTGTCATTTTTTGTTGTCGGCTGGCCGTCAAAGGCTGTTAATAAGTCGGGTTACGGTTAGTTATTAGCATTTCTTTAATAATTGCGCAAACGATTGCTGGGTTAGCTGCCGGGTGCATTGGGTATAAAAACAAAAACGGTGGTGCCGCTGTTTTTATGACTGTTTATGGTTAGGGTGCAGCCGGTTAACTGTAATAAGTCTTTTATAATTAGATAGCCAAGCCCGTTGCCGGTTTTCTTATCAACGCTGCTGGTATTAATGGTAACCTCATTGCCCAACAGATTTTGTACCTGTTCTGCAGACATGCCAATGCCTTCGTCTGCCATACTAAACCGGAAGCCATCGGCAGAAAGTTGGCCATCAATAGTAATGGTGCCTTTGTTACTGAAGTTAATGGCATTGAGCAGCAGGTTATACACTAATATTTTTACAGGCTCATAGTATTGTATTATCTCCTGCCCCGGCACTATTTTATTATTAATACCAATGCCTTTTTGCCGGGCCATTGATTGTAATACACTAATAACTTCATTCACCACAGTTGCCAGTTGTAGTTTTTCTTTACTCAGGCGCCTGTTTTCATTTTGGTACTTTATCCAGTTAAGAATATTGGTGGATAGCAGTTGCAGTTGTTGTGTGGTATTGGTTATTTCATGCAGGGTTTCATCTTGCAGAGAGTCTGACATGCGGTTGCGGTTTTCTGTAAGGCTTTTGCTGGCAGCTGTAACAAATTTTAAAGGTGTAACTATATCGTGACTGATAATGGATATTAAGCGTGTTTTGATATCGTTTGTTTTTTGCAACTCGGTGTTTTTTTGCAGCAATTCTCTGGTTTTATCTGCAACCAGTGTCTCCAGTTGGTCTTGCCGGGCTTTGTACTGTTTGGTTCTTAAAGAAAAAATGCCCACAATAAATAAGATGCCGCTAACAATTGCCAATATATAAAACCAGCCAGTTTTATACCAGGGAGTACTGATGGAGAATTTTAACTGCCGAAAAGTAAAATTGCTAACGCCAAACCCATTTCGTTTGCGTATGTTAATAGTATAGTTGCCGGGCTGCAGGCTGGAGAGGCGGATGATAAAGCCGTTTTGCGGATCGAGGCGCTGCCAGTTGTTGTTGCCCAGCTGATAGTCTATATAAATATTTTCTTTATTGCACCAGGCTGCCATTGCCAGTTGTATTACCATCTCTTGAGTGGCAGATGGCAAAGAAGTAATTGCCAGAGAATCTATTTCAACATGTTTGCCGCTGCTTGAAATACTTTCAATATAAATATCGCCCGCTGGTAACTGTGGTAAAGGGGTGGCCGGGTCAATCATTACCAGTCCATCCATAGAAGGAAATGACAATGATTTATTTTTTAACTGCAGGGCACAGGGGGCGCAGCCGCCATTCAATTCGTTGGTAAGCATGCCATCACTTTTGCCAAAATAATAGTAGTAAATACCAGCCAGATTTTTTTCGTAGGCATCAATCATATCATCAATAGCCACTTTAAACAAACCGCGGTTGGTACTAAGCCAGCAAAAGCCGTTGCCATCTGGTAAAAAGCAATGGGTATACAGCAGGTAGCCATAGTTATCCAAAGGCATTTTTTTAACGATGCCATTTTTCAATATATAATAACCGCTGCCATAAGTACCAAAAAAGAGATAGTCTTTATACTTCCACATTGCTCTTATGCAGTAGTTGTTTGATTGGAACAGAGGCTGTAGTTTTTTTGTACGGGTATTAAACTGCAGCAGCTCACTGCAGGTGGCAATTACCAGTGTGCTATCGTTGATGGTGCTGATGTTAACACTCAGGCTATTGATGGCAGATGCAGGTAAACTGCATACGGTAATGGCCGTGTCTCCTTTTAATATCCGCAGTTCTTTTTTAGTAAGGATGTATAATTGATTTGCTATGCTGGTGTATGCTGTAAAAACCTGCGTATTTATTTTGGGGTAAAGTTTTACTTCACCTGTTTTGTAATTATAGTGCTGCAGGCAGGCTGTTTTTGTTTTGGGATGGATGCTGCTGAACCACAGAATGGAGTCTTTGGTAATATGGGTGTAAATATCAAAGGCGCCATTGATGGGTACTGTTGCCGGTTGTTTACTGGTGCCAATTATATCGGCCTCGTTGGTTAATATATTGCCGTTGTTAAGTTCTACCTGCGCATAGTAAGAATTTCTTCTTTTAGCAATTTTAGTAACCGGGGTTAATGAGTTAATGCTGTTACGGCTGATAACATAAACGCCTTTAGAATCTGTACCAATAAATAAATGATTCAGTGCTTCGCTGTACTGAACCGCTCTTATAAGGGCATTTTCCGGAATTACATTACAAATAAGAGTGGCTATAATTTTTTGCTTGCTGTAATGCAATATCCAGGCATTTTTACCCATAATTAATATGGGTGACCGCATACCATTTTGCCAGAAAAACTGGGCATCTGTATTTTCTATTTTAAGAATATGGCCATCTGCATCATATACAGGCAGGGGGCTGGTATGGTTAATACTTGCTGTATCGGTTAAGGCATGCACCTGTTTTTTATCGGTTACATAAAAAGAATAATCATCCACTTTAAACAGCATATTCACCGGCTGTTTATTTTTTAGAACAATGGGCGTATCTGTTACTGCAGAAAAGTATTTTATATTCTTTCCGTATAGTATATATGCGCTGGTATCTGTAATCGGCAAAATATGAGCGTATACAAAAGGAAGTTTAACGGTATCGGCAGGTGTTATCTTTTTTTCAAGTAAAGAATTTGAAACCTGTAAAAGCAGGTTAATGGTATTATTGTAAACAGATTTTTGTTCATTAAATCCTTTCCTCCAGGCAATAACCCGGTGCCTGTTTATTTTAAAAACATTACCCAGCAAATCTGCCGTGTAAATTTCTCCTTTATTGTTTTTGGTAATAAATTGTAACCGTTCTGTGGCAATAAAAGGGGTGTTCTCTTTTGTATAAACACTAAAATCAATACCATTAAACCTAACCAGGCCGCCTTCTGTGGCAATCCATAAAAAACGATTTTGCTCATCCCATTGCATGCCTTTAAGGCCGTTTGCCGGAAGCCCGTTTTCAGTGTTGTAATGTTTTATAAAATAACCTTGCTGCGCAAAAGAATGTTGCAGTAAAACAGTAACAATAAGCAGTAAGCAATAATTGCGCATACCTGAAAATAAAAAAAAGCTGTGGACTAATAATTTACATTATACAAACTTGCCAGTTCCAGCAGTTCTCTGATGTTACTGGCATTGGTTTTTTCATAAATGCGTGTTTTAATGGTAGAAACGGTATTCATTTTTAAATTCAGCAGCTCGGCAATTTCTTTGGTGCCACTGCCTTTAAGCAGGTAGTGCAAAATTTCCAGCTCCCGCGGGGCCAGTGCCCTGAAGGGGTTTTGTTTATTGATAAAAGTATTGGGTGTTTTTGGCAACTGCTCGTTCTGTAAAAATTTTTTAAGCGAAAGAGTAATGGTTTCTTCGTTTACCGATTTTGAGAGATAGTATTGAATATCGTATTGTTTCAACGCCTCGCCATACACTTCTGCAGGCTGCATACTAAAAACCATAATCTGCAGGTCGGGGTATACCTTTTTAATATTGGGTATTACTTCCAATGTACTGCCATCGGTTAAAATAATATCCAATATCAGGTGGGTGTATTTTCTTTTTACCAGTTCTTTCATTAACTCATTACAACTGGCTACTTCATACACATCGGTAATGTTAAAGTTTAACTGTATGTCTATTTTCAACCCCTTCCGGATCATGCTATGATCATCTGCAATTAAAATTTTCGGACTCATGGTTGGACTGGTTTAAGGTTATAAACGTTATTAGTTGTTTTCATAGAAGAGATGGGTGTGTGTTACCGGCAGTAAATGGCTATTGAGCTTTTGTTGCGTCGCACCCTTCAGCTGAAGAGTGCGACGCAACAACGGTTGCACAAAGAACTACTGCTGGCTACCTGCCACTTATCGTATCAGCATAAAGCTGCCTCTTAATATTGTGGTATCTGTTGGATGCAGTTTTATGATGTACGCATAGCTTCCATTGGGTTGCAGTTGCCCGTTTAGTTTTCCGTTCCAGGGTTTGTTATAATAATCGGTTGACTCGTACACTTTTTGCCCCCAGCGGTTATAAATTTTTACAACAGCATTGGGATATAATACAATGCCGGGTATGACCCATGCATCGTTATGCCCGTCGTTATTAGGGGTAAAAGCATTGGGTATGGATAGTTGGGTAATTACAGTAACAGTAACAGCATCTGTACTGCTGCAGCCGTTTTGTGTATTAACCGCAGTAACATTGTAGGTAATTGTGGCCGGCGGTGTTGATGTGGGCTGCAATACTGTATTGTTGTTTAAATACGTAGCAGGTTGCCAGTTAAAAGCAACATTGTTATTGCTGCTTACAGTAGCCGCAAGCAATACCGTTGCGCCGGGGTTTATAAATAGATCAGGACCGGCATTAATAAGCGGTTTGGTATTGATAGTAATAGTTTGTGTTACGGGTGCTGAACCACAACCGTTATTGTCTTTTACAGTTAAATCAATAGAATAGTTTCCGGCATTGGTGTAAGTTCTGGTAAAGGGAGGTGTATTATTTCCGCTGCCATTACCAAAGCTCCAGTTCCATTGCGCCATATTGGTAAGGGTACTATTGAAACTGATGGGAGAACGCTCACAAAAATCTGTGGCGGTGATGCTGAATTGGGCTACCGGGTTATTGTTAATAGCGTTGATGGTAAAACTTGCCGTATCGCTGCTGCATCCTTTACCAAGACTTAGTACATGTTTTACAATGATATTGCCGGCAGACGCAGTATAGGTATGCGATGCGGTATTACTGGTAGTGTTTGTTAGTTGTTGCCCGTCGCCAAAGTTCCAATACCAGGTGGCGGGCACTCCATTAACCGGCGTATAGCTGGAAATAAATTGTATGCTGCTGTCTGCACAAAAAACACCAGCGCTGGTAAAGCTTACCTGTGGGCGGTTACTAACCACAATGGTTTTATAAAAAGTATCGCTGGCGCAGGTGGTGCTGGCGGTAACTATTAATGAAACAGTATAAGTGCCGGCCTGTGTGTATGGGTGGTAAAAGGCGTTATTGTTATTGTAAGTAGCAGTGGTATTGTCTCCAAAATTCCAGCGCCAGTTGGTAAGGCTACCCGTATTTGCTACCGAACTATCGGTTAACAATATAGAATCGCCGGCACAAATATTACCACTGTACCCAAATTTTGCCTGCGGCTTGGGTAAAACAGTAATGGTTTTATAGGCAGTATCGCTGGGGCAGTTATTATCAGAAACAGTAACCAGTTTGGTATTGTAAGTGCCTGCCTGAGTGTAAAGATGATAAAATGGATTGTTATTATTGTTAATGATGGTAGTGGCATCTCCAAAGCTCCATTGCCATGCAGTAATTGTACCTGTGCCAATGGAAGAGCTATCAGTAAACCGTGCGGAGTCTGCGGCACAAATAGGGCTGGTAGCACCAAACAATGCCACCGGGGTATCGTAAATAGTAATGGCTTTAGTAGTATCTGCGGCACAACCATTACTGGCAAAAATTCTGTAGCGTACGTTTTGTGTGCCGGCCGTGTTGAATTTTTTTATAGTATTTACTCCGGTTGCAGTAGTGGCATCGTCAAAATTCCAGCTGTAGTTTGTAATAGTAAAATTATTGGTTATAGCGGTGCCGGTAAATAATACACTGTCTTTTAAACAAGCTGGTGCTGCAGCTATAAAATTAGCAACAGGGCCTTGTTTTACCACAACTTTTACTGACGCATTTTCTGTTTGGCTGCAGTTTTCTATTACAGCAGCACCATAGGTTAAAGGTACATAAAAGGTACCGATAGTATTAAATATAAAGTCCTGTTGTAAGCTGTATACATAATAGGTTCTGCCATTAATTTGTTCGGTAGCTACCGGAACAGGATTGCTGATAATTGAATCTGCTGCGGGAGTAATGCCGCTTACCTGGCTTAACCTCCAATGAATAGTAGTAGCAGGGTAACCCAACTTAACAAATAAACGCACGGGTGTTTTGGGGCAGGTAAATGTATCGGTTACACCACTGTTGTTGAAGCTGTTTTTAATGGCGCTGTAATAATTAAGGTTATTAATAAGGGTACCTACATTGTATCCATAACTTTCATAATTGCCCAAACCATACACGGTAGCTGTAAAAGCAGAATCGCAGGTAATATTATGTTGTGCAGCCGGGCCGGCAAAACGGGCTAATGCCACAGAGTAAGATGGATAGTTGGGATGTGTTACAATATTAGTAGCCGGAAGACTGGCGCCATCCACTTTTAAGGAGGCGATTGCTGCTGTGGGCAGGTGTATGTTTGCGTAAACAAAATCAATTGTTGATTTACGGCTTACATAAAAGAGCACCGATTTCTGTCCTTGTTCAATGGGGCTGATGTAGAACATTTCAGGGTCGCCGTATGAAGGAGGCGCAGGAGGAGAGGGTGGCACTCTCCAGCATTCGTTTTTATTGGGGGTGTACTGAGCCACCAGTATGGGCTTATCTGCTTCAATATAATCGCCACCGGTTGAGTCCATAAATTCATAAAAGAAATTTTTTACTAAACCGGTTAATACAGTTCCGTTTCTTTTAACAACGGTGGCCGGGTCTTGCACACATACACGATAATAATTTCGGAATGTTTCGTTGATGTCTGTATTGGTATTATTAATGGTGTGGTATGTTAAATAACGGGTACCCCATGCTTGTGCCGGAAAAACCTGTTGGTGAACAAACTCACCACCATCGCCTTTGCAAAGCCGCAGTCCTCCGGAGCCAGAGAATACTCCAACCGGGTGACATTTACCATCTGCTCCTGAAACAGAGATAATTTTACTACCGGTCATGTCTTTACTGCAGAGATCAAAATTGCCGGTATTAAAGGGTCCAGCCTTTCCAAACACATGATACATTTCTCCTTTATTCAGGTTAACGGTATAGGTTTGGCCGGGTAGCCATCCGTTTTTTGTAGAATCGGAAGGAGTTATCTGAACCCTGGTGTTGTCTTCTGCTGCAATTACAAAGAACCATGAATACCAATCCGGAGGATTACTTTCTGATTTTGTTTGATAGTAGTTAATGGAATAATACGAGAATCCAAAAGTCTCTACAGGCATCAACATGGTAGCTCCGGAAACCAAGGGACCGTATTGGTGTGCATATACTGCAATGGGCACATCGCTAACTATATGAATGCCTTTGTCTGAAAATCCATCCGTTAACACACGGGCATCATTCGGCCCCGATTTTGGAATCAGAATAGAAGCATCCACGGTATTAGCAGGAATATTCAAGGTTTGTGTCCACCCGGTTGCATTTATAGAAACAATAACGTTGGCCGCCGTTTCTGTACTAATATACAATGCAAGTTCTTGGTTATTAAGGGGCAGTTCGTTTAAGAATTTATAATTAAAGCCATAACCCAGCCAAAATTCTTTGCCCCGGTTAGACCTGTCTTGTGCTATCGTATTTAAACATAGAACAAGGTATATTATCAGTATCCCAATAATCTTTTTTGTGAAGCGCATATAATTCAGAATGGTTAAAGATTCAATTATTTCAGTAAAAGTAATAGTAGAATTTATTCTACAAATTATACATGCCGTTTTAATAACCTTGTAACTGTTTATAACCAAAACTAAAAGCTTTAAAATGACCAACCACTGCTTTGAAAAAAGGCATTATGGCCTTTTGCTGCTATTACTTTTCATTATGCCATTTGGTGTAATGAGTCAATCTGGTCAGTACAACACTACTAACTGGAAATTCAGCAATCCCAAAAAATTCGGGTTTACAATTTTTGATGTAGACTTTTTTGACAACAACACTGCCCTTGCAGTTGGTTCCGATGGTGGAATTGCAAAAACAGTAAATGGGGGCACGGAATGGACCTACGGGCCTTTTACTTTTTTGAATGCATCAGGCGTGAGGGTAAAGTCAGCATTTCAGGACATACATTATGTTACATCAAATATTGCTTATGCTGTAGGTACGTTAGGAGCAATGGCTAAAACAACAGACGGTGGTGTAACCTGGAATTTTGTTAGAACACCCCTCTACGGAAATGCAAGAAATATCAATACAGTTTGGTTTATAAATAAAGATACCGGCTATATCGGTGGGCAATACAATACTATCGACTCAATTCCTAAAGTATATTTTACGCGAAATGGCGGCACTACCTGGGATTCTATAGCAGCTCCGGTGGGTGGAAAATCAAGAGCAGGATACGTGGCTAACCCCAGCCTGCAACCATTCCTGTTAGATGTAACAGCAAAAGATAAAGAGATACTTAGAATTATCTTTGTAAATGATAATCTTGGTTATATATCTGGCTCTGGTTTAAGTACTTTTGAAAGACATCCTGCTTCTCCTTCGGGTACTACCACTACTGGTGCTCATCACGCATCTTTGTTATGGAAGTTCAGTGGCGGTACTCTTACTGATTATTCACTGAGCAAAGAACGTCTTGGTTACTCCGGTGTAAATACTACAACGGTTACCACCACCACCCGTTATGGTTCTACCCAAAATGCCACGCAGAGTATGCGGGCCATGCATATTATTAACGACAGTACTGTATTGCTGATGTCCTTTAACAACAATATTGTAGTTAAAGTGCATACCGGAAAAAATGATAGCACACAAAATATTGCGGTACCAGGTTTGTATGAAAAAGGCCGGTATATTACTTTAAACTTTCCTTTTCCTCCTAATGGGGGAACACCAATTCCCAACCCACAGGTATTATTAGCATCTAATCCATATCACATACGCAAAGCATCAAATGGTAAGTTATTTGCGGCTGCCAATTTTGGCGCTTTGTGGACCTCTGTGGATACTGGCAAAAACTGGGTAAGGGAAGGTAGTCTTCCGCAGGGTAGAAATTATAGCAGTAATGGTACTTGGGCTCTTGCCATTGCACCCAATGGCCGGTTTTTAACGATGGGTACAAACGGTGTTGTCGCAGATTCTATGCCCGGAGGTACCTGGAATAGTGCATATGTAACCACGCCTCTTTCTGCCAGCTATAATAAAATTGATTTTTCTGATTGTAATAATGGCATCGCGGTAGGGGGCGGAAGTATTACTGTAACAACAGATGGTGGCCAGAATTGGATAGACAAAGTGAGACCAGATTTTGTAGCTACGTTTGTAAATATTACCGGTATTACATATCCCAATCCGTCAAAATTATACCTTACTACCAATGTAGGTTCTGTTTACCAGTCTACGGATAAGGGTACTACATTAGATCCTGTATATATTAATGCTGCATTTCAGATGAATGATGTAGCAGCAATCGGTAATGATACTGTATGGGCCTTGGGTTACAGCGCTTTTTCGGTTCCTGCAGCCAGCAGAAAATCCTCCATTTTCAGATCCTTCAACAATGGCCTTACCTGGCAAAGTTTCGATATTGCGGTAACCACAACCACTCCGGCATTTACAGCACCCACTTTATCTCAAATGGCTTTTCCCAGCCGTACTGTGGGCTATGTTGCAGGCAGCAGAAATGGTGTATATAAAACAACAGACGGCGGTGTTACCTGGACGAATATCAGTCCCTTCCCGTCTTTAAACTTTGCTCCAGCTGGTTTTCCCAATGTATCTGTTACTTATACAGAGGTATTTGCATTAGATGAAAATACGGTCTTTTTAACAGGTAATATGTTTACCAATGTTGGTGTAAAAAGAGTTTACAAATCAATAAATGGCGGAAGTACTTGGGTAGATATCACCAGTAATATTCCTGCCCTGCT
>JANRMC010000030.1:0-18583 GCA_033761915.1 Flavihumibacter sp.
CACTCTGCTTTGGTGCTCCCCACCCTTCAGATTATGGGTGCGACGCAACAATGCCCAATTAAATAACAACTGCTGATAAAAAAAATAAAATGAAAAGAAAAATATTTTTAACATACATATTAACGGGCTTTCTGATTATAAAACAAGCAGCTGCACAAACAGAAACAGATGCTATAATGATGAATAAAAATCAGTTTTGCAGCGGCCTGATGTATACTAATTCTTCCTGGAAAAATTATTGGGAAGGAACCTTAAAAAGAGACAACCTGAACATTGGTACCGTTTCAACCCAATCCGTAATGTATATGGCCAACTATGGCATTACTGATAACCTGAATGTAATGATTGGCGCACCCTATGTTTGGACAAAAGCCACTGCTGGCACTTTAACCGGTTTAAGCGGCGTGCAGGATATGTCTGCTTTTGTTAAATGGAGAGCCATCAATAAAAATTTTGGGAAACATAAACTGGCCGTATACGCAGTAGGTGGTGTATCAACTCCGTTGGGTAATTATGTAAAAGATTTTTTACCGATGTCTATAGGACTGGGTGCATCTACCGCCAGTGCAAGAGTAATTGCAGATTATAAGTACAATCAATTTGTGGTAACCGGTTCTGCTGCTTTTATACGCCGCAGCAATATTACACTCGACAGAAATTCTTATTACGATACACAGCTGCGATTAACCAACGAAGTAAATATGCCTGATGCGGCCAGCTTTCAGTTGCGCACCGGCTACCGTGGCAAATATTTAATTGCAGAAGCGTTGCTTACCAATTTTACAACCCTGGGAGGTTTTGATATAACACGGAATAACATGCCTTTTCCCAGCAACCGTATGAATACTACTATGGTGGGAGCTAAAATTAAATACACTTTGCCAAAAATGACCAATCTTTCTTTATTAGGAGGCTTTAATTATACACTGGCCGGAAGAAATGTAGGACAAGCTACCAGCTTAAATGCAGGAGCGTTCTACGCATTTTATTTTGGTAAAAAAGGAAAAAAATAAGCACTTAAAAATTACTACAATGAAAAAATTAGTTTTATACAGTTGCCTTTTTATAGCTGCTGCTTTAATGCACAGTTGCTCAAAAAAAGTGGAGGGCAGAACGGATGATGCACCAGCATTGAAACCCGCTAAAACAGATATTGATGCAGGTGCCTGGAAAACCATTTTATTAACCGGGCCTGCAGAATTTGCGGTAGCAGCACCAGCCGCCACCACAACACCAGATTATATTGCACAGGTAAATGAAGTAAAAGGGTGGCAGCAAAATATTTCCTGGCACGATAAGAAGAATCTTAAATACTGGAGTGCCGGTGCAGTATTACGCTGGAACGAAATTATGCGGGAGCTGGTGGCTAAGCATAATTTACCTCCTTATCAGAATGCAGATGGTACTTATCCGTTTCCCAGTGCTAACAATCCATTGGCCTACCCGCAGTTTCCTTTTGCTAACCCACCCTATGCTGCAAGAGCCTACGCATACGTAGCCGCAGCACAATATGATGCGTTGATAGCAGCACATCACTACAAAAAATTATACAACAGAGCCGCACCTTATACAGTAGATGCAACGGTAAAAGCATTAATACCTAAATCAGACCTGCCTTCTTATCCATCAGAAGATGCAGTGGTAATTGGGGTATGTACCGAGTTGTTGAAATTATTATTTCCCGGCGATCAGGATTTTATACAGCAAAAAGCAGAAGAACACCGACGTGCCCGATTAATTGCAGGTGCCAATGTTAGAAGTGATATGGAAGCTGGCGAAGCTTTGGGTAAACTGGTGGCACAAAAATTTGTTACACGTGCCCGCGGAGACCGTGCGGGTGCAGCCATTGGTACACCAGCACAATGGGCACAAATGGAAACAGATGCAATTAATAAAGGAGAAATTCCCTGGTATAGTCTGGAATCTCCAAGACGTCCACCCATGTTGCCCCTGTTTGGAAAAGTGAAAGCATTTTTATTTGATTCTTTAACAGCTATTTCATTAAGACCACCGCCACCGCCATCTACAGGAAGTGATGCAATGAAAAAGGAAACAGCAGAAGTTTACAGCTATATAAAGAATGCTACCAGAGAACAAATTGCCATAGTGCATAATTGGGCAGATGGTGTTGGTACGTACACGCCGCCCGGGCATTGGAATGCCATTGCTGCTGACGATTTTATTACAAAAAATTTCAGTGAAGTACGATGGGCCCGCAATATGGCATTGCTAAATATGAGCTTAATGGATGCAGGAATTGTTTGCTGGGATACAAAATATTTTTATTTCAACCCAAGACCAACTCAATTAAATCCTGCTATTAAAACAAGTACAGGTATTCCTAATTTCCCTGCATACATTTCTGGACATTCTACATTTAGTGCAGCGGCAGCTACTGTGCTTGGATATATTATTCCAGAAAAAGCAGTTGTGTATAATGATATGGCAAAAGAAGCATCGATGTCCCGGCTTTATGGTGGCATTCATTACAGAAGTGATTGTGAAGTTGGTTTAGTAGTAGGTAAAAATATCGGCAATTATGCTGTTGCAAGAGGCCAGGCAGATGGAGCTGGCAATTAAAAAGGTATTAGTGTGCATGCTAAACAGCAAGCGGTATGCATGTATATATACAGAAATATTAGGTGAATAATCAATGTAGTTCGTACGCCCAGGTCCTGCTGCTCTCAGCGGGACGGGTTTCACGAACAAAATTCACACGCTTACTTAAACATCTGTAATGAAAAAATTATTTTGGATTGGCTGTATAGGGCTTTTGCTATTTGAAGTAGCAAATGTGTATTTTATTATGCCTATGCCGGGTAGTCAGCAAAACAATACGATTGATCTGGCTTACTTTCTCTACAGCTGGCGCTGGTTTTTCAGAATATTTTTTGCAGTATTACTGGTAGCAGGTTTTCTTAAATCTTCTTTTAAAAGAAAGTGGGTGCCTTTTGTTCCTGTTATCTTAACAGGCATTGTTGTTTATTTTACTAATTTTTCTATGGCAGCAGATGCCATGTTTAAACAGCCAACAAAAATAGTATTAGCAAAAGCAACCGATAATAAAGTAGATAGTAACCGGTTGGTAATTGGAGTGGTACAGAATGGAGAATCTAAAGCATATCCAATACGTTTTTTGGGGTATCATCATTTCGTTTACGATGTAGTGGGTGGTAAAAATATATTGGTTACATACTGCACCGTATGCCGCACCGGCAGAATATTTGAACCTATTGTAAATGGTAAAAAAGAAAATTTCCGGCTGGTGGGGATGGATCATTTTAATGCCATGCTGGAAGATGCAGGTACTAAAAGCTGGTGGCAGCAAGCTACCGGTGTGGCCATTGCAGGTTCTTTAAAAGGAAACCGTTTGCCAGAACTGCTAGGCACACAAACTACATTAGCACAGTGGTTACAACTGTACCCGCAGTCTTTAATTATGCAGGCAGACAGTAATTATATTGCCAGCTACGATACTACTATGAAATATGAAACCGGTAAAAGCAGGAGTAAACTTACCGGCACAGATAGTTTGTCGTGGAAAAAAAAGTCGTGGGTGGTGGGTGTTAAAACAAGCGGTGGTGTAAAAGCCTATGATTGGAACGAACTGAAACAAAAAAGAATTATAACAGATGAAATTAACAAGACTTCGGTAATACTTTTGCTAGCTAAAGACAGCAGCAGTTTTTTTGCTTTTGAACGCCCGGCCAACTCTAAGAGTCTTTCTTTTAATAACGATACCATTTATATTAACAACCATAAATTTCTTTTAAACGGAAAAGGAATTGATACGGCTTTTTCGTTAAAACCACTGCCAGCTTATCAGGAGTTTTGGCATAGCTGGCAAACGTTTAACCCGGCTACATTTAAATGATACAGAAACAAACTGCACATTTTTAAATTTTAATGCTGACGATGATGCGCTGCTTACTATTCTTATTTTTTATTTCAGTTGGATTGCCTGTTTTAGCACAAACAACTACAGACTCTGTAAACCGTAAAGTGTTAAAGGAAGTCATTATCCGTTCCTGGCAGCGGAGAGATATCAGCCATACCCCGGAAGGTGCAGATGGAATGACGCTTGCCGGTAAAAAGACTGAAGTAATTAATATTGCAGCCACTAATGCAAATGTGGCTGTTAAAACAGCCCGCCAGTTATTTTCAAAAATACCCGGTGTTTTTGTTTATGATATGGATGGTAGCGGCAACCAGTTAAATATTGCCACCCGTGGCTTAGACCCGCACAGAAGCTGGGAATATAATATAAGACAGAATGGAGTGCTGATTAATTCTGACATGTATGGCTACCCCGCCAGCCATTACAGCGCACCCATAGAAAGCTATGATAAAATTGAAATGGTACGGGGTACCGGCTCTTTACAATACGGCGCCCAGTTTGGCGGCATGATAAATTATACCACAAAAAAACCAGACAGTACAAAGCTTCTGAGTTTTGAAAGTATTAATACCGTTGGTACTTACAACTTGTTTAATACTTATAACGCCATCAGCGGCACACACAAAAAGTTCTCTTATTATGCGTATTATCAAAAAAGGCATAGCAATGGTTATCGCACCAATAGTAATTCTGATGCTACTGCACAATTTGTGCAATTAAATTACAAACCAACTAAAAACCTGTTACTAAAAGCAGAGTTTGGGCGGTCTGCATATTTATACCAATTGCCCGGGCAGTTAACAGATAGTATGTTTTATGCCAACCCAACCATGGCCACCCGCAGCAGAAATTATTTTAACCCGGATATTTATATTCCTTCTGTAACCATGCAGTGGAAAATAACACCCAACACCTTCTTATCTGTTATTGGCTCTGGCGTTTTTGGGGCACGCAACAGTGTGCTGTTTGATGCTTTTGCCAATGTTCCGGATACCATTAACCGTGTAACCGGGCAGTATAAAAACCGCCAGGTGGATATTGACCGTTTTAACAGCAAAACACTGGAGGCAAGATTGATACACTCATACCAATTGGGTAAACTGCATGCAAAACTGGCAACCGGTTTTGTGTATATGAACAATAACCTGCACCGCCGTCAATTGGGCAAGGGCACCACCGGCACCGATTATGATCTATCATTAACCACTCCGGGTTTTGGAAGGGACATTCATTTTAAAACAAAAAATATTGCACTCTTTGCAGAAAACAATTTTTTTATAACACCCCGCTGGCAAATAACACCCGGCCTGCGTTGGGAGCAGGGAACCTCTCACATGAGCGGCACCATCAGTTATTATACAACCAACCCCTTACCCACAGCCATTAAACATAATTTTTTATTGGCAGGCATCAGCTCTCAGTGGGTACTTAATAAAGAAAACCAGCTGTACGCAGGTATTGCACAAGCGTACCGGCCGGTTATATTTAAAGACATTATACCCGCCTCTGTTTATGAAGAAGTAAATAAAAATTTAAAAGATGCCAGTGGCTACAATGCAGAGCTGGGCATAAGAGGCAAACTGTTTAAATACCTGCAATACGATATCAGTTTGTTTAGCATACAATATAATAACCGCATGGGCACATTGGTGCTGCAAAATGTACAGGCGCAACCATACACCTATAAAACCAATATTGGCAACAGCCGCACAACGGGTATTGAAGTATTTGCACAATATAAATTTCCTATAAACAATAATTTATATGCAGGCCTGTTTACCAGTACCGCTTTTATGAATGCCCGTTATACGAATGCCAGCATTGCAGATGCAGGCATTAATAAAAACATTACAGGTAATAAGGTAGAAGCCGTACCCAACTGCATCAGCAGAAACGGGCTAGAGATTTTATATAAAAATTTTACAGCAACATTGCTGCACAGTTACACCGCTTCCAGTTTTTCAGATGCATTAAATACTTACACGCCATCTGCAAACGGCGCCAGGGGTTTTACACCTGCTTACAGCCTGTGGGATTTTAATTGCACCATTAAGCTAACCAACCCCATTGCATTAAGGGCGGGGCTTAATAATATTTTTAATAAACAATATTTTACCAAGCGGCCCACTTTTTATCCCGGTCCGGGCATCTGGCCCAGCGATGGAAGAAATGGTTATGTAACCGTTTCTTTTAAGTGGTAACCAGCAGTAGTTTTTCATAGCAGCACCGTTGCGTCGCACACTTGTGCAGTAGTAAGCAAATGAGCAAAATATTTTGCCGGGAAGTAAACAAGGATGAATCACATTAAATAAAAACGTTTCATCTTTTAAACCTTCCGGCAAAGTTGTTATAAAAGCTATTTCACTTTCCTAAGATCTATTTTACTTTTATTCATTATATCAACCATAACTTTTATTTCACTGATAAGCTTATTTAAATTAGAGAAATTGCATACTATAATTTCTTTGAAAAAATCATCCTCGGTACCTAAAGAAAGCGTTTTCAAAAGATGTTTTGGACTGCTAATGACAGCATCGTTTTTTTGGAAAAAGTCCAGATTCATAATCCGAAGTTTTGAGAATAGCTCATAATTATCTCGGTTATCATTAAAATCAAAAATATCAGCAAAAATATTTCTACAATGAGTTTTAAAACTAGAGTATAAATTGGAACAAAGCCTTAAATATGGAACTTCAATTGCTATCTCTTTTAGATCTTTAACGTTAGAAACACTTTTAATTGTTACGTCGTTATTTAAAAGAAATAGCTCAGAAGTAGTGACAAGAATAGGTATTATTATTTGCGGATAACACTCATCAATAGCTTCGTCGGAGCTTTCAAGAATAACAGTATTTAATAATACAGGTAATCCATATGTAAGTTGATTTGTGCCATGTAAAATACCTGTTTCATGTACTTCGCCAGTATGGATATTTACTTCAACTCCTTTTAAAGCTGTTTTCATCAATGGGGCACTAAGTTTATTTTTGCTTGGAAATGTGTAGGGGCTAAATTCATCAACTAGTTTTATTTCGCTCCTCATTGTGTGAGAATCAAAATCATCCTCCTCATGTGAAGGAATAAAAAACCATTTTACTTGTGGATTACGAAATTTACACTCAACCAAAATACGAACTACATTTTCTATAGCGCTGTGTTCTTCAAAAGGGTAAAAGCAATGTCCATAAATATCTATCGAGAACTCTTTTTCTTCTTTATTATCAAGCCTTTGGTATGAATAATCGTAACTAGTGCTGAAACCATGCCTGCTTAAAAGCTTTGCAACTTCAAATTCTAGAGGTATACCTGATGATAAAAATCGATCTTTCCATTTTAAAGAATCAGCCATTTTAATTGATTTAATCAAACAGCCCATAACTGCTTGCTTTGTTATCGTTTCTTTTAGCTTTTTTAAAGGTCTCATTTTCTGCTGCGCCCGGTAGTTGCGGCAGCTTGCCTTCAAACAAATCTTCTACAGTAAGTATCTGAATTTTATCCATCGGAAATTCTATGCCACCCAGTTTTATATGCCCGGCGTCTTTTGCTTTTTTGGTCATTTCACTGGTAACATTTTCTTTAAAGCACACAAAAATACCTACAGCGGCTTTCTGGCTTTCCACCACATCTACAAACTCTCTCATATTTTTTACGGTAAGTTTACCGCTCTTGGTTTCTATTAAAGCAAACTGTTTTTCTTTGCCCATATTAAAAGTGAGATACCCATCAAAACCACCATCCGCTACTTTTTTTTCGTTTACCACGCCATTCAGCAATACTTCTATTACCCAATCCTGAAAACCAATACGACCTCCTTCAACATTTTGTGCCAGCTCTTTGGCGCTGGCAATATCTCTGGGCAAGCCGTGCATTCTTATATTGTGCTTAATGCCTTGCCCATAGGTTTCTGTAAGCCGCTTTACAATTAAACGAATAGCCAGATGCGAAATATCCGCACCCAGCCATTGACGGTTTAATTTTTGAGCCACAGAAATAGTGGTGCCGCAACCGCAGAAAAAATCTGCCACAATATCTCCTTCATTACTGCTGGTATTAATAATTCGTTCAAGTAAAGACTCTGGTTTTTGTGTTGGGTAGCCAAGTTTTTCTTTGCTATTGGCTTGTAACGGGCCGATATCATTCCAAAGATTTTGTACTGAGTTTCCTTTGGATTCATCTAAATATCTTTTTAGTCTTGGAACTGTCCCTGGTTTAGTTTGAACTATTCTTCCTTCTTCATAAAGTTTTTGCATTCTTTCTTTTGAGTATCTCCAAAATTTGGTTACTCCCAAGAACTCATAATGCGGATTTCCTTTTTCTTCACCTCCCGGTGCACCTAAATCTCCTAATTGGTAATACCTTCCATCTTCATCTTGGAATTTATAAAAAGATTTGACATATTCATCACTCAATGGTACATATTGTTGATTGAAAACTGGCATATCAGTTTTGCTATAGAAAAGAATTATATCACTTACGTTTCCATATGCTTTACGGCCCTGTTTAGCATCATTGTGTGTATTTGTTCTTTGCCAAGTGATTTCGTTTCTGTAATTGCGTTCACCGAATATCATATCACACATTAATTTTAAGTAATGACTCATTGTTGGGTCACAATGCAAGTAAAAGCTCCCTGTATCTTTCAGTAATTTATGCATGTACCATATTCTTATGGCCATGGTAGTTAAATAGGCCACTGCGCCATCGCTGATGCTTTTAATGTCGTGAAAGGTTTTTAAAACAGTGTAAAGTTCACGGTCTAATGTGGCAATTTCATTCAGGGTATCTACATAACTGTAATTGCTCCATGTATCTGCAAAAGCTTGTTTCTGGGCATTGGCATCTTTCATGTCCATGCTTTCAAACAACACATTGTAATTGCGCTTGCTGTTAAAAGGCGGATCAATGTAGATAAGGTCTATAAACGGCTGCGGTTGTTCTTGTTTTAGTTGTTTTAAAACATCCAGGCAGTCGCCAAAATACAGGTGGTTCATTGCAATAGAATGGGTTTGCTGCAATTTAAGAAAATAGTGTTTTAATTGTTTTAATGTTTCAGTACTTGTTTTAATGAAACCTTGGGTATAAATAAAATTTAAACAGGTGCCAGCTTTTGCTGATTGCCATTTTGCCGTACAAGTGTGCGACGCAACAGTTGTTTAATAGCAGCACTACTGCCGGCTACCTATAAATTCTCTCTCAAAATTCTGCTACAGGTTGTAACTTGCCCCCTCTAATTTTAATGGAATGATACAGTACGAGCGGTTTATTTTGAGCAATGGTTTGCGGGTGCTGGTGCATGAAGATACAGCCACCCCTATGGCGGTGGTAAATGTGATGTATGATGTGGGGGCCAGAGATGAAAGCCCCGATAAAACGGGCTTTGCGCATTTGTTTGAACACCTGATGTTTGGCGGCAGTATAAATATTGAAAGCTATGATGACCCCTTACAATTAGCGGGCGGAGAAAACAACGCTTATACCACCAACGATCTTACTAATTATTATTGCCAGTTACCGGCAGAAAATTTAGAAACGGCGTTTTGGCTGGAAAGCGACCGCATGTTAAGTCTTGCCTTTAATGAAAAGAGTTTGGATGTGCAGCGTAAAGTGGTGTGCGAAGAATTTAAAGAGCATTATATAAACAAACCTTACGGCGATTTGTGGTTTAAGATGCGGGAGATGGCCTATACACAGCACCCTTACCGCTGGTTAACTATTGGTAAAGAACTAAGCCATATAGAAAATGCCACACTGGATGATGTAAAAAACTTTTTCTTCAAACACTATCGTCCGGTAAACGCTATTTTGGTAGTGGCAGGTAATGTAAAAACAGAACAGGTAAGAAAGCTGGCAGAAAAGTGGTTTGGAGATATACCGATGGGTGAAAGATACAACAGAAACATACCGGCCGAACCGGTACAAACTATGGCCCGCATACAAGAAGTAAAAGCCAATGTGCCGCTGGATGCCTTGGTAAAATGCTGGCATATGGATGACCGGTTGAGCGAAGGGTATTATGCTGCTGAACTAATTACAGAAGTGTTGAGTGGCGGTGGTTCATCCCGGCTTTTTCAAACACTGGTGAAAGAACAGAAATTATTCAGCAGTATAGAATGTTACCATTTTGGTACAACCGATAAAGGACTGATGACTATTGAAGGCAAGCTGGTGAAAGGAGTGGATATTAAAGCCGCTGATGCTGCTGTTGAAGCAGAACTGGATAAACTGAAGCAAGAACTGATAACAGAGAAAGAATTACAAAAAGTAATTAATAAAACAGAAGCCGCACTGGCATTTGAAGACATTAGCGTAATGAACCGGGCCAATAGCCTTGCTTTTTATGAACTGCTGGGTGATGCGAACCTGATGAATGAGGAGTTTGAAAAATACCAGGCATTAACCAAAGAAAAAATACAGCAGTACGCCGGGCAGATATTTACTGCCAGCAACAGTAACACTCTTTATTATTTAAGCGAGAATTGAGTATATGATAAACAGAACTGAACAACCTGTTATAAAAGACGCCGTTGATTTTGAATACCACCTGAAGCCGTATGAAAAATTTGTGCTGGATAATGGGGTAACCGTATATGCCATAAATGCTGGCGCCGAAGAGGTTTTGCAGGTGGAATGGTTGTTTTTTGCAGGCAATAGCCAGGAAGAACAAAACCTGGTGGCAGCCACTACCAATCATTTATTAAAAAATGGCACCCGCCAGAAAACAGCTTTTGAAATTAATGAGTGCTTTGAGTTTTATGGAGCTTCTTTAAGCCGCCATTGCTATAATGAAACGGCCAATATTGTATTGCATTGCTTAAATAAACACCTGCAGCATTTATTACCCGTGGTGCAGGAGCTGGTTACGGAAGCTGTTTTTCCGGAGGAAGAGCTGGCGCTTTACAAACAGAATAATAAACAACGCTTACAGGTAAGTTTAAAAAAATCTGAATTTGTTGCCGGCCGCTTAATTGATGAGTACCTGTATGGTATTGACCACCCATATGGTAAATACAGCAGCTTTGAAACCTATGATGCGTTGCAGCAAAAGCAGCTGCAAGATTTTTACCAGCACTATTACCGCAATGGTAAGTGCATTATTTTTATTGCGGGTAAAATACCGCCTGCCGCCATTGGTTTGTTAAACCAATATTTTGGGCAATTACCATTTGCTACTGATACGCTTGTTAAAACACACCCGGCTAAATCTGCTGTTGCAAAAAAATACCGGATTACCAATGATGCGGAAGGCGTACAGGGATCTATACGAATGGCCCGCCCTTTTCCGAACCGGCACCACCCCGATTTTATTAAGTGCATGGTGTTAAACAATGTGTTTGGTGGTTTTTTTGGCAGCCGTTTAATGAGTAATATACGTGAAGACAAAGGATATACTTATGGTATTTACAGTTACCTGCAAAACCATTTACAGCAATCTGCCTGGGTGGTAAGTACAGAAGCGGGTAAAGATGTTTGCGAAGCTACTATTGCTGAAGTGTATAAAGAAATGGAAGACCTGCGGGAAGAAATAGTAGATGAAGAAGAATTACTGCTGGTAAAAAATTATATGCTGGGTACTATATTAGGAGATTTGGATGGCCCTTTTCATATTATTGGCAGATGGAAAAATGTGGTGTTGAATAACCTGCCTGAAAATTATTTTTATACCACCATTGATACTATAAAAAATATTACTGCAGAAGAATTACAGGTGCTGGCACAACAATACCTGCGGCCGGAAGATTTTTACGAACTGGTGGTAGTTTAAACACCCGGCCAGTTAAAAATACCTCAAAAAGGGTATAGGAAGGCGGTAGTGGTTTTGTAATTTTGTGCCGCAACCTTAAACTTTTTCTGATGAAATATTCGCGTTTGCTACTGATGTTAGCAAGCTTTATTATAATTCCCTTGTTTTCTTACCTGTACCTGACGGCC
The DNA here is from genome assembly GCA_033761915.1 of Flavihumibacter sp. Taxonomy (GTDB): domain Bacteria; phylum Bacteroidota; class Bacteroidia; order Chitinophagales; family Chitinophagaceae; genus JACMLD01. The sequence goes on from JANRMC010000030.1 coordinate 11,828, forward strand.
ACCGGTTTTTATGAAAACAGACCCACTGTTAATAAACCGGGCAAAAAACTAATAGTGCCTGCAGGAAAAGTAACCGATAAAAAGGATGCGCACCACCGGCAAGATTCTGCCCGTGATAGTTTACCACATATAAAAGATTAATGCGTTTTTATAGTTTTTGCAGGTAAGCAATTTGCCCGGCATGATAAATATTATGTTGTGCTAACCCGTTTAACAAAAAACGAAAATTATATTTTCTGAAATCTACGGTTTCATCCAGGAAGCTATCATCTTTTGTTGCCAACAGCGTTATTAAATCTTGCTGTACTTTTTCTAATGCATTAATGGCTTGCTGCCAGGCATGAGGTGCCGGGTTTGCTACCGGCCAGTTTTCTGCTTCTGTTGTTATTAAACCTTTATCAGTTTCTTTTGCCACACGGTGCAGGCAAAAGCTGGCCCATGCATGCAGGTGATAGACCAGTTCTATTGCTGAATATGATGCGTTGTTGGGTTTATTAAATGCTATATGCGCTGGCAGGCTGGTTAATATTTCTTTAACCGGTTTACCAAACCAGGGTTTACCACTCCACACGCTTTGCAGATTATGAATAATGGCGAGTATTTCTTGATTGTTTTGCATAAGAAAAAGTTTGCCGTAAGAAGGTAAGTAACTAAAAAAGAGAAACAATATTATCTTCACGTCTTTCCGACTATTCTTAAGCAGCTGATGCTGCTGAAAGTTGTTGTGCCGTTGAAGTGTGCGACGCAACCGCAGCCGAATAGGTTACTACTGCTGGTTACCTATACATTCTCTTTATCATCTGCACCGGCTACTTTCTCCGGGCGCATTTGAGGGAAGAGTAATACATCTTGTATAGATGGCTGGTTAAGCATAAGCATACACAGGCGGTCTATACCAATGCCAATGCCCGATGTGGGCGGCATGCCATACTCCAGTGCCCTTAAAAAATCATAATCAATAAACATGGCTTCATCATCGCCGCGTTGCATTAAGCGCAGTTGTTCTTCAAAACGTTCCCGCTGATCAATGGGGTCATTCAGCTCACTGTAAGCATTGGCCAGTTCTTTACCATTAATCATTAACTCAAAACGTTCTACCAGGCCGGGCTTGCTGCGGTGCTTTTTGGTAAGCGGACTCATTTCTACGGGGTAATCTATAATAAACGTGGGCTGCACATAAGTGCCTTCGCTGGTGGCGCCAAATATTTCGTCAATCAGTTTGCCCTTGCCCATGCTGGCTTCTGTATGAATATTTAATTGCTTGCAGGTGGCACGCAATTGTGCTTCATCCATTTCACTAATATCAATGCCGGTATTTTCTTTTACCGAATCGAATATGGAAATGCGTTTAAAAGGCGCTTTAAAAGATAAAATAGTATTGCCCACTTTCACGTCTGTGGTGCCGTGCAGGGCTATGGCAATTTTTTCAAACAGCTGCTCGGTTATTTCCATCATCCAGAAATAATCTTTGTACGCCGTATACCACTCCAGTACGGTAAACTCAGGGTTGTGGGTGCGGTCCATGCCTTCGTTTCTAAAGTTGCGGCTAAACTCATACACCCAATCAAAACCACCCACAATTAAACGTTTTAAATATAGTTCATTAGCTATGCGCAGATAAAAAGGCACATCCAATGCATTGTGGTGTGTAATAAACGGACGGGCAGCTGCACCACCGGGTATGGCTTGCAATACCGGTGTATCTACTTCTAACGCACCCCGCTCGTTCAAAAACTGGCGGATGGTGTTCATTAAAATTGTACGCTTGGTAAATGTTTCTCTAACGCTGGGGTTTACTACCAGGTCGGCATAGCGCTGGCGGTATTTAAATTCGGGGTCGGTTACTTCATCAAACACATTGCCTTCTTCATCTCTTTTAACCACGGGCAAAGGCTTTAGCGATTTTGCCAGCATGGTGAAGCTATTGGCATGCACACTGGTTTCGCCGGTTTTGGTAATAAACACATAGCCCGTAACGCCAATAAAATCGCCCAGGTCGGTTAAATGTTTAACTACTTTATCAAAAAGTGTTTTGTCATCGCCGGGGCAAATTTCATCTCGTTTTACATATAGTTGCAAAATGCCTTTGGCATCCTGTATTTTAATAAAAAAAACTTTTCCTTTATCGTTCAGGCTCATTACACGTCCGGCCACGGTTACGGCGGCAAACTGTTCTTTGGTGGCCTCGTTAAACTGCTCTTTAATATCGGTTGAGTAATGGCTAACGGGGTATAAGGCCGCGGGGTATGCTTCAATGCCCATACTTTGCAGCTCTTGTAATTTCTGGCGGCGTATCAGTTCCTGTTCAGATAAATGTTGTTCACTCATAACGGTAACATCAAAAAATTTTAAAGAGTGCAAAAATACAGTAAACCCGCGGCTTTCTGTGGCAGCAGCTTGTAAAAAATAAGGGTTGTAAATGGGTGGCCGGCAGGGGTACAGCTATTGGGCAGCCGTTGCGTCGCACACTTCAGCGGTAGTATTAGTGGCAGCGGGGTGTTTTAAGTCTGTATTGTTTTTTAAACACCGGGCTTTAATGGTAGCGAACGCCTTTGGGTATGTATTTGTCAGGAATATAAATGGTTATTATATATTCTTTTATTTTAGAGCCATCAGCAGCGGGTCGTCTTTCTGCAATGGATAAATTAATTTGATAGTCTTTTATAAACCAATCTACACTCTCTCCAAACACGTTGCCATCGGGTAACAAAGCAGACCAACCACTTTTGGTGGGTGCCCCTAACTCATTGCAAAAAACATCAAAAATGTCTTCTTCAATTTTAAGTATTACCTCGGCCCAATATATTTTTCCATCAGGGGTTGTTTTAAATTCAATAGACTTTATAGGGCGGCCATAGAGGTAGTTGGTTTTATTTTTTTGATACGAGTAGATTTTGTCAAACTCATCTTTCCAATAAGGGCCTTTTGTTTTTAGCTCCAGGTCTGCCGTTTCTTTACTAATGATAAAGCCCTTAAAAATGGGGTCTAATTGGGTTAAAAGAGCATCTATATTTTGGGGCATTACTTTACCAGATTGAATAAATAAAAATTATATAACGGTTCATAAACTTAACGCATTTACTGAAAAATGCTGCTTTTGTGAAAATAAAAGAGTTCAAAGTTTATTGGTTTCAATTTTTTTAGGCCAGTATGGCTCTGGAACGATGCTTACGATGAATTTAAAATTATTAGCTGTCTCCGCTGTGGAAGTAAGATTATAGATGACAAGAAAAACAGGATATGATTTGTATTTCCATTTGAATGAACTGCCGCTACCCATTTGATGGGTGCTGTAAAAACCCCATCCCCCTTTTTCGGGCTCACCTAAATCTGCTTCTAATTGATTAAGAAAACTTTGATCGGCAATAATTTCAAGGTCTGCCGTATTTATAAAACCGCTTTTGCTTACCCAAAATTCTATAGAACTAACCGGATAAGAATAAAGCGTAAAAGCGGTGGTATCACATAAAACATATTTTTTATCAATTCCTTCGCCCCGGTATCCCCTATGCTTTAATTTTAAATGAGCTGTTTCTTCTTTTATGGCTACCTGTTTAAAAATAGGCTCTAATAGCGTAATTACAGTATCTAAAGATTGTGCATTCACTTCCATAATTTTTTTTGATAATCATCAGTTACCATGTAATTACCGCTTCTAAAAAATACCCTCCAATTCTTTTAAAGAGTTTACCATAAAAGTAGGTGCCTGCAGCGGCGCTTTGTTTACATGGTTTATATACACCTGGTCCATACCAAAATTTTTGGCGCCCAATATGTCAACTTCAAAATCATCGCCCAGCATAATGCTTTCTTCAATACCTGCATTGGCGGCTTTTAATGCATACTCAAAAATAGCAGCATGGGGTTTTAAACTGTTGCTGCCTTCTGAGGTAATAATTTCTTTAAAATAGGGTTGCAGCCCGCTGTTCAGCAATTTGCTTTGCTGCGTTTTTTCAAATCCATTGGTTATTAAATGCAGCTGATATTTTTTTGCCTGCAGGTATTGTAATATTTCAATGGCATACGGAAACAACAGTTTGCGTGTGGGTAATGAGTCTAAAAACAAAACCCCCATTTGGTGGGCCAATGCTTCATCGCCAATTTTAAAATCCAGTAAAGTAAGGTGCATGCGTTTCCAGCGCAGCTCATCTACTTTAATAGTGCCCTTGCGGTATTTGTCCCAAAGGCGATCGTTGTGTTGCAGGTAGTTTTTATGAAACAGGTCAAAGTCGTTTACCCCTCTTTGTTCCAGTTGCAGGTTGTTATAAAGTTCTTGCAGGGTTTGGCGGCTGTTGGCTTCAAAATCCCAGAGGGTGTGGTCTAAATCAAAAAAGAGATGGCGGTATTGTTTCATGCGCTAAGATAAAAAACAATGGGTTATTTTTTATGCAGTTCTGTTTGCGTTTTAGTTTTTACTTTTAGTGTGTAAAGCCATTAAATAATACGTATGAATATTGTAATTACCGGTGCATCAAAAGGGTTGGGTAAGGCCATGGCAGAGAAATTTGCGGCCGGAGGCCATCAGTTATTTTTATGCAGCCGCAATGAGGTGGATTTATATAAAACAATGGAAGAATTGCTGGCACGTTTTCCGGCAGTAAAAATAAAAGCCAAAGCAAGAGATTTAAGTAAAAAAGAAGAAGCGCAGGAGTTTGCAGAATGGGTGTTGAATAACGGTTATGTTACGGATGTGCTGATAAATAATGCCGGCAGCTTTATACCGGGTAGTATTTATAATGAACCTGAAGGAAGCCTGGAGCAGATGCTTGCGGTAAATTTATACAGTGCTTATTATGTAACACGTATGTTATTACCGCAAATGATGGAGCGGAAGGCTGGGTATATTTTTAATATCTGTTCCATTGCTTCTTTACAGGCATATGATAATGGCGGGGCTTACAGTGTAAGCAAATTTGCTATGCATGGGTTTTCAAAAAACCTGCGGCAAGAAATGAAGCCGTATAACATTAAAGTAACCAGTGTGTTGCCCGGTGCTGCCTTCACCAACTCGTGGAGTGGAAGTGGTGTGGACCCCAAACGTATAATGGAAGCGAATGATATTGCGGAAATGGTATATGCTGCCACCCAATTATCTGCACAGGCATGTGTGGAAGAAATAGTGTTGCGGCCGCAGTTAGGAGATTTATAATGATGATATTGTTGCCATGAAAAACTATTGATGAAGTGATTGCGACGCAACGATGTTGCTTACAGAAAAATTGCTGGTATTATACAACAACATGCGGTTCTGCAAGAGTGTAGTAGTTATACTACACTTGAAGAAATAAAAATTGGTTGGTATTAATTTTTCGTAACTTTAATTAAAACCTAAGGTAATGATTAAAGCACTCTCCGGCGAGGTATGGAAACAACTCCTGTTTCCCGGATGGAAGCACTTGAGGAATAAGTATGGTCTCTCTTCTCATGGACGTATTGCCAGCTATAAAGAAAACGTGCTTCAGGATGGAAAACTGTTAGAGGGTTCTATGACCACAGGGTACAAAACACTGAACCTGCACCGCCCAGGTAATAATGGTACTTTGTATATACATCGCGAACTGGCAAAATTGTTTCTTAAAAAACCGGCCACCAAAAACAAGTATGTTATTCATCTGAATCATAACAAAACGGATAACCATTCTAAAAATTTAAAATGGGCTACCCTGGATGAAATGATTGCTCACCAGCAGCACAGTCCTGCAAAACTGGCGTATAAAAAAGTGCAGGCCAACCGAACAGAAGGTTTGAAGCTGAATGCCTCTCAGGTGAAAGCCATTAAAAAAGTATTGAACAACCCCAACCGCAAGATTACCATTAAGAAACTTGCTGAAAAGTATGAAGTGAGTGAAATGACCATGTATCGTATTAAAAGTGGTGAAAATTGGGGAAGGGTAAAACAATAATTCTAACTATTGGTTAATATTGTATGAGGATAACAGTTTTGTTATCCTTTTTTTATTTACACTTATTAATGCCCCAGTATGATTCAGGTAAGTACACTTCAGTTTTTAAAAAATCTTAAGAAGAATAATAATAAGCCCTGGTTTGATGCCAACCGGCCTTTGTATGAGGCTGCTAAAAAAGATGTGGAGGCTTTTATAAACGCGGTTATTGCTAAGCTGGCAAAAACGGATGAAAGCATTGGCCACCTGCAGGCCAAAGAATGTATGTTTCGCATTAACCGCGATGTTCGGTTTAGTAAAAACAAAGAGCCCTATAAAACTAATTTTGGTGCTTTTATTAATAAGGGTGGAAAAAAATCGATGCTGGCAGGGTATTATGTGCATATTGAACCGGGGCAGGCTTTTGTGGGTGGTGGCTTATATATGCCTGAAGCAGCCGTACTAAAAAATGTGCGGCAGGAAATTGATCATAATTTTGTGGCGTTTAAAAAAATTATAAATGCTGCAGGTTTTAAAAAAACATACGGCACCCTTTCTGCTGATAAAGAGTTTACTCTGGTGCGGCCACCCAAGGGTTATGAGGATACGAACCCGGCTATTGAGTTTATAAAATTAAAAAGCTGGGTGGCTACACAGCACCTGCCCGATAAAGACATTACCTCAAAACAATTGGTTGGTAAGGTGGTAACCGCTCTTAAAAACCTGCAACCTTTAATTGAATTTTTAAATACTGTAGCAGAAGGAGAATAAGTAGTATGCCGTTTAAATTACAAGCACCATATCAGCCAGCTGGCGACCAGCCGGAAGCCATACGCCAGCTAACGGAAGGAATACTGAATGGTGAACAATACCA
>JANRMC010000031.1:0-10145 GCA_033761915.1 Flavihumibacter sp.
AGTGGCTCAACTGCAACTGCACCGTTTTCAAACGAAATGTATTTAAAGAAATAAGTATCGTCTTTGGGTATATCAACAGAGGAGAAAGTAGTGGCTGCAATATCTGCATGCTGCAATGTGTATCCGCCGCTGGCATTACGGATGATGCGGATTTTTTTCCAGCCACGGGCGGGTGCCGGTGAACCAATACCCAAACCGCGGTTAACAATATATACTTTGTTATCTGTGGCTGTAGCAGCAATACTTGCAATTGCTGTTTTTGTAAGATCTCCGGTTGGATAATCTATATACGGTAAAGAAATTGCCTGCGGATTGGTTTGGCTGAAAGCCACTTCGCTGGAAAAGCCAACGGTATCTGCTGCAGTAACGGCATTCAAATCGTTCTTATTAATTTGCTTGGCCATCATGGCAGAAGATGAGTTTAAGATAACACGGTAATCATCGCTGCCGGTATAAAAACCTAAATCCCAATTGGTGCGTTGTACAGCAGTTTGGCGGTTAGCACTTAAATCTATGAACACTTTATTAGGATAGGTAACGCCACCCCCGTTTACCACAGCTGTGGCAGACGCAGCCACCAACTCAGCAAAGCTTACGGTTAATTGTTTGGTGGCACCAATTAAAACAGGAGAACCAGAACTGAAAATTTCAAAATTCACTTTCTCATCGCCATCATACAAAGCGCCGGCTACTTTATTAATAGTAAAACTGGCTTCGCTGCTGCCAGAAGGTATTGTGAGGTTTACTGTACCCGTTGTACCAACCGGTGTGGTTGTAAAATCTGTACCATACACTGCGTTTACTGTTGTAAACTTTACCACAACGGGTATTTCTGTGGTAGTACCTCTTGAAAGTTTTACTTTAATAGTGGCCGCATTTTCGGCCGCAGTAATGCCCACGGCACTGGTTTCAAACACCACCAGGTTATCTGGTAACGGCGCCTCTTTTTTACGGCAGGCTGTTACCATTAATAAACCACTCACTAACACCAGTGCAATTCCTGAAAATTTAGTCTTCAACATACGTTACAAGTTTATATATGATTGTTTTTATTTAGCCCAGTTAAATTGCAGCCCTGCAAAAAAACTTCTGCCGGTTGCTATATTGCGTACTCCGCTGGCAGTGTGTATGCCATTTGCCAGCACCGTACTGTTAACCCTGCCAACATTAAATAAATTTCTTACCCCGGTTTGCAGTATCAGGTATTTGCCCATTTTTTTGCTGGCAGTAATATCTGCCATGTGGTAGGCTTTGATATTTGCTAAAACATACTCCTGGTCTTTTACAGTATAGAAGGGACGTTTTCCGGTGAATTTGTAAAAGAGGTTGACATCTAATTTGAGTTTAGTGAAATTATAACCGGCTGTTGCATTTGCTTCTGGCGACCATTGCATTTGAGGCAGTGTTTTATCGGCCTCTGCATAATCGTTATAAAAACCAGTATAAGCCGCACCTACGGAAAAACTCCATGTTTTATATTTTGCCATGGTGTTTACGCTGGCACCAGCAGTTCTGCTGTCAGACACATTTAATAAAGTAAAAATATTAGGGTCGTTGGCAGATACTGCATAATCAATAAGGTTTTTAACCATATTGTAATAACCATTTAATACGGTGGTATACACCACTTCTCTGGGGCTTACTTTTTTCCAGTTTAAAGAACCGGTAAAACTATTAGAGGTTTCTGCTTTAAGGTCGGGGTTGCCAATAATCTGATGGTTGGCATCAAAGAAATTAAAATAGAGCTCTCTTAAAGAAGGGGAGCGAAAACCGTTGGCATAAGCCAATCTCAGATCTACATTTTTTGAAATCGCCCATTTTGCATTTATTGAGGGAATAACCGGAGGTGCGTTGTAAACAGAATTACTGATCATTCTTACCCCCGGGCGGATATTGATTTTTTCGTTGGGTGTAATTTCTGAACTGATGAAAAAGGCATAATCTTTTATAAGATTGGTGCCGGTATTTAAACGTTCTCCTTCACCTTTATCAATGTTCACATCCACACCCGGTTGAAAAGAAAATAATTTATTGAGCTTGTAAAAAGCCGTTGCCCTTGTGGTAAAGCCGGTAAAATCAACCACGCTTTGCATACCTGCAGCAGTATTTAAACGCACATCTCCTGTTTTTTTACTAACCGTGGTTGAAAACACCTGGCGGCTGTAATTGCTATAAGAACTTTGCAATTGAAAATTTAATTGGCTGTTTACCGTATACGCACCTTGTAATTGTTGCATTACCCGCTGCGATAAATACTCCTGATCGTTCGCCAATGTGTCGCCTGAACTTTGCTGCCGGAACAAAAAGTTACCGGGGTTGGTAATAATTTCATCCAACCCATCTACCCGGTAGCGAATGGAAAATTTATCGGTTGTATAACCAAGATAGCCATTGGCAATAATCTGGTCTTTTTTATGCCATACCAGTTCTCTTCCAACAGCGGTATCCTTCCAGCCACCAAAATAGTTTCTGCCGGCAGCGCCGCCCAGCTCCCATTTTTTATGTTTAAAGCTGAAGCCGGCATATTGGTTGTGTATGCCCTGCTTAATTCCGTATTCATTGCCAATAGTTTCCTCATGTAAACGGGCAGTAACAGAAAACTTAGCGGCTGTTGCTTTCTTTGTAATAATGTTTATTACCCCAGCCAATGCATCGGCGCCATAAACCACAGACATAGGGCCTTCAACTATTTCAATTCTTTCTATACTGTTTATGTCAATCTGGTTAATATTAATTTCATTGGAAGTACCCTGACGGCCAATAACCGGCAATCCATCAATTAAAATTTTTACGTTCTGCCCTTTTAAGCCCAGCATGGTAATATCAGAACCGCCAGTGGCAGCATCTTGTGAAAAACGGATGTTCAGCTCATTGGTTAAAACATCCTGCAGGTTGGTAGCCGCCTGTTTTTGTATGCGGTCTTTAGAAATAGTTCTTACCTGATACACTGAGTTTTTTACAGATTGTGGTTTAAACTGACCAGTTACCACTACCTCAGCTAATTCTTTACGTTTTGCAGTGTCTTGTTGTGCAGATGCAGTAAGCGTTGCGGTTATGAGTATAAAAGCGGGTAAAACAGTTCTTTTCATATTGTTTTTATTGCCGCCGCAAAGGTTTGTCAGTATTGTATCTTTTTTATCATGGTTCTGTCAAAAGAAAGTTTAAACCCATTGTTTGACAGTAGTATGACACAGATATTATTTGCTGCGGCCTGCAAAACTCAATCAACAGCATTTAAATCAGTCACTAAAAAAGGAAAAGCAATTACGGAATCAGAAAATAAAAAATGGCTTTACTAAAAGGTGTAAACGTTTGCCCGCCACCGGAAGCCAGAAATTTTTCGGATATTTATAGATATGAACCTACTTAACAGGAAAGGCCGTTACTACCTCCTGTCATTTTTAAAACACGACCTTAAAGCCAGCATTACTGTTTTTTTTGTAGCACTCCCACTTTGTCTTGGAGTGGCCCTTGCTTCTAAAGCCCCGGTTTATGCGGGTATTGCTGCCGGTATTATTGGGGGTATTGTCATCACCCTCATCAGCAAATCCTCTTTAAGCGTAAGTGGCCCTGCTGCCGGGTTAACCACCATCTGTGCTGCCGCCATTACTAAAATGGGGGCCATTGAAATATTTTTTCTTTCTGTAGCCATTGCTGGCTTACTGCAAGTATTGCTGGGCATTTTTAAGCTGGGCGGTTTTACTCATTTCATACCCTCGGCTGTTATAAAAGGAATGCTGGCAGCTATTGGTATTATACTTATTTCTAAACAGCTGCCCTTGCTTATTGGCTACGATAAACCCGATTTTTGGACGAATGAATTTTTTAACCTCATTACCCTGCAGCATGGGTTTAACAGCCATGCTATTTTTGATAGCAGCAGTGCAGGCACATTGCTGATTGTAGCGCTTAGCTGCTTTGTATTGTGGATATGGCAGAAAAAAATTGCCCGGAAAATTCCGTTTGTACCGGTTTCATTTATTGTGGTATTTACCGGCTTGCTGGCAGCATGGGCGCTGCATTTTTTTATACCGATGCTGCAATTGAAGCCTGGTCAGTATGTTAGTATACCTCACAATGTAATCAACACCATTCAACCCCCTGCTTTTGATGCTTTATTTACCAGTGCCGCTATCTGGAAAAATGCAGTGGTTATTTGTTTTGTTGCCACCCTTGAAACCCTTTTGAGTGTTGAGGCGATTGATAAACTGGATCCCTACAACCGGCTTACCCCTCAAAACAGAGAACTGGTAGCACAAGGCACGGGTAATTTTATAAGCGGGCTGGTGGGTGGGCTGCCTATTACTGCTGTAATTGTAAGAAGTTCAGCAAATGCCGAAGCTGGTGCTAAAACCAAATTATCTTCATTAATGCATGGCATTTGGCTGTTACTGGCCATTCTATTTGCTATACCGGTTATAAATAAAATACCTTTTTGTATACTGGCCGTTATTCTTATAAGAACCGGGTATAACCTGGCAAAACCAGCAATGTTCAGGGCTGTTTACAAACAGGGAAGAGAGCAGTTTATACCATTTGTGGTAACCATTGGTGCTATTTTATTTACAGACCTATTAATTGGTGTTTGTATTGGCATTGCGTACTCTGTTTATTTTTTAATAAAACATACTTACCGGGCTGGTTTTGCGCTGAAGCAGGATGTTATTGGAGGTATTGCTCATTATCACATTGATCTGGCATTAAATGTTAGTTTCTTAAATAAAAAACGTTTTGTTGAATTGCTTGACCGTATACCCGATTACTCTGTTGTAACTATTAATGGCGCCAACAGCGTTTATATTGACAGGGACGTGTTAGAAATTTTTCAGGATTTTAAAAGCAAGGCGCATAACAAACATATTGAACTGGTACTGCACCATATTCCTGCGGTGGAAACGATAGAATTGCATTAATATAAAAGCCCAGTTCTGCTGAAGCATGCATTGCCGCTGAAGGGTGCGACGCAAGGATGACGCTATAAAAAACAATAGCTGGTTACCAAAATTTATTTTGCCCAGCACCACTTTAAAAATACCGGCATGGCACGGGCCCAGGTGGCTACATCATGTCTGCCATCTGGTAACTCTAAATAATGTATGTCTTTTTCTGTTGAATAGCCTTTTGCTGCAAGTTCATTAATGAGAGAAACGGTATCGTCAATAGAATCTATAATGCCATTATTATTGCGGTCCATGGTTTCATCTAATGTACCGGTTTCAAAAAAGAAACGCAGCCATGGATGGTATTGGCCATTGCGCACCTGCGCATGCATGATGCGATCAGTGTCTTCATTATAATTGTCTTCTAAACTTTTGGTACGCCACCACAGTGAGCCGGAAAAAACGCCCACATTTACAAACTCATGCGGGTGGTTCCAAACAATATCCAAAGCGCTTAAGCCGCCTAAAGAAAAACCGGCAAAGGATTTATCTTTAAAAGAAGGCACGTGATACGTTGAGCGAATGAGCGGCAGCAATTCTTCAAAAATAAATTGGGTGTATTTTTTAGCAAGGGCCCCGCGTTGCAGGTAATCTAATGTATTAGCCGTACCATATTCCATTTTACGCTCGGGGCCGGCGTGTATGGCCACACAAAAAACCGGGTGTATTTCGTTATTGGCCACCATCTCATCCAGCATGGTTGCAAGACCCAGCTTTTCCATATCCTGGCCATCATTAATAAGCAATAAACTTAAACGGGAAGCATCTTCTATACCATTGGGCAAAAAGCAATCTGCAATTACCGTGCGTTGCAGCCATTCAGATTTTATGTTCAAAGTTTCCTTCAAAAGGGTAGTAGTTTTCTCCACATGCATAAGCTTCAAATATAGGTAAAGGCTTTTAAAATTTGCAACCGTAAAGACCTGTTAGAATAAATATTCTTTTTGTTTTTGTGCCTTTAAGAAAATATATTTGGATAGGCCAGTAAATAAGTTACAAAAGGCCAAAAGCCTCGCTTTTTTCAAATCCAATTTCTATTATTACCTGGTTAATTAAACTTCTTAAAAGTGGCATTAATCATCGGGGGGGGATTATCTAACATTAAAATGCTTTTATGAAAAAGATTGGTATCCTGTTTGGGCAGGAAAGAAGTTTTCCGCTAGCTTTTATTGAAAGAGTAAACAGCAAAAACGTTGCTGGTATAGTAGCAGAAGCTGTAAGTATTGATAAAGTAATACAAGGCAATGCCAGCGATTATGCTGTTATTATAGACCGCATCAGTCAGGACGTGCCATTTTACCGGGCCTTTTTAAAAAATGCCGCATTAACAGGCACGGCAGTTATTAACAACCCCTTTTGGTGGAGCGCCGATGAAAAATTTTTCAACAACTGTTTAGCCACAAAAATAAATGTACCCGTACCTAAAACTGTAATACTGCCTTCAAAAGAACGGCCCGATGATACCGGCGAAAACTCATTCAGCAACCTTGCATTTCCTTTAGACTGGGAGGGCATGTTTAGCTATATTGGTTTTCCGGCATACATGAAACCCTTTGCGGGCGGCGGATGGAAAAATGTTTACAAACTAAAAGACCGTGAAGATTTTTTTGAAAAACACAGCGAAACCGGTCAGCTGGTAATGTTGCTGCAGGAAGAAATTATTTTTACAGAATACTACCGTTGCTACTGCATAGGCCGCAAGCATGTGCGTATTATGCCCTATGAGCCCCGCAACCCGCACCACCTGCGCTACGTAGCCGACTTTGCACCCTCTGCAGAACGCCTGCAGCAGATGGAAGAAATAGTATTACGCATCAATCAATACCTGGGTTACGATTTTAACACCGTAGAGCTGGCCGTAAGAGACGGGGTGCCCTATGCCATTGATTTTTGCAACCCGGCGCCCGATGCAGACATTAACAGCGTAGGTACCGATAATTTTGCCTGGGTGGTAGAAACCGCAGCCAACTACGCCATAGAAAGAGCATTGGCACATAAAGACGGAGTAGATAATTTAAGCTGGGGAGAATACATTAAACGCAGCTCTCACCAGCAACCCTTAATATAAATTATTGGGTGGTATCCGGCAGCATAACAAGCAGCAACATTGTTGCGTCGCACACTTGTACCGCAGTACCACTATGCAGCTTTAAAAAGCCAGACTATTAAACAATCCCTGTAATGAGAAACATCAGTTACAAACATTTTACACTGGGGGTGGAAGAAGAGTATATGGTAATAGACCCCCATACACGAGAGCTTAAAAGCCACGAGCAGAAAATTGTACACGAAGGACAGAAAATAATAAAAGACAAGGTAAAAGCAGAAATGCACCAGGCCGTGGTGGAGGTAGGTACCGATATATGCCAGAACATTGATGAAGCATATAATGATGTTGCCACCCTGCGTAAAACCATTGCAGGCATTGCAGACGGGCTGGGGCTTTGGATGGGCGCCTCCGGCACACACCCCTTCAGCCATTGGGAAAGCCAGCTGATAACAGAACACGTACGCTACAATGAAATTGTAAACGAGCTGCAGGAAGCCGCTCGCAGTAATTTAATTTTTGGGCTGCACGTGCACGTGGGTATGGAAACCCGGGAAATGGCCAATCATATAGCCAACTCCACCCGCTATTTCTTACCGCATATTTATGCACTCAGTACCAACTCTCCTTTCTGGGAAGGCCGCAGCACCGGTTACAAATCTTTTCGCACCAAAGTGTTCGATAAATTTCCCCGCACCGGCATACCCGATGCTTTTGAAAGTATAGAAGCATATGATAACTATGTTAAGCTGCTTATAAAAACCAACTGCATAGACAACGCCAAAAAAATTTGGTGGGATCTTCGGGTACACCCCTTCTTTAATACCGTTGAATTCAGAATATGCGATGTGCCAATGACCGTAATGGAAACCATTACCATTGCAGCACTCTTTCAGGCCATTTGCGCCCGCATTTATATGCTGCGGTCTAAAAACCTCAACTTCATTCAATATTCAAGAGCCCTTTTAAATGAAAACAAGTGGCGGGCCAGCCGTTACGGGGTGGATGGTAAACTGATTGATTTTGGAAAAGAAGAAGAAGTAAACACCCGGGTTTTAATTTATGAACTGCTGGATTTTATTGACCCTGTGGTTGACCAGTTGGGAAGCCGCCATGTAATTAATTATGTAACTAAAATGCTGGAGAACGGAACAGGTGCCGATAGACAGATGGCTGTTTATCAGCAAACCGGTAATCTGGTAAACGTGGTAGATTATATTCACAGTCAGTTTTTAGAAGGCATTTAAAACTGCTGTGTTTATTAATTGTTTAAGAATGGTGAGTAATAAGATTCAACAAAACTGGCTTTTTTTCTGATTAAAACTTAACTTTAATCAAGTATTTTACGTAGATATAATTAGTAGCACACAACACTCTATTTATAACGGTACCGTTGCCAAAGGAGCCTATCAAACTTTTAAATAGCAGGGACGGTTATTGTTGAAGAAACCAGCCGGGTAATCTTACCGAGGCTGGTTTTTTTATAAGTAAAATCACCTAGCCTGTAAAAAAAAATACCTCGTCTAAAAGTTCCTTTTATTAAACAACAGTAGTTTTGATATATAAGATTTGTAACATACAATCAACCTGTGAATTGAAGTTGACACCCATGAAATACATCATTAAAACCGCAACCAGTATTAATGTTTTTTAATAGGTACAGTGGTTTAGAGATGCCTGCCAGTCGATTTTTATCGACTGGCTTTTTTATACTGCTAATACTAAGTGTTAACTACTACCTGTTCAAATTATCAAGCTATAAACCCCTAAATGTTCAACAATTAAAATATTTTGAACAGGTAATTGAGTAATAAGATTTTCTGAAACTTTAAGGCGGTTTCAAATTAGAGAATAGCCAATTGAGCAATCAATTGGCTTATTTTTTTGCAGCATCCACTTCTTTAATAAAATCAATCACCCCATTCATAAACACCTGCTGGTCGTCCCACATGGCCAGGTGGCTGCCATTGGGGCAAAACAGGTATTTTCCGTTTTGTACCTGTGTGCTCATCCACTTCATATGTTCGGGGTCCATGGTATCATGTTTAGCTCCTACGGTAAGCGTAGGCACTTTTATTTCCTTTAAACGCTCTTTCACATCCCAATTAGTTAAGCGGCCACCAATACCAAACTCACTGGGGCCTTGCATTAAAACATATACCGTGCTGTTTACATGTTTAATAGAACGGTTCAATCCATCAGGCCATTCCGGTAAACGGCAAAGGTGTTGCTGGTAAAAATTAGGCAGCAATAACTCCATGTATTTGGGATTACTAAAATCATTTTTGGCTTCCAGTTGTCTTAAGGTATCTAATACTTTTGCATCCATTTGTTTGGCCAATACATTATCTGCGTATGCATCATAATCTTTACAACTGGCCATCATGTTGCAAATAATCAGACCTTTTAAATGTTGTTGATACTTCAACGCATATTCCATGGCCAGAATACCACCCCAGGAATTGCCTAATAAATAAAAATTATTCTGGTTCATACCCAGCGCTTTTCTTACCTGCTCTACTTCGTCTGCAAAACGGTCGGTGGTCCATAAACTGCTATCAGTGGGCTGGTCTGAGTAATAAGAACCCAACTGGTCGTACTCATAAAACTCAAAACCCTGCTGCGGAAAAAAACTTTCAAAGCATTCCATATACTCATGTGTCATAGCCGGGCCGCCATGCAAGAGCAATACTTTTATGCGGGGATTATTGCCAAACCTTTTGGTCCATACTTTAAAATTACCCACCGGTGTTGAAACCGGTATCATTTTTACACCAGCTGTTTGAACGCCAGCATCACCCTAATTAAAATAACTGGCAACTGATAAAGAAGGATTATTTTCTGGTGTTGTACAGGCCCACATAAAAAAACAGCCTGTTAACAATAATAGCAGTTTGTGCATGGTATTATCTTTAGGTACTGAAGTTAGTAAAAGAAACCGGTAACCTTAACCAGTAGAGCAGTGAATTACTGTTGAAGAGTGCGACAGTCAATCCCGATTTTACATCGGGACAACAACTGCCCGAAAAAAATTTACTGCCGGTTATATAAATATTTTACTCAAAAAACAATGCAAGCTGCAAACACTGTATTTTTATTTACTTAAACACGGTTTATGAAACTTGCATCCTGCTTAGTGGCAACGCTGATATTTTTTA
>JANRMC010000032.1:0-57358 GCA_033761915.1 Flavihumibacter sp.
GGTAAAGTGCTGGGTGGGCTAACAATAAAGCAGGAAGTGTTATGGGTTGCGTCGGGTACGGTTACTGCAAATTTTACCAATACATTTAATGGTACTGGCATTTACCAACTGGCAAATAATGAATGGAGAAATATTAATGCAACCATACTGCCTGTTATGGATAGTTTGTATGATATAAATACACTAGCCATAGACCCGGCAGATGGGTCTGTTTGGGCAGGCTCTTTTGGCGGAGGGTTGTGCAATATAAAAACCAATAACACCATTCAGGTATTTAAGCAAAACAGTTTTATTGAACCATCGTTGGGTAACCCATCGTTTTACAGAATTGCAGGTTTGGCTTTTGATAATAGCAGCAATTTATGGATCAGTAATTATGGCGCTGCCAATAACCTGGTGGTACGAAAAGCAGATGGCAGCTGGAAAAAAATAGCAGTACCATATGCATTAACAGAAAACGCCGTGGCACAAATAGTAACAGACGATTTTAACCAGGTATGGATACGTTCTCCCAAAAACAACGGATTGATTTGTTATAGCAGTGGCAGCTCAATAGATAATATTGCAGATGACCGGTGGAAGCTCTTTCGTGCCGGAAAAGGAAACGGCAATCTGCCCGATAACAATGTGCTTAGTATTGCCAGAGATAAAAACAGTTTCATTTGGGTGGGCACCGCAAAAGGCATTGGTATAATACCCTGCGCACAGCAATTGTTTACCAATAACAGTTGCGAGGCCGTTTTGCCCATTGTGCAGCAAGATAATTTTGCCGGCTACCTGTTCAGAGATGAAGAAGTACAATGCATAGCTGTAGACGGCGCTAACAGAAAATGGGTGGGCACCAAAAATGGGGTTTGGTTGTTAAGTGAAGATGCAGAAAAAACCATTTACCGGTTTACACAAAACAACAGCCCACTGCTGTCAAACGATGTATTGAATATTACAATAGATGAAAAAAATGGAGATGTTTATTTTGCCACAGCCAATGGCCTGTGCTCTTTTAGAAGCACCGCCACAGAAGCCAGTGTAACTAAAAATGAAGTACTGGTGTTTCCTAACCCGGTGCCGCCGGGTTACAATGGCACTATTGCCATACGTGGCCTGCCAGAAAACAGTATTGTAAAAATTACAGAGCTCAACGGAAGGCTGGTACATCAAACCCGTTCACTAGGCGGGCAGGCTGTTTGGAATGGAAAAAATTATCGCGGCCAAACCATTAGCACCGGCGTTTACCTGGTATTGGTAAGCAACGAAAGCCGGCAGGATAAACTGGTTTCAAAAATTGTATTTATAGCTAAATAAAATACCGGCCACCGTCCCGAATATTCGGGATCATAGCAACAGCCCGGCGCCTGCCCCGATAGTAAATCGGGGTCGAACAATCACTTCACCGGTATATCTTTGGGCAACCATTAAATGACCGATAAATTACACCATACAAAAGGTATTGTATTACGCACGGTAAAATATGCAGAAACCAGTGTGGTGGTAACTATTTATACAGAGTTGTTTGGTATACAAACCTATCTGGTAAATGGCGTTCGCACCCATTCAAAAACCAGTGCCGGCAAAGCAGCCCAACTGCAACCTGCTGCAATTTTAGATTTAATAGTGTATCACAACGATCTTAAAAATCTGCAGCGCATTAAAGAAATAAAATGGGCACACCTCTTCACGGCCTTGTTTAGCGATGTATTGAAAAATTCAGTCGCTTTGTTTATGGTAGAGTTGCTGCAAAAAACAATTAAACAACCAGAGCAGAATACCGATTTGTTTTATTTTATTGAAGATGCTTTTTTGCATTTAGATAGTTGCGACGCATCTGTTACCGGAAATTACCCCTTGTTTTTTGCACTCCACCTATCGGGTTTTTTTGGTTTTGCACTTTCTGATGAGTATGAAGAAGCATTGCCTGTGCTGGATTTACAGGAAGGTGTTTTTGTAGCAGAGCACCCACACCACAATTATTATTTAGATCCGCCATACAGCGTAATTACCTCAGAACTTTTAAAAACACAACAGCCGGCAGATTTGCAGGAGATACGGCTTAACCAGACCACCCGGCAGGTATTGCTGCAGGCCTACCAAAACTTTTATGCCCTGCATGTGCAGGAATTTGGCACCTTAAAAACATTGCCTGTGCTGCAGGCGGTTTTCAGCTAATTATAAAACCCGGTAAGAACTGCCAGCCGCTGCATTTAAAACCACCACACCCGGTGTTTTACCTTTTTCAAAACTACCCAATGTGTTTTGCCAGCCCAATGCTTTTGCACCATTACTGGTAGCCCATTGTAAAATAGTGGCTAAGTCAATAGCAGGAAAATGCTGCTGTATGGTTTGTATTTCTTTAGCAATACTCAGCTGCCAGTTGCTGCTGTAACTATCGGTGCCTAAAACCATATGGCAATGGTTGTTTATAAATTGTTGCAGTGGCGGCACGTTGTTTTCTATGTATAAATTGGCATTAATGCAAAAGCAGTAAATAAGCGATAGGTTGTTTTGCTGTGCATATTCGTTGGCAAAAACCACATCTTCCTGCGGCATATAAGTATTGTGTATAAGCATTACCTGCTGCTTATTGGTAAAGTAGGGCAGGTAAGAACGTATGCTGCTTTTGCCCGTAACCGGAAAGGGAGATTGTGGTATGCCAAAAATTTTAAAGAAATTAATATACGACCCGGTACCTGTTTTGTACAATTCATCTTCGGCCGGGTGCTCCTGGTTATGAATAGAAATTAATTGCTCTTGGGTGGCTTCGTTAATAAGTCTGAATGTATTGGGGCTGATGGTATAGGGTGCATGCGGCACCAAAGTGGTGCGGTGGGGTATGGCAGTGTTTTGCAAAGCATGGCGCATTGCTGTTGCCACCTGCTGATAGTGGTTAAAATTATCGGTGCTTTTTTCATCAGTAAAGCTGAGCACTTCTACAAAATTTTGCCATTGTATGTTGCTTTGTGCTTTGGTGGCAGCAGTGTCGGCCGTATTACCAATATCGCCCACGGCTACAATACCGTTATGGTACATTTCTTTTTCTGCAGCAGCAATGCATTCTTGTATAATAGCTGCATCAAAGCCCCGTTTGGTTACCACACTGCATAAAAAATCTACCAGGCCGGTATGTGGCGGAATAACATCTTTTAAATGGCTCAGTTCTAAATGGCAATGGCAGTTAATTAGCCCGGGGGTGATTATACCATCCAAAAATTGCACGTCATCTCCGGCTGTTTCCAATGGCTCAATGCCCACCACTGTTCCCTGCGGGGTGGTTATTAACACCTGCTCTTCATCTAATAACTGGTAACCGTTAAAAAGCTGCCGCCCCCTGAATTTACGATATGCCATTGCCCTTTTTTTACTGCTAAGGTATTACTTAAAGTTTTGGGGTAAAGTGCTGCTGATACTGTAAATTTGCTGCCCTGAAAAGGGCCGCTGCCAGGCGTACTAAAAGTACAAGTGTGCGACGCAACAATGCTGATGGGCACGCAGCTGCCGGGTACATAATAAAAAAATATGCTGGATAAATTAGAAGCTATAAAAGCAAGGTTTGATCAGTTAGGGGTGGCATTAACCAACCCTGAAATTGTAAACGATAATAAAAAATTTACGGCTACCAGTAAAGAATACCGTAGCCTGGAAAAAATTGTAACAGCCTATAACAATTACCGTACCCTGCTGGATGATATTGATTTTTACAAAGAGGCATTAAATGGTGGCGATGATGAAATGCGTGAACTGGCCAAGCTGGAATTGCCTGCACAGGAAGAGGCTTTAACTAAAATGGAGGCAGAAATACGGCAACTGCTGATACCAAAAGACCCGCAGGATGAAAAGAATGCTATTTTAGAAATACGTGCCGGCACCGGTGGCGATGAAGCCAGCTTATTTGCCGGAGACTTGCTGCGGATGTATATAAAATATTGTGAGCGCCGCGGTTGGAAGACGGCCGTGCTTTCTGAAAACGAAGGAACCGTAGGTGGGTATAAAGAAGTGCAGGTGGAAGTGGTGGGTGATGATGTGTATGGCACTTTGAAATTTGAAAGTGGCGTACACCGGGTGCAGCGGGTGCCCGATACTGAAACCAGTGGCCGCGTACATACCAGTGCTGCCACTGTAGCTGTTATGCCCGAAGCAGAAGAAGTGGATTTTGAATTGAAAGAAAGTGATGTGAAAATGGAAACGGCCCGAAGCGGTGGTGCCGGCGGACAGAACGTAAACAAAGTAGAAACAAAAGTTTTTTTAACACACGTGCCTACCGGCGTAGTGGTAGTTTGTCAAACAGAACGCACCCAGTTGGCCAACCGCGAAAAAGCCATGCAAATGCTGCGCACCAAATTGTACGAAGAGCAGGTGCGCAAGCAGGAAGATGAAATTGCCCGCCAAAGAAAAAGTTTGGTAAGCACCGGCGACCGAAGTGCCAAAATAAGAACCTATAATTTTCCGCAGGGGCGTGTAACCGACCACCGCATTGGCTTAACCTTATATAATTTAAGCGAAGTGCTGAACGGCGATATACAGGAACTGATAGATAAACTGCAGTTTGAAGAAAACAGCGAAAAGATGACGAAGCAGGACCAATAAAACAATACTACATAATAAACCCCGCAACAGTGCGGGGTTTATTGTTTATGTAACCGGCAAGTGTATTTCAATGAAACATTGTTGCTCGTTGTAAACCCCGAGTAGGTTTGTGCGATGCTATCGGGGCACACTGCAGCGGCAGTACTAACTCAGGCAATTTGTGCCGCACCAAAATACGGTTGCAAAGCGGCAGGTATGGTAATGCCGTTTTCTGTCTGATGGTTTTCTAACAAACAGGCAACAATGCGTGGCAACGCCAATGAACTGCCATTTAAAGAATGTACGAATTGTGTTTTACCAGCAGCATCTTTATAACGGGCCTTCATGCGGTTGGTTTGGTAGCTTTCAAAATTAGAAACAGAACTTACCTCCAGCCATTTTTGCTGGGCAGCGCTGTACACTTCAAAATCATAGGTAAGGGCAGATGCAAAACCCATATCTCCGCCACACAATTTTAAAATGCGGTATGGCAGTTCTAAACTTTGAACCAGCGTTTCCACATGTGCCACCATTTCTTCCAGCACAGCATAACTGTTAGCGGGGTTTACCAGTTGTACTATTTCAACTTTATCAAACTGGTGCAGGCGGTTAAGGCCCCGCACATCTTTACCATAACTGCCAGCCTCTCTTCTGAAGCAGGGTGTATAAGCCGTCATTTTAATGGGCAAATCTGTTTCTTTTAAAATAGTATCGCGGTAAATATTGGTTACCGGCACTTCTGCAGTGGGTATTAAATAAAAATTGTCTTCTGTGGCATGGTACATCTGGCCTTCTTTATCGGGTAGCTGGCCGGTGCCATAAGCAGAAGCTTCGTTTACCATTAGTGGCGGCATGTATTCAATATAGCCAGCAGCCGTATTGTATTCTAAAAAATATTGAATGAGTGCCCGCTGCAATTTGGCACCTTTGTTTATATACACCGGAAAGCCACTGCCTGTAATTTTATTACCCAATTCAAAATCTATAAGGTTGTATTTTTTGGTAAGGTCCCAATGCGGTACGGCGCCAGCATGCAGGCTGGGTTTTTGTCCGCCTTCTTTCACCACTACATTATCTTCCGGTGTTTTACCAACAGGCACCTGTTCTGCAGGCAGGTTGGGCAACAGGTACAAAATGGTTTCTATATTCTTTTCGGCTTCGTTTAATTTTTCGGGGTTTAGTTGTGTTTTGTAAGCAGCAACTTCCTGCTTGCGTTGTTCGGCTTCTTCTTTTAACCCCTTTGCCATTAACTGGCCAATTTCTTTTGAGGAGCTGTTTATTTTTGCCAACAATTCATCCTGTTCCTGCTGATATTGTTTGCGTTTATCATCCCACTTAATTAACTCATCTACCAGTTCTGGTTGCTTAAAACTTTTCACGGCCAGGCGTTGCTTAACGGCTTCTGTGTTTTGCCGTATAAAAGGCACTTGTAACATAATTCTTCAATTTGCGCAAAGGTAGCAGATGAGTGGCAGAAATGAAACCGCTTATTGGTGTTTCGGCTGCTATACCTGCTGTGGTTGAAGGGCGCCCCGAAAGCCAACCCCAAATCTGCCCGGGGTTTTCAACGAGCAACATGGGTTGGGTTCTGCACACATGCTGGCAAACAAAAAGAATAGTTTATGATGGCAGGAAGCCCCTTTAATTGCCTGCTTGGTATATTTGCGCCATGAATATTCAAGATGACATACAAACACGCTGGTGGAACCTGGAAGCAAAACTGGTGGAGCGTTTTGGTAAGAAGCCCGATATGGA
Source organism: Flavihumibacter sp. (assembly GCA_033761915.1). GTDB lineage: Bacteria > Bacteroidota > Bacteroidia > Chitinophagales > Chitinophagaceae > JACMLD01. The sequence goes on from JANRMC010000032.1 coordinate 6,313, forward strand.
GGCAATTCTTTTTTTAATAGGCATACAGGAGTTTGGTGGGGTGCATGAAAAATTCAGCAAAGAACAAAAGCAAGACCTGATGCATGTGGCCACCTGCCGCCTGCTTGCGCCAAGTGGTTATTACGAACTGGAAGGTGTGGATGACGATGGCTGGCCGCATTATAAACAGTTAAAAGAATTGCCCGCCATGAATTTGGCAGAGCAGGAAAATTTTTTGAAAGACCATGTATTGTTATATTTTGATACGATTAACTTTTAATGTATGAAAAAGGGATTGTCTGTTTTATTGGCTTGTTTATGTATGAGTATTGCTTTTGCTCAGGCAGATACGGTAATACGTAAAAAAGACCGTAAAAAGGATATACTGATACATACGAGTATGGGCGATATGCTGGTGCGCTTGTCTGACTCAACACCCATGCACAGAGACAATTTTATAAAGCTGGTGAAGCAGCATTATTTTGACAGTATGCTTTTTCACCGGGTAATTAAAAATTTTATGATACAGGCCGGAGACCCTAATAGCAAAAGAGCTTTACCAGGGCAGGCATTGGGTAGTGGTGGCCCGGGTTACCGGGTGCCTGCAGAGTTCAGGCAAAGCTTATTTCATAAGAAAGGAGTAATAGCTGCCGCCCGGGATAATAACCCGGAAAAAGCCAGTAGCGGCAGCCAGTTTTATATTGTGCAGGGCAAAGTGTTTACTGATGCTGGGTTGGATAGTGTGGAGGTTAACCGGCTTGGTGGCAGAAAGTTGCCAGCAGCTCACAGAGAGGTGTATAAAACCTTGGGTGGATCGCCTCATTTAGATCAGAGTTATACGGTTTTTGGTGAATTGATAACCGGTGCCGAGGTATTAGATGCTATTGCTGCAAGCGCTACCAGTAAAGGGGCCGACCGTGACCGGCCAGTTTCAGATATAAGAATCATCAGTATAAAACTGGTAAAACGCAAGAAACATAAATAAGCTATAAACCAACCGGTACACAGCTGTAACTAAGAGTTATTCATTAGCCCGTTTTCAGGCATTCCTTTATTTGTATCAGAAAGCGTGACTAATACCCATTAATAAAAACAGAACATACGTTAAGGTAAAAGAACCATCCAATCATTCTTAAAACCTTAGCATGGAACCTAATACCAGCCGCAAAATTTTTTTGGTAGACGATGATGTTTTTTGCCTGAACCTGTACCAGCAATTCTTAATTAAGTTGGGCTATGAAAATATTTCATGCTTTACGGGAGGTGTAGACTGCCTTAAAAATATTGATCAGCACCCCGACATTGTTTTTCTGGATTACAATATGGAAGACATGAGTGGCTTGGAGGTGCTGAAAAAAATAAAAGAAAAGAATAAAGAAATAATAGTAGTGTTTATATCTGGCCAGGAAGATGTGGATGTGGCGGTGCAGGTATTGCATAACGGGGCTTTTGATTATATAGTAAAGTCAAAAATAACCCCCGATTTATTGCACGAATTATTGAAGAAGATTGAGGGAACATTGCCCGAAAAAGCACAGGCTCCCGCAAAAAAATCTTTCTTTCAGTCAATGAAACAAAAGATGGGTATTTAACAAGACATACAGCATTTTCTAAAAGAGCCGGCTACCCAGCCGGCTCTTTTTTGTTGGCCGGTTTTTAGGGGCAAAATTCTCTTTAAAAGTTGCCCGAAACTGTGTATAAATCAGCTGTTTTTTAAGAACTGAAACCCCTTATTTTTTTGTAGTTTTGCTGGCTTTGTAAATCTTTATTTTTAAGCTCGTTATAAATCAATTGCATGAGTGAAGTAACAACTGAAAAACAGCAGCCCAACAGCAATAGTTATGGTGCCGATAGTATACAGGTTTTAGAGGGTTTGGAGGCGGTGCGTAAACGCCCGGCTATGTATATTGGAGATGTAGGAGAAAAAGGATTGCACCACCTGGTGTATGAGGTAGTAGATAATTCTATTGACGAAGCCCTGGCTGGCCATTGTAAATTTATAACCGTTACCATTAATGAAGATAATTCCATAACGGTTGAAGATGATGGTCGTGGTATTCCTACTGCTATGCACACCAAAGAAAAACGCAGTGCACTGGAAGTGGTAATGACGGTATTACACGCCGGTGGTAAATTTGATAAGGGATCGTATAAAGTATCTGGCGGTTTGCATGGTGTGGGCGTAAGCTGCGTAAATGCATTAAGTACAAAACTGCAGGTAACCGTAAGACGAGAAGGTAAAATTTTTGAACAGGAATATGCCATTGGCGTTCCGCAATATGCCGTAAGAGAAATTGGCCTGGCAGACAGAACCGGTACCACGGTACAATTTTGGCCAGATGCTTCAATTTTTACCACCACAGTATATAAGAAAGATATTTTAGAAAGCCGCTTGCGTGAACTGGCCTATCTCAACCGGGGCATCAGTATTACTTTAAATGATCTGAGAGATAAAACAGATGAAGGCGTACATTATACCAAAACATTTTTTAGCGAAGGTGGTATTGTTGAGTTTGTAGAGATGCTGGATAAAAATGCAGGCCGTAATGCACTAATACCCAAAATTATTTATGTAGAGGGAAGGGATGAAAATACCAATGTGGCAGTTGAAGTGGCATTAAGTTATAACGATAGCTATAATGAGCATATCTATTCTTACGTAAACAATATTAATACTATTGAAGGTGGCACACACGTGGCCGGTTTTCGCCGTTCTTTAACCCGTGTGTTTAAAAACTACGGAGACCGTGAAAACCTTTTTGAAAAAGCAAAAGTAGAAATTGAAGGAGATGATTTCAGAGAAGGGTTAAGTGCCATCATTTCTGTAAAAGTGCCCGAGCCCCAGTTTGAAGGACAAACAAAAACCAAGCTGGGTAATAGTGAAGTAAGTGGGGTGGTAGATGCTACCGTATCAAAAGTATTGGTGGCTTATCTGGAAGAAAATCCGAAGGAAGCTAAAAACATTATTAGTAAAGTAATATTAGCAGCGCAGGCACGTGCCGCAGCACGTAAGGCAAGAGAATTGGTGCAGCGTAAATCTGTTTTAAGCGGAGGTGGTTTGCCTGGTAAGCTGGCCGATTGTTCTGACAGGGATGCGGAGCGTTGCGAATTGTTTCTGGTTGAGGGAGACTCAGCAGGCGGTACTGCCAAGCAGGGCAGAGACAGAAGCTTTCAGGCAATTTTACCATTGCGTGGTAAAATTCTGAACGTAGAAAAAGCCATGGAGCATAAGATTTACGAAAACGAAGAAATAAGAAATATGTACACCGCTTTAGGTGTTACAGTGGGCACACCAGAAGACCCTAAAGCATTAAACCTTGCAAAGCTGCGTTATCATAAATTAATTATTATGACCGATGCCGATGTGGACGGCAGCCACATTGCTACATTGATTCTTACTTTTATTTACAGATACATGAAAGAAATGGTAGAGCAGGGTTATGTATACATTGCACAACCACCACTATACCTTGTAAAAAAAGGAAAAGACCAGGCCTACGCATGGAATGAAGAACAACGTAAAGCATTTGTAGAAAAATTTGGTGCAGGTAAAGAAGACAGCGTTACCGTACAACGTTATAAAGGTTTGGGAGAAATGAATGCAGACCAGTTGTGGGATACAACCATGAACCCAATAACCAGATCTTTAAAACAGGTAACTATAGAAAGTGCCGCAGAGGCAGACCGGGTGTTTAGTATGCTGATGGGAGATGAAGTGGCACCCCGCAGAGAATTTATAGAAAGCCATGCAAAATATGCCAAGCTGGATGTGTAAAATACCCAGTTCAGTATAAAATGCGTATCTGAATATTTCGCTACCTTTAAAGTGGCACAACAAAAAAGCCAGCAGTTGGCTATTAAAAACCATTAAATTCAAAAAAGTTATGTCAGACGTTAAATTAACCGCCTATAATGTAAAAACAAAAGAGAAGGGCGTTACCATTTTAGATGCTGTAATTACCAAAACATCTAAAGGTGCTTATATGGCTCAGGGTAACGATGGTAAAGGCAATAAGCTTACCACATTGTTAGGCGAAGAGAAAGCATTGGCTGCTATAAAAGCAGGTATTGCTAAACAAGGCTGGTAATTATAAAAGTCTTCATAAAACTAAAATTCCCGCAGTTTATGCTGCGGGAATTTTTTTTGTAACCAGCAGTGGTATTCCATGGCAGCATCGTTGCGTCGCACACTTCTGCTAATATAGGTATATGGTCAATAGTTAAAGGTCTATAAACCTTCCATTGACAATAGACTATGGACCATTAACCCACTGCCGCACCAGTGTGCTACGCAATGCCAAAGTTTCGAGACTGATTAAAGAGATGCTGCTGGTAACAAAAAAGTCCTCCCCAGGAAAAGGGAGGACATGTTTTACCTCTTTGAAACCTACAAAAAATTATTGTTTCATCAGTTTAACAGTCATGCGTTCATTGCTGTTAATGATTACTTCCAGAATGTAGATACCGGTCTTTAAATTGCTGGTACCTTCCAGTGTAATATTGTTATTGCCGGCAGCGCCTCTTACATTTTTGCGCATTACTTCTGTGCCGTTATGGTTCATTACTTTTATTACCACCATAGCCGCTTCGTTTAACTGCGCATTTACTTTAATATCGTTTACTGCGGGGTTGGGTGTAACGCTTAATGCCTGTATGGTTTTTGTTTTATAAACACGTACCACCAATACTTTGCTATAGGTGCTTTTCGTATCTCTGTCAACCAGTTTCAGGCGATAGTATAAATCGTTTTTAGAGCTGGTGCTGTTGCGTACTTCATCGGTAAAGCTGTAATCGTGCTTAATAGTAGAGTTACCTTGTGCGGCTACGCTTCCAATAGTTTTAAAGTTGATGCCATCTGTGCTTCTTTCAATTTCAAAACGATCGCTGTTAACTTCAAAGTTGCTGGTCCATTTAATGGCAACTGCATTATTGGTATAGTTGGCACTGATGTCTGTAATGCTTGCAGGTAAAAAGCCGCCTACCGGGAAAGTGATGGTAACAGTTGCTATATTAGAACACATGGGTGCATTACCTGCATCGCAAACCAAATAAGTGAAAGTAGTAGACGGGCCATTAAAACCGGGGTTAGGGGTAAATGTAAAACTGCCGTCTTCATTTAAAACCACATTACCATCAGCAGAGTTACTTACCAGAGAGGCAGTTAATACTTCATTATCGGGGTCAGAGTCGTTGGGCATTACATTGCCTGCACCGGTTCTGTTATTGTTGCCATTAAAGTAATCATTATCTGCCACAGGAGGCTGGTTACAACCGCTGCTGTAGCATGTGGTGGTACCGTAGCTTAACTCATCTATTGCAATGCGGGTGCTGCCGCCAATACCCTGATAGTTTATAAATATTTTGTAGCAACCAGAACCTACGCCAAATGTTTTATTATAGTTGTAAACAGTATTTGCATTGGCACCGGTTAGTTCTAAACTGTCTAATAAATCTAATGTATTGTTGTTGCCATCTGTTACATACACCTTAATCCAGCGGCGGCTGGTAACATCGCTGTTAAATTTATATTTGAATGATACATTCAGGCTGCCGTAAAAGCTTAATACCTGAGAATAGATGCCTGTATTTTGAGTGGCACTGATGCCGGCGCCGCTAACCATCGCACCATCGCCTTCAATGTTTGCATTCCACCCACCATTATTTACATCAAAATCTGTAAACTGCCAGCATTGCGATTGCAATGTGCTTTTTACCTGGCTAAGGCCAACATTAAAACGAGAGTTGAAATTTTCTGTAGTGCTTTGGGCAATTGATGCCATGGATGTTGCAATAATAGCAACGAGTGTAGCTAAACGTTTCATTTTTGTAAGTTTCAGTAGTTAAGAAAATAGGTAAAGCGGTAACAGTGTACGTGTCAACGGGTGGGCATTTCTAAGGAAGGACGATAGTATATAAATAAAAAATTCTATTACTGTTTGCGGGTTTTAAATAGAAACAGGTAATAGCAGAGGATGATGGAATTGTAATGAAACAAAAGATGATTTAGCCGGGAAATTGGTTGCAGTAATTAGTAAGGAAAGCTGCGGTACGGATTTTCTGGAGGAGATTGATTGATGCCATAAAAGTAATAGGCAGTTTTTATAATTGCAAGCCGCGTCCTCATTTTTTTTCAGATTCCTTTTTATGTGTAAGAAAACGAGTGGGTTAGCTTTTTTAAAACTTACTCATAAATCCAAAGCAAGATGGGTTGTTGAGATGCATCAATAATTTTTGCCAGTGTTTTTAAAAAACCGGGTGCCACTGTGGGGCAGCCATCGCTTTGGCAAATGGGGTAAGGGTCTACTTCTTGTGCGGGCACGCAGCTGTGCGAATGCAAGACTACATACCGCTTAAAGGCATTGCTGTTGCTGCTGTCTAAGCCATGCAGTTTATAAGCAAGTCCAAACCGCCCCTGATAAGCAGCGCCAATTTTATAACGGCCAAGAGAAGTGCAGCCACAACCTGCTTTGTTACCATATTGCCGGCCTTGCAGCCAGTTTTTATTGCAACGTCCATGTGTTACCAATGCGGCAGCATCTATATTATCTGTTTTTAAGTTGTAAACATAAAACCGGTTGGTGCCTGAAGCCACCCGCATATCTATTAAAAAGCAAACCGATGTATTATACCCTTTTTGGTTTGCATAGGCTTTTGCTTTTTTTGCATGCTGTGTTAAGCTTTGGCTTACTGGTTTTGCAGCAACAGCCGGAGAAGCAGCCGGTTTCAATTTTTTATAATACCATGCGGCACTTATAATTATAATACTGCTAAACAGAAGCAGCAATAGCTTTAAAAAACGTTTCATAAAATGGTTTGGGAAAATGGGATGCTGCTAAAACGAAAATCCATTGCAAGCCAGATGTGTGTTTAGTTAAAGCTTTTGTAATGTAATGGTAGCTGCGGCGGGCACTGTTGTACAAGAGTGCGACGCAACCACTGCCCCACCATAGCCCTGCTGCCGGCTACCTGATATTTTTTGCCTTGTAACAAGTGTTGGTATTTTTTAAAGATTTTAAAATAAAGTAGTTTTGGCCCATGCGTAAAAAAGTTATTCTTGTTATTATGGATGGCTGGGGCCTGGGACAGGTTCAGAAAGCCGATGCAATACAAAACGCCAGTACACCTTTTGTAAGCAGTCTGTACAGTAAATACCCCAACAGTACTTTGGTTACTTGTGGCGAGGCGGTTGGTTTACCCGATGGACAAATGGGCAACAGCGAAGTGGGCCACCTGAACCTGGGCGCCGGGCGGATTGTGTACCAGGAACTGCAACGTATTAATGTAGCAGTAAGGGATGGTTCTTTTGCAAAAAATGAAACCCTGCTAAATGCTATACAGAGAGCAAAACAAAATAACAAACCCCTGCATTTATTGGGTTTGGTAAGTGATGGTGGCGTACACTCTCATATTAACCATTTAAAAGCATTGTGCAGTGTTTGTAAAGAACAGGGCTTAACCAATGTGTTTATACATGCTTTTACAGATGGCCGCGATACAGACCCCAAGAGCGGACTTGCTTTTTTAAAAGAACTGCAACAGCATTTAAATAACAGTGCCGGCGTTATTGCCAGCGTAAGCGGCCGGTATTATGCCATGGATAGAGACAAACGATGGGAACGGGTGAAGCTGGCCTATGATGCATTGGTAAATGGCGTGGGCGAAAAAGCCACCAATGCCATTGCCGCAGTAGAAGCTGCATACGCTGCCGGTGTAACCGATGAGTTTATAAAGCCCACTATTATTACCAATGAAGCCGGTGCACCTCTTGCAACTATTAAAGAAGGCGATGTGGCTATTTGCTTTAATTTTCGTACCGACCGCTGCCGGGAAATTACACAGGCATTAACACAACAGGACTTTCCCGAACAACAAATGCATAAACTGAATTTGCATTATACCACCATGACGGAATACGATAAAACCTACAAAAACGTACACGTGGTTTTTGAAACAGATAATTTAAACAATACGCTGGGCGAGGTGTTGCAACAAAACGGCCGCAAGCAAATACGCATAGCAGAAACAGAAAAATATCCGCACGTAAGTTTCTTTTTTAGTGGTGGCAGAGAATTGCCTTTCGATGGAGAGCAACGTTTAATGGTGGCATCGCCCAAAGTGGCTACCTACGATTTACAGCCTGAAATGAGTGCATATGAAGTAACCGATACCATTGTTGCCGAAATAAATAAAGGCGAGACAGATTTTGTTTGTCTCAATTATGCCAATGCAGACATGGTGGGCCATACCGGTGTTTTCAGTGCCGGTATAAAAGCTGTAGAAACCGTAGATGCCTGCGTGCAAAAAGTGGTAACGGCTGGTTTGGCAAACGGCTATACTATTTTCTTAACAGCCGATCATGGTAACGCAGATTTTATGATTAACGAAGATGGTACCCCCAACACAGCACACACATTAAACCTGGTGCCATTTTTTATTATAGATAAAGAATGGATGGGCACCATTAAACCCGGTAAACTGGGCGATATAGCACCTACCATTTTAACGCTTATGCAATTGCCCATACCCAAAGAAATGACAGGAGATGTATTGATATAATTTTTTATGCTACCAGCAGCAGTGCAGGTGGCAGCTTTTGTTGCGTCGCACCCTTCAGCGGCAATGCAAAGGGCAACAAATAAACTAAATGGCCACTTAAAAAAGTGGCCATTTAGTTTTAAACAATGCCTGCAATCATTAATGCCTCAACAATTATCTTTGCAGCCTATGAGTAAAAAAGTGAGAGTACGTTTTGCACCCAGCCCAACAGGTGGTTTGCACCTGGGTGGTGTAAGAACTGTTTTATACAACTACCTGTTTGCCAAAAAGCACGGTGGAGATTTTGTGCTGCGGATAGAAGATACCGATCAAACCCGTTATGTGGCAGGTGCCGAAGAATATATTTTTAATTGCTTGCAATGGGCCGGATTGGTACCCGATGAAAGTCCTATGCACGGAGGTAACTTTGGTCCTTACCGCCAGAGTGAACGCAAAGCGGCCGGCATTTACCAGCAGTATGCAGATAAGTTAATAGAACAAGGGTATGCATATTATGCTTTTGATACACCGGAAGAGTTAGAAAAAATGCGGATGGATTATAAGACAGAAGAAAACCCATCGCCGCAATACGATCATAAACTGCGTATGAAAATGCGCAACTCTTTAAGTCTTTCTTCAGAAGAAACCAATCAATTGCTGGCAGCCGGTGCCCGCAAGGTGGTGCGCATAAAAATGCCCCAAAACGAAACAGTTTCTTTTACTGATATGATACGCGGCGAAGTAAGTTTTGATACTGCACTGGTAGATGATAAAGTATTATTAAAAGCAGATGGTATGCCTACTTACCATTTAGCGGTGGTGGTGGATGATTACCTGATGCAGATCAGCCACGCTTTTCGTGGCGAGGAATGGTTGCCCAGCGCACCGGTACATGTTTTATTATGGAAGTATCTGTTTGGGTTGGAAGCCATGCCGCAATGGGCACACCTGCCATTAATACTGGGCCCCAACGGTAAACTAAGTAAAAGGGATGGAGCCAAATATGGTTTCCCGGTTTTTGCAATGAACTGGACCGACCCCAAAACCAATGAACTGACCGAAGGCTTTAAAGAAAAAGGATTTTTACCAGAAGCATTTATTAACCTGCTGGCTTTATTAGGCTGGAATGATGGAACAGAAAAAGAAATTTTCAGCAAAGAAGAATTGGTGGATGCTTTTAGTATGGAACGGGTGCATGCAGCTGGTGCTAAATTTGATTATGAAAAAGCAAAATGGTTCAACCACGAGTGGATAAAGAAATTACCCATTCATAATTACCAATTGGCAATTATGAATGAGTTGGAGGCAACCAGTATTTCAATAACAGATAACCTGCAATTTGAAAAGATTTTAAACCTGGTTAAAGACCGCTGCACCCTGCTACCCGATTTTGTACAACAGGCCGGTTTCTTTTTTAAAGCACCACAGCAACTAGATGTAGCGGCCGTAAAACCTAAATGGACAGATGAAAAGAAAACCTTTTTTGAAACCTTTATTGAAACCGTTTTACAACAGGCAGATTTTACACCCCTAGCTTTAGAAAATGCCTTTAAAGAACTGGCTGCTGCTAACAATATAAAACCCGGAGAACTGCAATTGCCTTTGCGTATTATGCTGGTAGGTGGTAAGTTTGGCCCGCCCGTATTTGATATTGCTGTTTTGCTGGGTAAAGAAGAAACAGCAGCACGGATAAAATATGCACTAACAATATTTTAAAAGATATTTTATTGTTACCAACTTCATAACTTTTTTCAGCAGCTGTTGCGTCGCACACGTATGCAGTAGTGCATGTGGCAGCAAAACTTACAGTTATTTGTTTATTTTTACCACGTAAATAAAGCTGTATGAACAGACCAATACGTGTACTGGTGGCAAAAGTGGGTTTAGATGGCCACGACCGTGGCGCTAAAGTAATTGCTACTGCCCTAAGAGATGCTGGTATGGAAGTAATATATACCGGGTTGCGGCAAACGCCTGAAATGGTGGTAAGCGCCGCCTTGCAGGAAGATGTAGATGCTATTGGCATTAGTATATTAAGCGGCGCACACAATACAGTGTTTCCAAAAGTGCTGGGCCTTATGAAGGAAAAAGGCATGAATGATGTTTTGTTAACCGGCGGCGGTATTATACCCGATGAAGACATCAGGCAATTAAATGAAATGGGAGTGGGGAAAATTTTTACACCCGGTACCAATACCCACGAAATAGCCGGCTATATTAAAACCTGGGTTAGTAATAACCGTAAGTTTTAAACTTTTTATGTGTTGCTGTAACCTTTGTTTTTGTGCTTCGTTATACTGGTATAAAAACACAACACATTATGAAACGTATTTTTACACTGGCATTTGCCTTAAGCCTTTTATCCGCAGTAACCGCACAAGAAAAAAAAGTGTATACCACCAGTGGCGCTGAAGGAGCCATCCTTTCTTTTTCACAAGTACAAAGAAATGGCAACACCTTAAACAGTGCCGGCCGCTTTACCATTTTTTTTCATGCAGGCACCAATTTGCACTACGATTTTAGTGAGAATGCGGGTTTTTTTACAGGCATTAATATTAAGAATATTGGTATAATACACGATGATGGTGCCAATACCCGCTATAAAAGAAGGGTGTATACTGTTGGTGTGCCGGTGGCTTTAAAGTTTGGCAACTTAGAAAAAAGAAATTTTGGCTATTTAGGTGCAGAAGCTAACCTGGCTATTAACTATAAAGAAAAGCAATTTGTAAACGGCGACCGTGTAAGCAAGTTTAATGACTGGTTCAGCAATCGTACTCCTTTATTTATGCCCGCAGTATTTGCTGGGGTGCACACTAAAAACGGTATTGGCCTTAAATTTCAATACTACCTCAATAATTTTTTAAACCCAGATTTTAGCACCAATAATGTAAAGCCTTATGCCGGTATGGATGCTAAAGTTTTTTATGTTACACTGGGCTACGATTTTGATATAAAGAACGATTTTAAAAAGAAAAGAAAGTAAAAACAAGATACAGGCATAGCGGCCGCCCCTTTGAGGCGGCCGTTTATTTTTCTTGTATGTTTGTGTATTATACATACTAAACCACGCACCATGTATCAAACAATTATTACACAAACAGAAAATGGTATTACCACCATTACTATAAACCGGCCCGATAAACTAAATGCGCTGAATAAAACAGTGATAGAAGAATTGGGTGCTGCTATTGATGAACTGTATAATAACCCTGCTGTAAAAGCGGGTATTATTACGGGCAGTGGCCCAAAAGCATTTGTGGCCGGTGCTGATATTAGTGAGTTTACCAGTTTAGACGGAGCCGGTGGAAAAATGCTGGCACAAAAAGGACAAGACCTGGTGTTTAGTAAAATAGAAAACAGTCCCAAGCCAATTATTGCTGCCGTAAATGGCTTTGCCCTTGGCGGCGGGTGCGAGTTGGCCATGGCCTGCCATTTCAGGCTGGCGGCAGAAAATGCAAGGTTTGGCCAGCCAGAAGTAAACCTTGGCTTAATACCGGGTTATGGCGGCACACAACGCTTAACCCAATTAGTGGGTAAGGGTAAAGCCATGGAGTTGATGATGACGGGTGCTATGATTGGTGCTGCTGAAGCATTGCAGTTGGGCCTGGTAAATTACGTGGTGCCTGCAGCAGATTTACTGGCAAAAACCATTGATTTATTACAGGTAATAATAACTAAAGCCCCGGTTGCTATAAAGCATATTATTGCTTTAACCAATATTGCTGCTGTTGGAGATGCTGATGGCTTGCAAAAAGAAGTAGCTGCTTTTGGAGAACTGTTTGATACGGCAGATGCAAAAGAAGGTGCAGCCGCTTTTTTAGAAAAAAGACAGCCTGTTTTTAAAGGTGTTTAAAACTTATATTATCTGATAATATAACAGAACCCGTTGTCAGCAACGGGTTTTTTATTGCCCGGCCATGTACAACGGCTGCAGGGTGCGACGCAACGGCTGCTGCCTTATTTATTGCTGCTGGTTAACAAAGGCATAATATACAAATAACACTTAGGTAACACTTAGGTAACATTAATCCTGAAATTTTGCTGTTATCGTTTGCGCCAGTATTAAAGCTGGTGCCCGGTATTGATAATCAGGCCACGAGATAAGGCATATATTATCTTTTAATTGCAAAACCCTGCCAATCCTGGCGGGGTTTCTTTGTAAGAGTTAACAATTTGGTAATATGCATTTAGGGCGGCTTACAAATTATAATATCACATTTGCCGTGCAATTAAAAGATAACAAAAATGAATGCCCGTATTAGCTGGCCGTTCTTACTATTATTTATTACCAGTAGCACCAACCTGATGTCGCAAACCAATTTGCCCGACAAATCTGCCACCACTGTTAAGAAGGAAGAGAAAAAGCACTGGTATGAAACCATTTCTTTAAGAGGATATATGCAGGTACGCTACAACCGCTTATTAGAAACCAATGATAAATTGAAGTGTGAACAATGTGATAAAAGCTGGGGCGAAGGGGGTGGTGTTTTTATACGGCGTGGCCGCTTAATTCTTAGTGGTAACTTAACAAAGAACATTTACTTTTATATACAGCCTGATTTTGGCAGTGCTGCGGGTACCACACAACATATTTTTCAATTAAGAGATGCTTATTTTGATATTGGCTTTGATAAAGACAATGAATATAGAGTGCGAATTGGCCAGAGTAAAGTGCCCTTTGGTTTTGAAAATATGCAGAGCAGCCAGAACCGCCTGCCACTGGATCGTAACGATGGATTAAACAGTGCTGTTTCTAATGAACGGGATTTAGGAGCATTTTTTTACTGGGCTCCAAAAGAAAAGAGGGATATGTTTGCCATGTTTGTAAGAGAGAATCTTAAAGGCAGCGGCGATTATGGTGTTTTTGCTTTTGGGTTTTACAATGGCCAAACCGCTAACCGTGCCGAGTTGAACAAGAAACTGCACATTGTTTCAAGATTTAGTTACCCTATAAAAATTGGCAAACAAATTATAGAGCCGGGTATACAAGCTTACGCAGGCGATTACGTATTACCATCAGATTTAAGAACAACAGGGGTTAAGGCCGTAAAAAGTTTTGAGTTTAAAGATCAGCGGGCGGCGGCATCTTTTGTACTTTACCCCCAACCATTTGGTATACAGGCAGAATATAATGTAGGCAAGGGTCCTCAATACAATCCGGCAAAAGATTCTATTGAAGTTAAAAAACTGAATGGAGGTTATATTACCGTATCTTATAAAATAAAAGGGAAAAATGAAATGGTGTTCTTACCGTATACGAGAGCGCAGCATTTTACCGGTGGAAAAAAGCACGAACTGGATGCCCGTAATTATAATGTAGATGAATTGGAAGTGGGTTTAGAATGGCAGGTAAATAAAAATTTTGAATTTACCACGGCATACACTTTTTCTAAAAGACGATTTGAAGATTCAAAACTCAGAAACAATTTACAATCTGGCCGCTTATTACGCTTGCAGGCACAATTAAACTTTTAAAAACAACTAAACTATGGCAGCAAATTCTTTTTTAAAAATCTTCATGCCTAAAGACAGGGTATTTTATTCATTGTTTGAAGATGTGGCAGGTACTGTTGCCCAAATGGGCAAACTGATGAAGGAAATAGTAGCTGAACCCGATTATGATAAACGTGCCGGGCTGATTTCTAAAATGGAGGACTTTGAACATATTAATGACGATTACACCCATCGCATTTTTACAGAGTTGGGCCGTAATTTCATTACCCCTTTCGATCGTGAAGATATTCACTACCTGGCCAGTGCCCTGGATGATATTGCTGACTATATCTATGCGTCTGTGAAAAAGATAAATTTTTATAAAGTAAACCCCAATGATGTGGGTATACAAAAAATGGCCGATTTAATTGAACAGGGTTGCGAGCAAATTAAGAATGCTGTTATTGAACTGCGTAATATGAAAAATATGCGTCAGATAACAGATGCACTGGTTAAAGTAAACAGTATAGAAAACCAGGCCGATGATATTTTTGATATGAGCATTGACCGCTTGTTTGAAACAGAACCCGATGCCAAAGAAGTAATTAAGAAAAGAGAGATTTACCAGGTAATGGAACTGGTTACTGATAAATGTGAGGATGCTGCTAATGTGATTGAGTCTATCGTAATTAAGTATGCTTAATTGTTAATTACTTAAACCCAACACATGACATTAGTAGTAATTATTATAGTACTGGCCCTTATTTTTGATTATATCAACGGCTTCCACGACGCGGCTAATTCTATTGCCACCGTGGTATCAACAAAAGTATTAACCCCTTTTCAGGCGGTTATCTGGGCGGCGCTTTTCAACTTTGTGGCATTCTTTCTTTTTAAAGACCACGCAGTTGCCAATACCATTTCAAAAAGTGTACAGAAAGAGTTTATTACACTGCCTGTTATTTTATCGGGCTTAATAGCCGCTATTTTCTGGAACCTGTTAACCTGGTGGTACGGCATCCCTTCTTCTTCTTCACACACATTAATTGGTGGTTTTGCAGGTGCTGCTATTGCGCACGCCTATATAACAACAGGCTCTGTATCGCTTAAAAAAATTGTAGAAAGCCAATACATTATTCAAATACTCTTGTTTATATTTCTGGCACCGGTCATAGGTATGATCATATCCATGTTTATATCCATCGTCACGGTAATGCGAAATATATGGTTGCGGCTGGCTATTATAATAGCCGTAAGCAGTGTAACCATTTGGATGTTTGGAAATTTCCAGACAGATAAAATGACCAAGAACGTAGAGAAGTTTTACAAAGTAGACAAGTTGAAAAAAGAAGTGGCGGAACACCCCGAAAAACAGGCCGACCTGGATGCTGCAAAAGCAAAAGCAAAAGCGGCTGTTCCCTACCTGGCCCAATACGATAAATTGGGGGCAGATAAAGTGGTAGAACAAATTGCACTGACAGATGCAACTGTAGATAAAGACAAATTGAAAAAGGAAATTGCTAAAGCAGATAACAGCATACTCCGCTACTGCCTCATTGGTGCCATTGTAATTTTCATGCTCTCTTATCTGTATTACGAAAAAATTAAAGAACCCAATGCTAACCGCATTGCCGGCATGTATAAAAGATTACAGTTGCTTTCTTCGGCCGCATTCAGTATTGGCCACGGTGGTAACGATGCACAAAAAGTAATGGGTATTATTGGCGCCGCATTAATTGCCGGCGGACAGATACAAGACTTTAAAGAACTACCTAACTGGGTACCGCTGGCTTGTTATACCGCCATAGGTTTGGGTACAATGAGTGGTGGTTGGAAGATTGTAAAAACAATGGGTACCCGCATTACAAAAGTTACACCTTTAGAAGGAGTAAGTGCAGAAACAGCCGGCGCCATGACATTGTTTATGACCGAGCAATGGGGCATACCCGTAAGTACCACGCATACCATTACCGGTTCTATTATTGGTGTGGGTGCCACCAAACGTTTAAGTGCAGTGCGTTGGGGTGTTACCATTAACCTGCTTTGGGCATGGATTTTAACCATACCTGTAAGTGCAGTATTAGCAGGTATCGTTTATTATATTGTACACTTGTTTGTAAAATAATAGTTTGTTACCAGCAGGGTAACCATGGGCAACATCGTTGCTACGCTCAGTTCAACCATATATCATTGGTTGAACTGAGTTTTTTTTATCCCCTTCTTACTGCTCAATCAACGCATCATCAATTTTATATAATTCAATTTCTGCAATGGCTGTTGGGCCTTTCTGCTCAGTAATAAAAAGTTTTATTGCACTTACCTGCTGCGCCGGAAAACTGATAATGCGGCTATGGCCAATAGTAGTGCCTTTTATTTCTTTTACCAGCTCCTGCTTTTCATTCAATAATTGTATCATAAAAGCAGCACAGTTTTGTCCTTTACTTAAATCCTCCCGCAGCCGAATACAATTAACCGTAGTAGCCTTCTTAAATGCTAAACCTGCTGTGTGCAAGTCAGTAAGTTGTATTAATTGCGTGGTTGCAGTTTTGCCATCATTTAAAGCAGGGCAGGCCACCTTGCCGGTATGTGATATCAAAAAACCGCTTGTTGTACGGGCAAGGTTACTTTTAAAATTATTATCCAGCAGTTGTTTAAAACCAACCAGCGCCGCAGAATCGTTTGCATGAAAACGACCTGTTGCAGTTGGCGGAACGTTTAATAATAAGTTGGCGCCACGCCCTACACTTTTTAAATACAGATCAAATAACTGTGCGGGTGTTTTTACTTTTTCATCTTCTTCTTTATGCCAAAACCAACCGGGCCTGATGCTTACATCACATTCCGCCGGCACCCATGCTTTACCAAATTTATTGCCGCTGTTCAGGGTATCGGTAGACGGGGCACCCAAACCTGCGGTGAAACCAGCTGTATCCAGCGTATTCCAATTGGTGGTTCCGGCAATACCTCTTTCGTTACCCACCCATCGTATATGCGGCCCCACATCACTAAACACCACAGTGCTGGGCGATAGTTTTTTAACCGTAGCCCTGAACCTTGCCCAATCGTACACCTGTTTCTTTCCATTAGGCCCTTCACCATTGGCACCATCCCACCACAACTCCCAAATGGGTCCATAATTGGTAAACAACTCTTTCATCATATTTACAAAAACATCGTTGTATTTATCAGTGCCATAATCCGGGTGGTTTCTATCCCACGGAGAAATATAAACACCAAACAATAACCCGTATTCTTTACAGGCTGCTGCTAATTCTTTCAGCACATCGCCTTTGCCATTGCGCCATTTACTTTCTCTTACCGTATGTGTTGAGTACTTACTGGGCCATAAACAAAAACCATCGTGGTGCTTGGCAGTTATAATAATGCCTTTTGCGCCGGCAGCTTTTGCCACACGGCACCATTGGCGGCAATCTAATTGTGTGGGGTTAAAAATATCTTCCGGCTCATCGCCATGGCCCCACTCTTTATTGGTAAATGTGTTGGGGCCAAAATGGGCAAACAAATAAAATTCTTTATCCTGCCAGTTTAATTGTGGCACACCGGGTTTAGGTGTTTGTGCCAAACCACAAATCTGTAACAGCAAACACAATAATAAAATGGGTAATTGCTTCATGCGTTCTAAATAGTTTCTTCTGTTCAAAAAAAATAGCTGTGCTGTTGCTACGTAAAAAAATTATTTACCATAGTTTTTAATACATATAGCATAAGCATACGGCGCTTTCATTTTATTGGGGTTGTAGGCCGGTAACTGCACCAATGTGTTTTTACCCTGTTGTTTCCATACCAGTTTTTGTTGAGTGCTTAAAAACTCTATTGCGGTGCCAGCGGGCAACACCATATCTTTTAAAACAAGCTTATTATCATCCGGGTATTTTGCAAAAATGGCGTACAAATTATTTTGCTGGGGGTTATAAGTAAAAAATAATTCTTTAACAGCAAAGCCGGGGTCGGGGTCAACGGTCAGCTTAAGCATTACATCACCGCCGGTTTTCCAATCATCAGTAGCATGTTGGTTTTTGTATTTATAATCTCTTCTGCCGGCACTCCACTGAAAAGGCTGCTTCCAGCGTCTAGTATTGTAAATGGCCGCTCCGTTTATTTGTAGCCAATCGCCCATTTGTAATAAACGCTCTTGCATAATAGGCGGAATTTTTCCGTGTTCATCGGGCCCAATGTCTAATAAAAAATTACCACCCCTGCTTACTTTATCTATTAATGCAATTATTAAAGATTGGGTGCTGTTATAATCCCATGCATCTTCTTCGCGGTTGTAACCGTAACTAAAACCCATGCCGCGGCTTTCTTCCCAATCATGATTGGGGAAATCCATATCTGGCTGATACTCGGGGGTAAAAATACCACCATGCTTAAAGCGTACATCTTTGCCCCAACGATCGTTTACAACTATCTTATCTTTTACCGCACTTTCATTGTACACCCAGCTTAAAAACTCCTGGCTCTTCCATGTTTCTGGCGGTGCATCCCAATCGCCATCCGTCCAAAATACATCTGGCTGATAGGTATTGATAAGGTCTTTCATTTGCGGCCATGTATGTGTGGCAGCAAATTTTGCGGGGTCGCTCTTCCATAAAGGATTGAACCATTCGTACAGCGAGTAATACATGCCCGCTCTTACAGAAGTCTTTCTAACGGCTTTAAACAAATCGCCCAGCAGGTCTCTCTTGGGTCCGGTTTCTACCGCATTCCAAGGAAAGCCCCAGGTGGCGCTGGCTTCTTTGCTGGGCCATAGTGCAAACCCATCGTGATGTTTGGAAGTGAGTACAATGTATTTGGCACCGCTGCGCTCAAATAATCTGGCCCACTCATCGGGGTTATACAGCTCGGCTTTAAAGTCGGTGGCTAAATCGTAATAACTCCGGTTGCCAAATTTGGCTGCATGAAATTGCTTGCGGGCCGTATCGTTGGTTTGCAAACCGTATTGATACCACTCAGCATAATTACCCTTGGTACACCAACCCGGCACGGCATATACCCCCCAATGTATAAAAATGCCAAACTTGGCATCTTTAAACCAAACCGGTGTGGGGCGTTTATCTAGGCTTTGCCAATTGGGTTGGTAAGGTTGTGCGGCTGCCTGCAATGTGGTTATAACAAAACAGGCAATCAGTATTCTTCTCATAGCTGCTGCATTTTAGTACTCTCAAGTTAGCAAAGCTGGTTTATACTTAAAGCAGATTTTTTTTAGCCGGCAGCAGTACCTGTGGCGGCAGTTGTTCCCCCCCCTTCAAGGCGCACACTTGTACTGCAGTACAAGTGTGCGACGCAACGATGTTTAACCGGAGTTACTGTGGCTGGTTACAAAAACTATTTTATGAACTTGCCAATAAACGGCATTTGCTTTAACTCTTTGCGTTCAATTTTAATTACAAAGGCTGTAAACAATGCAAAGAACAGCGTGGCGGTAATGGTGCTGAACCATAGATTAGTGTATAATTTTTGCAGACCCATGTGCACCAGTACCATGAGCACCACCAAAACAATATAAGAGGTTAGCTTTTTACGGGCATAGGGTACCGGGTAATATTTTTGACCCAGCTTATAACTTAACACCATCATAAATAAATAGCAAACAAAAGTGGCTACGGCAGCGCCCAGGTAGTGCCATTTGGGTATTAGTAAAATGTTAAGTAAAATGGTTACAACCGCACCTGCAATGGTAATATAAGCACCATACATATTTTTATTGGTAAGCTTGTACCAGATGCTGAGGTTGTAATAAATGCCCAGAAAAATATTGCCCAGTGCCAGCAAGGGTACAATGTAAATGCCTTCGCCCCAATTATCTGATGTAAGAGTGATGAACCATTTTAATACATCCAGATAAAGACCTACCAATAAAAACATAAAGCAACAGGCAATTACAAAAAACTTCATTACACGGGCATAGGTTTTTGCAGCGTCTTCATCTTTGGCTTTGCTAAAGAAAAAGGGCTCGGCAGCCATGCGAAAAGCCTGGATCATAATAGTAATAAGCACAGCTAACCGGTAAATGTTTGCAAAAATACCCAGCTCATGTTTGGCTTCCTGTGGTGGCAAGTTAACCACCTGCTGATAAATGAGACGACTGAGTACATCGTTTACCATACCACCAAGGCCTACAATAATAAGCGGGTAGCTGTACTTCATTACTTCTTTCCAGAGGCCGCTATTAAACTCCAACTTCAGTTCTTTTAATTCTGTGGCTAGTAACAGAAAGGTTACCATACTGCCGGCCAGGTAACCTACCATGTAATAACCTATGCCAAAATCTTTATTGTAAATGAAGTTTAAAAAACTGTTACTGTTTTTTTCTACCTGCGCAGGTATTACACCCATAAACAAAACTACAACCAATATGGTAGTTAGGGTACCTGCCACTCTTACAAAGGCGTATTTACGGGGACGGTTTTCCTGCCGCAGGCGGGCAAAGGGCAGGGTGGTTAGGGTATCAAAAAAAAGAATCCAGCACATAAAGGTGATGTATACAGGTACATCTTCTAAGGCAGCTGCTGTGGCAATTTGTTTACGGAAAAACAAAAGCAGCAGTGTAAATAAAATGGTAGTACTGAAAATAGAAATGGATAGGGTGTTGTACAATTGGTTGCGGTCTTTCTCTTGCGAGAAACGGAAATAAGCTGTTTCAACACCATAGGTAAACAATACGTTTAAAAAAGGGATAATGGCAAATACCTGCGAAAGGTCGGCAGTATCTGCCGGTTGAGGAAAGATCAACGGCAAGGAAAAATTAAGTAAATAACCTAAAAAACGATTAACAATTGTGGGAATACCATACCAGAGTGTTTGTCCCGCCAATTTTTTTATACTGCTCAAAACATGCTATTTATACAAAAATAGTTTTTTTGCCGGGTGCTGCTTGTTTTTTATCTTACAAATACTTGCAACGAAACGGTTTGTTGTTACATCTTTACGAGTAAAAATAGATAACGCATGAAAAAAATATGTTTATTGCCCATACTGTTATTTACCGGCTTTTTTATTCAGGCCCAGGTACAACCGGTTGAGGGTACTGTAGAATTTCAGGGAACAAAACAGCCTGCTACAATTGTAGAATTACCCTATCCGGAAGCTGTTGTGGAAAAAGCTATAGAAGATTATCTGAAGAAAAAAGGGCTGAAAGCTACAGAAACAAGAGGGTTTAAAGTGGTACGTAATTATAAGTTAAAGGATACAGACGAACATAACAGCGATTTGTATTTTAAAACAGAGCGTAAAAGCCGGAAAGAAAAAGATATTACCGTGGTATACCTGGTAACAGCCAAAAATGGAGAGGATCTTAAAACACGTAGCTTGGATGGTGCAGCTGTAGCAATAGGAGCAGCGGCCTTACTCACAGACATGAATCCTTCTATTGATGCTTATAATTTAGAAGTGGATATTACGGGCCAGGAAGAATCAGTTAAAAAGGCCGAAAAGAAAGCCGCCTCTCTTGAAGATGAACAGAAAGATCTTGAAAAAAGAATTAAAAATTTACAGGATAAGTTAGCTGAAAACAAGAATGAGCAGGTAAAACAAAAAGAAGAGATAGGTAAGCAAAAGAGTATTCTGGAAGTTTTAAGAGGCAAACGAAAGGTTAAGCTTTAATAAATTCAGCAATGGTATTTAAAAAAACAACCCCGGAATTAACCGGGGTTATTTTTTGCCACATTATATGGCAAGCAATCGTTCTGCTAATGTATTGAAATTTTTTACAAAACTGCTACTGCCTGTAATTTCTTTATTTTTTTTACGGCCAGATATTTTATGGTGTTACCCTGCTGGTAACTTAAAAGTGCTTCATTATTAACCAGCAATTTACTAACAGCTGTATTGCTGTTGTTTTTTAGAGGTTCTTTAAGTTCTACCAACCATACTTTATTATTAGTTTTTTTTACCAGAGTATCGTTTTGAAGGCCGGGTAGGGTTGTATTGCTGAATACCACGGGGCTTTTTATGATATTTTCGTGTACAAACACTTCGTGTTTTTTGCCCCCTATCCAAATGTTTTTTATGGTTGGCTTTTGAGGATTTTTTGTTTCAGCATAAATAAAATATTGCAGCGGTTTTGTTAGGGGTAATGCTGTTTCAACCCCCGTTTCTGAAACAGATTGTTTTTTTTGTTGTGCGCCGCCCAATACTTCTCTGCTATATACATGCAGTTTTAATATAGGGCTGTTTTGTGCTATTGCAAAAAAGCACACTAGTAATGCCGGCAGCAAAGCAAGGATTGATTTTTTCATAAACACAGCATTTGCTTTATTATTACAAGTAGGATGCCGGATAGTATAAAGTTGCATAAAAAAAGCCCCGGCGGTTGGCCGGGGCTTTACAAATCTTGTATTTTAATTATTCTTTCACAAAGCGCTGTATAAACTGTTGCTTATAATCGCTGCTGGTAATGGTTAAAATATAAGCACCCTTACTCAGTCTGCTTACATCCAGACTGCCATTTTGATAACCTGCTTCTTTTTTAATAAGTAATTGCCCATTGGTATTATATACCTGTAATACCACACGCTGTATGGTAAACATATTACCGGTACGGTAGTCGATAGAAGACTTTGTGATGGTTGGAAATGCTTTTGCAATGAAGTTCTTGTCATTTCTAACCGGATCATTAATACCGGTACTCTGATTGGGCTGAAAATCTGGACTGCCCAGATTAGTATAATACATACCGTTGCCATGGGTACCAATTAAAAGAATATTATCCTGCGGGCGGTAATCCATTGACTGTATAACAGCAAAGTTTAAGCTGGTGGCTCCTTCCCGGGTCCATGTTATACTGCCGCCACCTTCTAAAGTAGTGCCAATATTAGTAGCACTGTATAAACCGGTTGATGTGCCGATATAGTATTCTTTAATAGAATTATTAGAGCCATCTTTTTTTACCACTATCATACAACTGCGGAAAGAAGGCAGGGTAATATTACCTTCTGCGTTAAACCAGGTAGGCGTGGCTGCTTTTGCGTTTTTAGTCCAGTAAACACTAATGGTATTGTAGTTAGAAACAGTAATCATTACTTCTTCATCATTATTGGGGTTAATGGCAATATCAGAGATGTTGCCGTTTAAGCCAGAAGGAGTAATATCTGCAGGCACTGTTGTAGCTGCTGCGTTACGTGGATCATTTAAACGAAAAACCTTGCCGTTTGTGGTGCCTATGTAAAGCACATGTGCAGAAATATAGGGTCCTCTACTAAGTTCTAAAGCCCGTATTGCAATGTTGGTGCTATTGGGGTTTGAGGGGTTTACAGCACTTGCAATACCCGACATAAAAGTCCATGTAGAACCGGTAACGGTAGAAGCACTGGTAGTTCTGAAAACTTTATTATAGTTAACGTAATACAAATCTTCGGGGTTGTCAAAGTCTCCTTTAAAATAAGTTACAAACTCTCCATGCCCGCCGCCGGGGTTAGCAGTAATATCTACAGTAGGGCGTATGTTGGTAGCGGCTGTTGTGGTTTGTCTTAAAATGCTTCCTAATTGAGAAGAAGTAAATACGCGGGCCGTACCAGAACCTAATGCGCCAATAAAAGCAGCGCCACCGTCGCCAGAGTTGATGCGGTCATAATTATCTGGCACAGTTGAGGCGGCCTGGCGTAAATAAGTGCCGTTATCTTGTGCGCCTCCCATAAAGTTCATAGCACCTGTAAAATTATCTAAAGTTACATGGTAGTATTGTAGTGTTGGGTAATTATTCAGGTTGGTCCAGCTTACCGGATTAATAGCTGTAGCCGTTGCAGCTACATCATTGGTAACCTGTAAGCCCCCATCATTGGCGCAAATAGCTCGGTTGGTATTGGTAGGATCAAAAATCAGGGCATGCATATCGGGGTGACTGTTATCGTAAAACGAAATACCGGGTGTGCCGGTAGCCCCCCACCATTCATAACCGCCAATCCATGAAGTATTGCCTGTAGTGGCAAAACCATCTGTAGAGCGGTACAAGTTAGTACCTCCTAAAAACACCACATTCGGATTGTCGGGTTTTACTGCCAACAGAATATTATAACCACCCTGTGATGCAATGGGGTCAATGGTATTAAATTGTCCGTTAAAATCGG
Organism: Flavihumibacter sp.; assembly: GCA_033761915.1. Classification (GTDB taxonomy): domain Bacteria; phylum Bacteroidota; class Bacteroidia; order Chitinophagales; family Chitinophagaceae; genus JACMLD01. The sequence continues at coordinate 30,345 of JANRMC010000032.1, forward strand.
GCATGTTTGCCGAAAGATTGGTAAATGTGCTGGCACCAAAGTCAAACTTAAACATATCTAATTCCGGATTGGCACCGCCGGCACTTTCTTGCGAGAGGCCATTTTCGTAAGTAACGTATAAAATGTTTTGATTGGAGGGAGCTAATGCCAGTACCACACGTTGGCTGATATAAGATGTATCGGTACCTGAAATAGCCAAAACATCATAGGAGTTACCCCGCCAACCAGCAATAGAATCTGTGGCGCCACCCGGGCCCCCGGCAAAGCGTACCCAAGAACCAGCATTACCGGTGGTTGAGCTCCATAAACCTCTCTGTGCAATATTGGGGAAACCTCCGTTTACACCTAAGTAAAGTTTACCGGTACTGGTACATACCATATCCATTTGGCCGGCATCTGCAGTAGATGGGCTGCGACCATTAAATACCACCTGAAATGAAGTGCCACCATCCGTAGAACGGATAATTCTTCTGTGACCACATGCATATAAATGCCCGTTGGTGGGGTTTACAATTAATTTATGAACGATATCAAATGAATTATCAAACGCTTCTAAAGTGCCACCACCTAAAGTGCCACCGCTAATATCTGTTACAGTTAATGTTAACCGAGACCATGTAACACCGTTATCAGTAGATTTTAAAATGCCAAAGCCCAGGTAAAAGGCGCCTGTGCCAGATGCGGTATTGCCTAGCGCTTCGCCACCGGCTGCATACCAGGTGTTTTCAAAACCGGTGCGGATATCTTGTGCTAATGCAGTTACATTATGAATTTCTCCGGTGGGTGTTACCCTTGTCCAGTTGGCTCCTCCATCTGATGAACGAAAAAGACCACCGCTAACGCTACCTGCAATTATAACCTGGTTACCTGCGGTGCCAAAGCGTTTGTCAAAAGCCAGAGCCCGGGTGCGGCCACCTACATTATTGGGGCCGGCCTGTATATAATTGTTGTTTACAAACATTCCAAACTGGCCAGGGTCTGCCTGGCGTATAGGTATACGTTCTGCCTGCTGTAATGCAGCTTTATAAATGCCTTTTGGAATTTTACCTGTAACAGGGTCTTTAAGCATATCAAACTCGTAACGCAAACGCTCTTTTACAAACATGGCCTTACGGCTCATTTCATTTATTTCGTCACTTTCTTCGTCCTGCTCAGGGGTTGCAAGCTGTACTTTTTGCAGGGGAGTGTTTTGATTGTTCCATAACCACCAGCCTCCGTAACTGATGAGAGCAACGGGTAATAAACCCAAAATTAATTTTCTTAGCATGGCAACTATATTGTTGTTCTTTTAGTAACACAAAATACGTAATAATCGTTGAAAGCGTTGTGTTGTTTAATGGCACTAATCGGGTGATGTATTCTTTGTTAACAGGGTTTTATAAGTGCCGGGTTATTGCTACTGCTGTTGAAGTGTGCGACGCAACGATGTGGATTATTTATCTGTTGCCCGGCTCAAAAAAATGGCTTAAAACTGGCAACTTCTCCTTTACTTTGCGCCATCTTAAAACAACTCAAATGGCACTTAAAGATATTCAGAGCGTTGGCAGCAAAGATACCCGCAGTGGTTTTGGTGATGGTATTGTAGAAGCTGCCCGCAAAAACCCTAATGTGGTAGCGTTAACAGCCGACCTTGCCGGTTCTATGAAACTGAACCAGTTTATAAAAGAGTTTCCGGAGCGTTTTGTGCAATGCGGTATTGCAGAAGCCAATATGATTGGTATTGCTGCCGGATTGACGATTGGCGGTAAAATTCCGTTTACTACAACTTTTGCCAATTTTTCAACCGGCCGTGTGTACGACCAGATACGCCAGGCGGTAGCTTACAGCGATAAAAATGTAAAAATTTGTGCCAGCCACGCTGGTTTAACTTTGGGCGAAGATGGTGCCACCCACCAGATATTAGAGGATATTGGTTTAATGAAAATGCTGCCGGGTATGACAGTGATTGTGCCTTGTGATTATGAACAAACCAAAGCGGCAACCATAGCCGTGGCAGAATATCAAGGCCCTGTTTACTTACGTTTTGGCCGCCCCAGCTGGCCCATTTTTACCACGGGTTTACCTTTTGAAATTGGCAAAGCACAGCAATTTAGCCAGGGTACAGATGTTACTATTTTTGCCTGTGGTCATATGGTTTGGAATGCCATACAAGCGGGTGTGCAGTTAGAAGAAAAAGGCATTAGTGTGGAAGTAATAAATATACATACCATTAAGCCACTTGATGAAGCGGCTGTTTTAGCCAGCCTGACAAAAACTAAATGTGCTGTAACGGTAGAAGAGCATAATATTATTGGCGGTTTGGGAGATGCTATTGCACAATGTGCTGCCAAAAACAACCCGGTGCCTATTGAAATGGTAGGCACTAAAGATACTTTTGGAGAAAGCGGCACCCCTAAAGAACTGCTGAAGAAATACGGGTTAGATGTGCCCGATATTGTTGCTGCCGCAGAAAAAGTAATAAAAAGAAAGTAAGCTTTTAATATACAGGTAAAACCCTTCGCACCGCGTGAAGGGTTTTTTTATTGGCCAGCTATGGTGGCTCCGGTTAAGCATCGTTGCTACGCTCAGTTCAACACCAGTCAGGGGCATCAGTAATAGCCCGCTGTTTTTACTGCGTTCACATCAAACAATTTACTTATCTTAATAGGCAAAACTACAACGATGGCTTTGCAACCCTGGCGCACCGGTAAAGTAATACGCATAGAAAATGAAACCTCCAGCACCCGCCGGTTTTGGATAGAGCTACCAGAGCTGAACGCATTTGATTTTGAACCCGGCCAGTTTGTAACTTTAGATTTACCCATACACGAGAAGCCCAATAAACGCTGGCGCAGTTATTCAATAGCCAGCTGGCCCGATGGTACCAATGTTTTTGAACTGGTAATTGTGTTACTGGAAGGCGGCGCAGGTACCACCTATCTTTTTAACGATGTTACTGTGGGTACAGAAATACCGGTACGGGGCCCGCAAGGGGTGTTTATATTACCAGAGGTAATAGATAAAGATCTGTATTTTATTTGTACAGGTACCGGCATTGCCCCTTTTCGTTCAATGGCGCATCATATTTTAAACAACAATATTGCCCATAAAAATATCTACCTCATTTTTGGCTGCCGCAAGTTTGGAGATGCTTTGTATGCACCCGAATTAAAAGACCTGAGCCGCAAAGTGCCGAGTTTTCATTTTTTAACAGCCTACTCTAGAGAAGAGGCCGGTAACCACGATCATTTGGTGCGGATAGGGTATGTGCATGGGGTGTATGAAGAATTGATAAATGCAGCCACTATAACAGATGCAGAGGGCAACAAACAATCACCACCGGCTAATTTTTACTTATGTGGTTGGAAGAATATGATTGACGAAGCCAAACAGCGCATACAGGCATTGGGTTATGATAGAAAAGCCATACATCAGGAATTGTATGGTTAATAGTTAACTGGTTTTAGTTTTAAATTCTTTATCGGGGCTAATCTTAATAATTTGGGCTGCTTTAGCATCTTTTTGAGGCTCATTAACATTGCCAAGTTCTTGCTGAAGCCTTAGTATTTCTGCATGTGCATTTAAAACCTCTTTCTCCAGTTCCAAAATTCTTTGTTCCTGCGTTTTGAGGCGAATATTCTTCCACACAAAAACAGCGGCAAAAAAGCAAGCAATAAAGAGTGTTGCGTAAACAAGGGTATTCATAGTGGCAAATTTGCTCACATAAATAAAATAAAAAAAAGCTGTAATATATAACAGCTTTTAAGTTTTTTTATTGCCTGTAAGGGAAGCCCCTTACACGTTTATACTATTAAAGATTGATTATCTATGAATTAGATTTAGACCCCCCGGTTAATATTTTTTTCCTCATGTTTCCATCGGGTAAATTTTCTTTAGTGGCTTCCGGGGCAGCTATAGAAACAATAGGGGTTTTATGTGCTTCTGCTTTTTTATCGGCCAGTTCTTTTTGCAGGCGTAAAATTTCAGCATGGCTTTTGAGCATATCCTGTTCTAATTGCAACAAATTTTTTTGAAAACTCTTTTGTTTTAAACTGCTGATGAGGTAGCCTGCAATAAAAAACATTATAGATGAAACTACTAATAATAAAATGTCGCTTAGCTCTAATGATTCAAGCATTGTTTTCTTGTTTCTATTATTGAATGGTTTGTCTTAGATGCCTTACCGTACAAATTTAAAGGTATTGGTTTTAATAACAGTATTAAATGCCAATTATCAGTTTAAATGTTTTTCCACCAGTGTTTGTACTTCACTAATTGGCAGGCGTTCCTGCTGCATGGTATCGCGGTAGCGTATGGTTACCGTATTGTCCTCTTTAGTTTGATGGTCAATAGTAACACAGAAAGGGGTACCTAAAGCATCCATTCTGCGGTAACGCTTACCAATAGCATCCTTCTCTTCATAAAAACACCTGAAAGAACTTTTACATGTATCCATCAGCTGGCGGGCAATTTCTGGTAAACCGTCTCTTTTTATAAGAGGCAATATGGCCAGTTTTATAGGTGCCAGTTTGGGCGGAAACTTTAATACCACACGGCTATCTGGTTTTTCTGGCGTACTTAAATCTTCTTCAGCATAAGAGTGACTCATTACCGCCAGAAACATACGGTCTAAACCAATAGATGTTTCTATTACATACGGAATATAGTTGCCATATGGTTTGCCGGTGGCAGGGTCTGTATCATTATCAAAATACTGCTGCTTTTTCCGGCTGTATTCCTGGTGGCTTTTCAAATCAAAATCGGTACGGCTGTGTATGCCTTCCAGTTCTTTAAAGCCTATCGGAAAATCAAACTCAATATCACAGGCAGCATCTGCATAGTGGGCCAGCTTCACATGGTTGTGGTAGCGGTAGCTGCTGGCGGGTATGCCCAAAGCCAGGTGCCATTTCAGGCGTTCTTCCTTCCAATACTCATACCATTGTTTTTGGGTACCAGGGCGTATAAAGAACTGCATTTCCATTTGCTCAAACTCACGCATCCTAAAAATAAACTGGCGGGCTACAATTTCGTTTCTGAAAGCCTTACCAATTTGGGCAATACCAAAAGGTATTTTCATGCGGCCGGTTTTTTGCACATTTAAGAAGTTAACAAAAATACCCTGCGCGGTTTCGGGCCGCAGGTAAACCTTATTATCTTCTCCGTCAGATGAAACAGTAGAACCAAATTCGGTAGCAAACATCAGGTTAAACTGACGGATGTCGGTCCAGTTACAGGTGCCACTTACAGCACAATTTATTTTGTTGTCTTCAATTAGTTTTTTAAGGCCGGCAAAATCATCAGACGCTAATAATTTATCCATCGTTGCAAGCATGGTATCTGCAGCATCTTGTTTTCCTTCTTTTACCAGTTCATCCGCCTTTGCTTCAATTAAATGATCAACACGATAGCGTTTTTTGCTGTCTTTATTATCAATCATCGGGTCGTTAAAATTATCTACGTGCCCGCTGGCCTTCCAGGTGGTGGGGTGCATAAAAATAGCCGCATCAATACCTACAATATTTTCATGCAACTGCGTCATACTCTTCCACCAGTAGTCTTTAATATTCTTTTTTAGCTCGGCACCCCATTGGCCATAATCGTATACAGCACTTAAACCATCATATATTTCGCTGCTGGGAAAAATAAAACCGTATTCTTTACAGTGGCCAATAATTGCCTGAAATTTATTTGTATCGTTTGCCATAGTGCCGGCAAAGATAAGAGAGTTTCTTTGTTGAAACCGGGGCAGACAGGCCAGTAAATTGCCTTTTTTATGTGTTCTTTTTTTGTAGCCGGCAATGGTACTGCTATGGGGCAGTGGTTGCGTCGCACCCTTCAGCTTTTTGTAGATTAATGCAGCTTTTCGTTGTTTGCATGCCGTTGTGCATCCCGTATATTTTTCTTGTCAAAATTTTTTTGCAAAGCATCAGTAAGGTTAACACCTGTTTGATTGGCCAAACAAATTAATACCCACAACACATCGGCCATTTCATCGGCCAGTTCTTTGCCTTTATCGGTTTCTTTAAAAGATTGTTCTCCGTATTGGCGCACCATCAGCCGCGATAGTTCCCCTACTTCTTCCATTAAAATACCCAGGTTGGTTAGCTCATTAAAGTAGCGAACGCCCACGGTTTTAATCCAGTTGTCTACCTGTTGCTGCGCCTGGTTAATGGTAAGTTCCATATAAAATTGTATTTGTGTAAAGGTATAGTAAAGGCGGGCTTAATAGTAGTACTGCCGATGAACGGATTGCGACGCAACAATGCCCAACCGGAGTGCTGCTGCTGGTATTATTATTCTTTATTTTTTGTGTCTATAATAATGGTTACAGGGCCGTCATTTAATAACTGCACCTGCATATCGGCCCCAAACTCGCCGGTTTGTATGGGCTTTTCTAAATCTTGTGTTAGCTGCATAATCATTTGCTGGTATAGTGGTATGGCTACGGGCGGCTTGCTGGCTTTAATGTAAGAGGGGCGGTTGCCTTTTTTTGTAGAGGCATGCAGGGTAAACTGGCTTACCAGTAATATATTACCATTACTTTCTTTTACAGAGCGGTTCATAACCCCCTCAGCATCGTTAAAAATACGCAGGTTTACTATTTTGTTGCTAAGCCATGCAATATCCTCGCTGGTGTCAGCGTCTTCAATACCCAGCAGCACCAGCAAACCATTTTGTATGCTGCTGCGTACGGTATTATTAATGGTTACGCTGGCTGTGGTTACCCGTTGTATGACCGCTTTCATGTGTTGGCAAAACTTTGATTTAATTTTGGGTTCACAAAATATTATTTATGCGTACAGCATTAGCAGAGGAAGTAATTTTTAAAACGTTTAGAAGCGGGGGCAAGGGTGGCCAAAATGTAAACAAGGTAGAAACGGCGGTGGAAGGCAGCCTGAACGTGGCTGATTGTAAAATATTATTGCCGGCACAAAAAGAAATTATCTGCCAAAAACTGGCTAACCGTATTAATTCGGAAGGGTTTTTGCAAGTAAGAAGCCAGGCATACCGTACCCAGTTGGAAAACAAAGCAGAAGTGATAACTAAGATGCTGCTTTTAATACAACAGGCACTGGTTAAAAAGAAAGCCCGTATTGCCACCAAGCCTTCTAAAGCAGCTAAACAAAAAAGGCTGGAAGGAAAAAAGAAAAACAGCAATACTAAAGAACAAAGAAAAAAAGTGCGATATACCGATTGAAAACTGACAACACTTTTCTATGAAAAAACTACTTTCATTACAACTACCTGTTATACTGCTGGTGCTGGCATTATTTAACTCTTGCGCCAAAGAATACAGTGGCAGCGGGTGGAACACCCCCAAAGAAGATTATAACCTGCTTATTAATTTTACTCCGGTGGTAGATACTTTAAAACTGAGTTTTGATTCTACCTACAAAAACTATTTTGATGAGCCCTATAAAGTTTCTGCCTTTAAATTCTATATCTGTCAGTTTGATTTAATAAATACGGATAGTAATAAAGTTTACAACGTTAATAAAGACAAATACTTTTTAATAGATGCAGCCGACTCCACCACATGGAAGGTAAAGCTGTCTGCCGTGCCTTTTCGTTACAACCGAATTTCTTTTACAATAGGGGTGGATAGTGCACGCAACGTAAGCGGTGCGCAAACCGGCGCTTTAGACCCTGCTAAAGGCATGTTCTGGACATGGAACAGCGGCTATATAATGGCAAAACTGGAAGGTACATCGCCCTTAAGCAACCAGCCCAATGGAAAATTCGAATATCATATAGGTGGTTTTAAAGGAATTGAAAATGCCGTTAGAAAACCATTACTTTTATTTCCGTTTGGTGTTTACTCAGAAATTACACCCAATACAAAAAGTATTATTAGCGTAAATGCCAATGTAAATGCATGGTTCTATAATCCGCACGATTTAAAAATTGAAGAAAACCCTGTGGTAACCACTCCCGGCGTTTTAGCCCGAAGCGTATCTGAAAACTATTCTAAAATGTTTACCGTAACGGCGGTTAAGAATGAATAAGAAAGGATGAAAAAAAAGCTGTTTACCATATTGGTTTTGTGCGTCGGCGCTATTGCCTGGATGCAGGTAAACAGCTGTAAAAAGAAAGATATAAAAACGGGCCCAACCGCAGTTGCATTTACCACACCACCCGGTTTTCCGGCACCACCATTTAATTTTACCAATAACCCGCTAACACAAGAAGCCGTTAGTCTGGGCCGGCGTTTGTTTTATGATGGGCAACTATCAAAAGACGGTAATTTTCCCTGTAGCAGTTGCCACCAGCAGTTTGCCGCTTTTGCCACTTTTGATCATGATTTAAGCCATGGTTTTAACAACCAGTTTACCACCCGCAATTCGCCCGGTATTTTTAACCTGGCCTGGCATACAGAACTGCATTGGGATGGAGGAATTAATCATTTAGAACTGCAGCCACTGGCACCTATAACAGCACCTAATGAAATGGCAGAAGATATAGGCACTGTAATAAATAAATTAAAAGCCGATAGTAAATACCCCGCACAGTTTAAAGCGGCATTTGGTACAGAAGAAATAAACAGCCAGCGCATGTTAAAAGCATTGGCCCAGTTTATGGTTACCATGGTTTCTGCCAACAGCAAGTATGATAAAGTAAGAAACGGCCAGGGAACTTTTACCGGCACGGAGCAGGCGGGCTATACCATTTTTCAAAACAAATGTGCGGCCTGCCATAAAGAACCACTGCTTACAGATTTAAGCTATCGCAATAATGGAATGGACCTGCATCCTTTTTTGCTGGACTATGGCCGCATGCGTATCACCAATAAAAAAGAGGATTCGCTGAAGTTTAAAGTGCCCAGCCTCAGAAACGTTATGCTTACTTTTCCATACATGCACGATGGGCGATTTTATTCAATAGATCAGGTGTTGAATCATTATGCAACTGGTATTATAAGCAGCCCCACCTTAGATCCGCTGCTTGCTAATAAAATTGTATTAACCACCACAGAGCGAACACAGTTAAAAGCTTTTTTAAACACACTTACAGATTCTGTTTTTATTGCCGACAAACGTTTTGCACAACCTCAATAAAATGTGGTAGCCAGCATTGGTAACTCCGGTTAAACATTGTTGCGTCGCACACTTCAACAGAAAATCAACATTCAAAAGCAAATGTTTTAATTATAATATTGCTGATTATAGATTACAGCTGCACAAGTGTGCGACGCAACCACTGCCGGGCGGTGCACTGCAGCTGGTACCAAAAAAATTAATTGTTTTTAAAAGGCACCATCATTTCAAAAGCAGGTATGGTAACCTGAAAGAATTTTTTGTTGTTAAGATTTTCCATTTGGTAAGTGCCATACATTTTACCCATTTCTGTACGCAGGTTGCAGCCGCTTACATACTGGTAATTTTCTCCGGGGTTTAATACCGGTTGCACACCTACCACCCCTTCCCCTTCCACCTCGCGGTGGCTGCCATTACTATCAAAAATATACCAATGGCGGCGGTGTAACTTAACAGCAAAATTGTTGAGGTTTTCTATGTGTATGCGATAAGCAAACATGAACTCTCCCTGTACAGGATTACTGTAATCTGGCTGGTAAAATGTTTCTACCGAAATTGCAATGCCTTCAGATACGATAGAGTTCATATTGGGTTTCTTCTGGTAGGAAAGATACAAAAAAACAACCGGCGGCTATCATTTTTGTTTACAACTGTTGGTTTTTTGTTTTGCACTTAACGTACCTTTGCGCCTTAAAAAATAACTGCTTCAACAGCACCCCGATTGTAGTAATTTTAAACACAAAAAACTAAAACACGTATGAAAATAGCAGTAGCTAAAGGAGATGGCATAGGACCGGAAATAATGCAAGCCGTTTTGGATATTTTTTCAGCTAATAAAGTTCCGCTGGAGTACGAGTTTGTGGATATGGGAAAATGGGTGTTTGATAAAGGTTTTAATAATGGCATGACGCCCGAAGCGCAACAAGCCATAGAAAGCCTTGGTATTTTATTTAAAGGCCCCATGGAAACACCTAAAGGAAAAGGGGTTAAAAGTGTAAATGTTACTGCCCGCAAAACATGGAACACGTATGCTAATAAAAGAGTGTTTCAAACATTGCATGGTGTAGATACAGTATTTAGCAAAGCAGGCATACCTATAGATATTACCATTGTAAGAGAAAATATAGAAGATACCTACGGAGGTATAGAGCACATGCTTACGCATGATGTGGCATTGAGCCGCCGTTTTATTACACGCCCCGGAAGTTTACAGGTAATTAAGTACGCTTTTGAAATGGCTAAGAAAAAAGGTGCCCGACGCATTACCTGTGGCCATAAAGCCAACATTATGAAAATAACCGATGGCTTATTTTTAGAATGTTTTTATGAAGTAGCCAAAGAATATCCTGAGCTGAAGGCAGATGATGTAATTGTAGACGATTTGTGTATGAAGCTGGTGGTTCGTCCGCATGAGTTTGATGTGGTGGTGCTTACAAACCTGCAGGGAGATATTGTCAGTGATTTGTGCGCCGGCCTTGTGGGCGGTTTGGGTTTTGCACCTTCTGCCAACATCGGAGATCATATTTGCATATTTGAAGCTGTGCATGGTACAGCGCCAGATATTATGGGTAAAAATATTGCTAACCCCACTGCATTATTATTAAGCGGACTGACCATGCTGCGTCACCTGGGCTTAATGGAAAATGCTGCCGTTATAGAAAACGCATTGCTGTATACATTAGAGCAGGGGGTGCATACCGGCGATTTTGGCGATAAAACAAAACCATCTGTAAACACTACAGCATTTGCCAATGCCATCATTGGTAATTTTGGCAAAACCCCCGAACATGGGGCCAAGCCGCTGATGCCAAATATGCCGGTTACGCAAACAATATATAAGCTGGATAAAAACCCGCTTATTATGAGTAAAGAATTAGAAGAAGAAACCATTGTAGGGGCCGATTTTTTTATTGAAAGCGCAGAACAGCCGCAAGAAGTTGCAGCCAAATGTTTGCAGCACGAAGGCAGCTTGTACAAGCTGGTAACCATCAGCAACCGCGGCACCCAGGTATGGCCCAAAGGCAGTGTGTTTACCAATGTGGTAAACCAATACCGTTGCCGTTTTGAAAGCATAAACGATGCCCCTTTAACGCAACAACATATAATTGCCCTCTATCAAAGTCTTACAACAGACTTTAAAGTATGCAGTATGGAGCTGCTAAATATGTGGGCTGGCAAAAAAGCATACAGCCTTGCGCAAGGACAATAAAGAAATTTGTAAACCAACAGTATCTGTTTTTCAGCTACTGTTGCGTCGCACAGTGGTGCAGTTGTAACAGTATTGAGCAAAACCCGGCACACGCCGGGTTTTTATTTAGTAAGCTGTAAATTGCGTTACGTTAAACCAGCAAAGTATGGCACAAAAAATTTTTAAGTATACAAAAGATGATGTAACCGTTATCTGGCAACCAGAAGTATGTATTCACTCAGCCGTTTGTGTTAAAGGGTTGCCGGGTGTGTTTAACCCGCAACGCCGCCCGTGGATTGACATGGAGCAGGGAACCTCTGCCGCTGTAATAGAACAGGTACGCAAATGCCCCAGTGGCGCTATCAGTTACCAGTTAAATAACCAACCCGAAGCAACTGTACAAGCTGAAGCAGCCAGTATTACCAAGATAGATGTAATGCCCAATGGCCCACTTATAATAAATAATGAGTGCCGCATTAAACACAGCGATGGCAGTGAAGAAATTAAAACCGGTAAAGTGGCTTTATGCCGTTGCGGCGCATCCCAAAAAAAACCGTATTGTGATGGTAGTCATCGCGGCAATGGGTTTCAGGGTTAGTCGGTAGTATACATTACCATAAACAGCATGTATAAAATACCCAATGCAAACAGCAGGAAGAGTGCTGTATAGTGGCGGCTTAAATATTTTTTTTCATCTTGTTCCCGCTCTTGCATGCGGGCCCTTGCATACAGTATAAAAAATACAATAGCCGTAATACCACAGCCAATAAAGGCCAATATAAAAAGTGTATAAAGCAATTAAATTTTTTTTGAGCCGCTGAAACCATTTTTTAATAACCATTGCAATACTTTATCGCGATGGTCTCCCTGCACAATAATTTCCTCATCTTTTGCAGCACCACCACTACCGCAATGGTTTTTTAATTTTTTGCCCAGCTCTTCCAGGTCTGCCACGGTACCTATAAAACCGGTAATTAAAGTAACGGCTTTACCGGCCCGGTGTTTGGTATCTAAACGGATGCGCAGTTTTTGTTGCGCCGGCGGCAGTGTTTCAATAGCCGGCTGGTCTTCTTCTAATTTAAAATTAGGATCGGTACTGTATACAAGGCCATTACTGGCTGGTTTGTTTTTTTTAGACATAACAGGTTTGTTTTTCAATCAGGCAATTACTGCTTTAAGGCTAAGATCTACACTTTTAGCCTGGTGTATAAGTGCACCCACACTTATATAGTCAACACCGGTAGCGGCATAGCTTTCTAAATTATCTAAATTAATACCACCACTGGCTTCAGTTTCATACTGCCCATTTATTAATACCAGGGCTTCGCTTATTTGTGCAGGGGTATAATTATCCAGCATAATGCGGTGCACTTTACCCACCGCCAATACTTTTTTTACATCTTCAATGCTACGGGTTTCCACTTCAATTTTTAAATACGGTGCAAGGGTTTGTGTATAATTATAGGCCCTTTCAATGGCTTGTTCAATGCCACCGCAATAATCAATATGGTTGTCTTTCAGCATTATCATATCATACAAACCCATGCGGTGGTTAAAACCCCCACCAATGCGTACGGCCTCTTTTTCCAACAGGCGAAAATTGGGCGTGGTTTTACGGGTATCTAAAATATTGGTTTTATAGTTTTTTAATTTATCGGCATAAGTATGTGTTAGGGTGGCAATACCACTCATGCGCTGTAGTGTGTTTAATACCAGCCTTTCGCATTGTAAAATAGTATGTACTGTAGCCGTTACTTCAAAAGCAATTTCGCCCGGTTGCATAACCTCTCCATCTTTTTTAAAAGCCGTAAACTGTGTGGAAGGTTCTTTGTGCCTGAAAATTTTTTCGGCCACATCCATTCCTGCTAAAATACCGGCCTGTTTAATTTTTAAAATGGCTTTGCCACGGGTGCTGGCAGGTATGCAGCATAAGGTGCTGTGGTCTCCATTGCCAATATCTTCCTGTAAAGCCTGTTCAATTAAATGCTGTAATTGCTCATCGTAGGTTTGCATGCAACAAAACTACATAAAACTGCCAAGTAGCAGGGGCATAAAAAAAGCCTGCAAACAGCAGGCTTTTTCTGTGGTATATATTGGTTATTCAGATTGAAAAGCTATTTCCTGCAATACCTGTTTATTGTCTTTTAATTTCATAAACAGTTTGGTGCGGTAATTACCGTTTTTAGTATGCAGTATACCAATGCAGAATTTAGAGCCGCTGTTTTCGCCCTTATGTTTCAGTTCAAAATTTTTTACGCTGTTGCTGTTAAAAAAATCTTTTAAAATCATTTCTGCCTGTGTGCGGCTGTAATTATCAGATTTATCCGGAAGGGTGAGGTCTACCCGGTTATCAAAATAACGGGAAAGCTGGTTGGCATTACCGCTTTTTAATGCAGTTACCACATCATCCATTTCAAGGGTGGTGGTAAAAGAGCTAAGAAATAATGTAAGCACAAATAATATGAGCCCCTGATAGGTTTTCATGAGTTTTCCATTTAGTTTTTTGGTAAACAGTGTTCAGAGGGGGCGGATAGATACAGTTATAGGGTAACTAAAAATATGCCAACTTGAAGTTTGTGCTAAAAAATACGTGGAAGCGGGTACTGCTTTTGCAGAAAATACGGACCTATCATTGCGCTATTATTCTGAAGATTTGTAACTGCTGTTGAAACGAGCGTGGCAACCACAGCTGCACAATGCGCTGCCGCTGGTAACAAAAAAGCCACCCCTAAGAATAAGGGCGGCTTATTGGTTGTTTATGAAATCTAAATCTTAATGCTTGAATTGAATGATGACCCGTAAAGTAGCGCCACCAAAATTTACATCCTGGTATACGGCTAAAGTTGTTTCTGATAGTGTTTGAATGGTGCCGCTCAGGGTGGTGTTGCTGCCACCGGTTAATGCCAGTTGTGTATTATTATTGCTTAGCACCCAACTGAAATTTTCAGTTTGCGGGTCGCCGCCATCGCATTTAGTAGCGCCTTCGTCCATAACGCCACTGCCGTTGGTGTTAAATGTAAAGCTGTTGTCTTTTTCGCAGTCATCGGTATCGTCAGGGGTATCAATGGTGCCGTTTCTATCAGCATCTATGCCCGATGTTTGGTAAAGCCATGTTTTTTGTGTGAGCAGTTCTGCCGCAGATTTGCCGGGCGTACTGCTTTTTTTACAAGAAATAGTGGCCAATGCCAGCATGATAAACGCAGTAAGGATAAGTGTTGTGTTTTTCATGTGTTTTGATTTTTGTACGTGGTATAAACTGTTTTATTCTTTGTTTTATTGTGCCATTCATCCCCTATTAAAGCGTGAAAACTTTTATAAATGGTCATATTGGCAAAAGAATTGCAAGCTGGTTGTTCGTATTTTTACCCGCAGGCCGGTTAGGGTATTCTTTTACAGTGCAATAACTATTCTTAAAACAAATATTGCCTGTTATCATTATACCAAGTTTTATGCCTGAACTTTTTTAAATTTTTTTGTATGCTCCAAACCGCAGAAGATATCAGACAGTTAAATGAAAAAATTCAATACCAGGGCGCATTTATTGATCGCCTGAGGGCAGAGGTAGGAAGGATAATTGTGGGCCAGCATTATATGCTGGATCGGTTATTAATAGGTCTTTTAAGTAATGGCCATGTGTTGCTGGAAGGGGTGCCGGGCCTTGCCAAAACACTTACCATTAAATCACTCTCGCAGGCCATACATGCCAACTTTAGCCGCATACAGTTTACGCCCGATTTATTGCCGGCCGATGTAATTGGTACCATGATATATAACCAGCAGAAAAATGAATTTATGGTACGCAAGGGCCCCATTTTTGCCAATTTTATTCTGGCCGATGAAATTAACCGGGCACCCGCCAAAGTACAGAGTGCATTATTAGAAGCCATGCAGGAGCGGCAGGTAACTATTGGCGACACCACTTTTAAATTAGATGAACCCTTTTTAGTACTGGCCACGCAAAACCCTTTAGAGCAAGAAGGCACCTATCCGTTGCCGGAAGCACAGGTAGACCGCTTTATTATGAAAGTGGTGGTGGGTTATCCTACCAAAACTGAAGAGCAAATCATCATCCGCCAAAATGTGCAGGGTATTAAAGCCGAAGCCGTAAAGCAGGTGGTATCTGTACAAGAGGTTATACAGGCAAAAGAATTAACCCGCACCATTTATATGGATGAAAAAGTGGAGGCATATATATTGGATATTGTTTTTGCCACCCGCTTTCCAGAACAATATGGTTTGCAAAAATTAAAACCGCTCATAGCTTACGGCGGCTCACCACGTGCCAGCATTAACCTGGCCTTGGCTGCCAAGGCCAATGCTTTTTTAAACAAACGCGGCTATGTAATACCAGAAGATGTGCGCACCATATCAAAAGATGTATTGCGCCACCGTATTGGTCTTACTTACGAGGCCGAGGCAGAAAACGTAAACGTAGAAAATATTGTAGACGAAATACTGCGTGCCATTAATGTACCATAAACAAATTAAAATACCAGCAATGGTTTTTCATAGCAGCATCGTTGCGTCGCAATCACTTCAACTGTTGTATAAATAGCAACCAATAAATAAAAACAGATTTGCTCACCACTGCAGAAATATTAAAAAAAGTAAGAGAGCTGGAAATAAAAAGCAAAAAAATTACCCAGCACCTGTTTACCGGAGAGTATCATTCTGCCTTTAAAGGAAGGGGTATGAGCTTTAGAGAGGTAAGAGAGTATTATGCCGGAGATGATATACGGTTTATAGATTGGAACGTAAGTGCCCGCTTCTCGCATCCCTTTACCAAACTGTTTGAAGAAGAAAGAGAGTTAACCGTAATGCTGATGATAGACATCAGCGCCAGTTCTTTATTTGGCACCGTTAACGCCACAAAAAAAGACCTGGTAACAGAAATTGCAGCCGTACTAACATTCTCTGCCATCAGCAATAACGATAAAGTAGGCGTAATTTTTTTTAGCGATAAAATTGAGTTGTTTATACCTCCTAAAAAAGGCAAACAACATGCGTTGTATATAGTACGGGAACTGCTAACCGCCGAACCCAAAAACAAAGGCACGCAAATAGCCGAAGCCCTGCGCCGCTTTAATGGCACCACCCGGCAGCGCAGCACTGCATTTTTGCTCAGCGATTTTATTGACCATCGTTTTGAAGATGCCCTGAAAGTGGTGGGCCGCAAGCACGATGTAATTGGTATTAAAGTGTACGACCGCATGGATATGCAATTGCCCGATGCCGGCCTGCTGCAGGTAACAGATGCAGAAACCGGCCAACCACAGTTGATTGATACCAGCGACTACTGGGTGCGTAAACAATACGAAGAAGAATTTTTTAAGCATACTGAGTGGTGCAAAAACTTGTTTGTAAAAAGCGGCTGCGATTTATTACACGTTCGCACCGATGAGGATTATGTAAAAGTGCTCCAGAAATTTTTTATTGGAAGAGCCTGACCGATGAACCGTAGTTAACAATGAAGGAACAACGACGCCCATATATTTTTTTAATACTCTTATTAGTATGTAGCTGCTGCCTGCAGGCGCAAACCATACGCGTAAAGGCAAGCATAGACCGTAATAAAATACTAATAGGAGAGCCCATCAACCTGCAACTGGAAGCCGCGGTGGAAGGAGGGGCCCCCTTTCAATGGTTTGCCGCAGACTCTATACCTCATTTTGAATTTATTGATAAAGGAAACATTGATACCACCACCAGTGGCGCCACCACGGTATACAAACAACAGCTAACCATTACCAGTTTCGATTCTGGCCGCTGGGCCATACCGGCATTAGCTATTACCAGTGGTAATAAAAATTATATTACAGACTCGCTGCCCGTATCTGTAGCTTTTACCAATTTTGATGCTACCAAAGATTATCACGATATAAAAGATATTATTGAAGGCGAAGCCCCGTCGCTGCAATACATCAACTGGATTTTGGGCGCAGCCCTGCTCATAGCATTAATCATTTTTGTATACCTGTTGCGGCGTAAAAGAAAACAGGCAGCCCCGGTTGCCGTGCCAAAGCATTCAAACCTTTCGCCACTGCAGGAGGCATTGCAACTGTTACAACAGCTATCACCGGTAACAG
This sequence comes from Flavihumibacter sp., assembly GCA_033761915.1. Classification (GTDB taxonomy): domain Bacteria; phylum Bacteroidota; class Bacteroidia; order Chitinophagales; family Chitinophagaceae; genus JACMLD01. Next base: position 47,633 of record JANRMC010000032.1, read on the forward strand.
AAGCAAAGCCCTTTCATGTGCAGTTAAATAACATTTTACGTAATTATGTGTACCGTAAAACAACTAAGGCCACTGCTGAAAAAACCAGCAGCGAACTGCTGATGCAATTGCAGGCATACCCTATTCCGCAGGATGATTTTATTGCACTGGTGCAAACCCTGCGGCTGAACGATGCTGTAAAATTTGCCCGCTTTGTACCCGATGCTGCAGAAAACGAAAAAGCATTGCAGCAAATCACACACACTATTCAACAATTAGATAAACTGATACAGTAAAAATTTGTGATAAACGAATACTTTCAACATATCACCTTTGCCCAGCCCTGGTTTTTTGCATTGTTTGCGTTGGTGCCCATTTTATTATGGTGGCAGTTAACCGGCGGCAAAAAGCAGTATGCGGGCATTACCGTTTCTTCTGTACGAAGTTTTAAAAATATACGCTCCTGGAAGAGCAGCCTGCGCTGGCTGTTAACTGTATTAAGAATACTGTCTATCAGCTGTATTATTATTGCATTGGCCCGGCCACAAACCCGTAACGATGAAGAATTGGTAAGCGGCGAGGGCATCGACATAGTTTTATGTATTGATGTAAGCGGCAGCATGCTGGCGCAAGATTTTACCCCCAACCGCCTGGAAGCAGCCAAAGAAGTAGCGGCGAACTTTGCAGCCGGCCGCCCCACAGACCGCATTGGTGTGGTTATATTTTCCGGAGAAAGCTTTACGCTTTGTCCGCTTACCACCGATCAGAATGTGTTGCGTTCGCAGATATACAATATACAAAGCGGTTTGCTGGAAGATGGTACGGCCATCGGCTCGGGCCTGGCAACCGGGGTAGACCGCCTGCGAGCCTCACAATCTAAAAGTAAAGTGGCTATTTTATTAACCGATGGTGAAAACAATGGCGGACAAATACCACCGCTAACCGCCAAAGAGCTGGCCAAAGCAACCGGCGTAAGAGTATATACCATTGGCGTGGGCACAGAAGGTATGGCCAATGTGCCCGTGCAAACACCGGGTGGTGGTGTGGTGCTGCAGCGGGAGAAAGTGAATATTGATGAAAAGCTGCTCACTAAAATTGCAGATGAAACCGGCGGCAAATACTTCAGGGCAAAAGACAATGAAGGACTAAAAAATATTTACAGCGAAATTGATAAACTGGAAAAAACACGTGTGGAAGTAACCGCTCTCAAACGCTACAGCGAAAAGTTTTTTCCAATAGCCATAGCCGCACTTTTCTTTTTGCTGTTGGAAATACTATTGCGTTACACCCTCTTCAGAACATTTCCGTAAACGCATTATTAGCTATTATTGCATAAAGCAAATAAGCCATGACCAAATCCCGCCTAGAAGCATTCAGCGATGGCGTTATAGCCATCATCATTACCATTATGGTGCTGGAGTTAAAAGTGCCGCACGGCACCAGTTGGGCCACGGTGCAACCACTCATTCCTGTTTTTGTCAGCTATGTGGTAAGTTTTATAATGCTGGGCATCTACTGGGGCAACCACCATCATTTAATACATACTATAAAAGAAGTGCGCAGTGGCATACTGTGGGCCAACCTGCATTTATTGTTCTGGCTATCGCTGGTACCTTTTGCCACCGGCTGGATGGGCGCCAACCATTTTGAACCCGTAACCGTGGCTGCTTATGCACTGGTGGCCAATCTTTGTGGCGTGGCATATTATATTTTGCTGCTGGTTATAAAAAATTGCAATCCGCACAATCATTCTTTACAGCAGGTATTAACCCGGCAAAAACGCAAAGGCCTTTTATCCTGCATTGCATATACCATTGCCATACCCGCTGCCTATATCAGCACCCTGCTTTCCGGAGCATTAATAATAATGGTAGCCATCCTCTGGTTTATACCCGACCGTAATATTGAAAACGCCGTATAATTTTTGGTAACCGGCATCGGTAACTCCGGTTAAACATCGTTGCGTCGCACATGTTAGCTGCAACGCTACGAGGAACGAGAGGCAGATCTTGTCCCGATCATAAATCGGGATGCACTTCATTCCGCCTTAACAGATATTTATACTGAAAACTAAAAGCACGGTATAAAATCTGCAACAGTTTGGGTATTGATAACCAAACACACCATTATGTACAAAATTTACCCTCTCTTATTGTTACTGTTTATTGCCTGCAGACCTAAGCTGGTGTACGTAGGCAGCAGTTACCAGCAAAAAGACAGTGTGGCTGTTTTTGTAGGCGAAGCGGCCATTACAAAACCATATATGGTAATGGGCGTTATACAACCAGAATATTTTGGTACGGTGCAAGGCCTCAATTACGATGCGGTGATTGCTGAAAAAGCAATTAAAACTGCTAAAGAAAAAGGAGCTGACGCTATTTTGTTCAGTAATTATTATTTAAAAAACGAAGGAGCCAGCCGCAACCGCCAGAGCACCACCATTTATACAGACAGCAGTGTGCAGCGGCAAAGCACCAGTACAGAAACCCTGCCGCCTTCTGCCACCGGCAAACAAATTTTACTGATAAAGTACAAGCAGGCAGAGTAACTTAGACTGTTATTTTCTGATTAGCTTTATAGTAAATAAATATGAGGGTATTTAAAATCTTTTTGATAGTAGTTGCAGCATTATTTCTATTTGGAGATTTACTTTTTTGGCTGATGGCTCATGGATCTGGTCACAATATTCCAGTAAAAACAGATTTGTTATTTGTGGTTACTGGCCTTGGTCTATTGTTGCTGATTTTAATTCTTGCCTCAAAACGATATAAGTAATACTAAGTTAATATATGAACCATTAGGTCTATTGAAAGATGGCAATCCATACATTGTGAATACCTATATTTTAATTTTATTTTTCAAAAACTTTATAATGAAATTTTTATAATTTTTCTGCGTGTTATGTTTTTTTTGTTTTCAAGGATATTCTCAAAGTATTACGGATTCAATTTATTCTAAGTTTCGTAGGGCAGTAATTGAATTTCTTGAAAATGAAAATAAGAATAATAAAGACACTTTAATTGTAGTGTTTAATTGCAATGCAATTAGGTTTGAAAAAGATAATGATTATGAAGGTTCTATTTATACAATTAAAAAAGACACATGCAGAGCCAATGACTTTTATTTAAATGAAGCAAAATTTAATAATGTTGTAATAACAAATTCCGATACTTATGACTTCTTCCTGAACTTTTTATTGTCTGATAAAAATGTAGAACAACCAGGATTTGGGGATGTGATTGGGTCATATGCATACGTTTATTTGCCAATAGAAGAGTGGCAACAATTTTTCCTTGATTTTTTAATAGGGCATAAAAATTTAAGTATTTCTCCAACAATCGACTTTTTTATTTTTAAAAATGGCCGTGTTAAGCATTATAGACAAAAAATCGTTTTCTTTTTTACAACCCAAAATGATTTCAAAAAAAGAGAAATTAAGACGATGAAAAGAATGGAAGTACACGTTAATAGATAATCATAATAGGGTATTAATTAAACACCATTGCCCCGCCAACCTTCAATTGCTGAAGGGTGCGACGCAAGAACTGCTGAATAGTATTGCTGCTGCTGGCCCCCCATTTAAATTCTTTATTAAGAGGTAATTTGAAAAAAAGAAAGCACTTATCTTTGCCGCCCGATGAATTTAGAGACGCTGCAGCAGGGATATGTGAAGGATGGCCGCATTTTTAGTATTGCGGACAGGATTACTATGTCTCAGCCTCAGCAACTTTACCTGCATAACCTGCAGGGCAGTTCTCCTTCTTTTGTTTTAGGGGCTTTGTTTATGCACGAAGCGGCACAGCAACTGAACCATGTGGTGGTGCTGAATGATGCTGAAGAAGCGGCGTACTTTCATAACTCCGTTGAAAGTTTAACCAGGGCGCTGGATCTTTTTTATTTTCCCTCTTCTTTTAAGAATAAGAAAAACTTCAGACTGCTGAACAGCAGCCATGTAATGCTGCGCACCGAAGCGTTAACCAAATTAAGCCAAGGTGGAAACAAAAAAATATTGGTTACTTACCCGGAAGCATTATTTGAAAAAGTGGTATTGCCGAAAGCGCTGGCTGGTAATATGATTTACCTGAAAGCGGGCGACACGCTGGATGTAAATGCCACACTGGAAAAATTTGTTGATTATGGTTTTGAGCGTACCGATTTTGTGTATGAACCGGGGCAGTTTGCTGTACGCGGCGGCATTTTAGATATTTATTCTTTTGGTAATGAAAAACCTTATCGTGTTGAATTGTTTGGCAACGATATTGACTCGATACGTTTGTTTGACCCCGAAACACAACTGAGTGAGCGAAAGTTGTTGCAGGTAACCATTATACCCAACGTAGAAACACAGTTTGATAGCAGCGAGAAAGTATCGTTGTTTGAATTTTTACCAGAGAATACTGTTGTGTGGATGCAGGATTGGGATGTGATTGAAGAAGCGGTTAAAGAGCAGCATGAAGACCTGGACCAATACATTGCTTACTACAAAGCAACCGGTGGCACAAAGAAGGAGCGGCTGAATGAGGAAGACGAACTGGAAAAAACAGCAGTTACTATTAACGATTTTGTACCTGTAACAACATTGGTGCAGCAGATACAGCAGCGCCATGTTATTGAGTTTGGAAGAGAGCCTCTGTTTCCGGGAAAAAGCAGTTTTGAAATTAATTTTAAAACACAGCAGCAGCCGGCATTTAACCGCCAGTTTGATTTACTGATTAAAGATTTAAAAAGCCGCGAAGCCGCAAAGTATAGCATTTACATTTTTGCAGAAAACCCCAAACAGCTGGAACGGCTCTACAGCATTTTTGCAGACCTGAAAGCAGCAATTGCTTTTACACCCGTGCCGGTAGCGGTACATGAAGGATTTATTGATGATGATTTGAAAGTGGTGTGTTATACCGATCACCAGATATTTCAGCGCTACCATAAATACAAAGTAAAGCAGGCTTACAATAAAAATAAAGCCATTACCCTGCGCACCCTGCGGGATTTGCAACCGGGCGACTATGTAACCCACATAGACCATGGCGTGGGCACTTACAGCGGCTTGCAAAAAATAGAAGTGAATGGCAAGTTGCAGGAAGCCGTACGCATTATTTATAAAGACAGCGATATACTGTATGTAAACATCAACTCGCTGCACAAAATTTCTAAATACACCGGTAAAGAAGGCAATGTGCCCAAGATTAATAAACTGGGCAGCGATGTGTGGAATAAACTGAAAGAAAAAACCAAAATCAGGGTTAAAGAAATTGCCTTTGATTTAATTAAGTTGTATGCACAGCGTAAGGCACAACAGGGTTTTCAGCACACGCCGGATAATTATATGCAAACAGAACTGGAAGCTTCTTTTATTTATGAAGACACACCCGACCAGGCCAAAGCAACCGGTGATGTAAAAAAAGATATGGAATCGCCATCGCCCATGGACCGGCTGGTGTGTGGAGATGTGGGTTTTGGTAAAACAGAAATTGCCATACGTGCCGCATTTAAAACCTGTTGCGATGGTAAGCAGGCCGTAATATTAGTACCTACCACCATTCTGGCATTTCAGCATTATAAAACTTTTAGCGACCGATTGAGAGATTTTCCGGTTACAGTAGATTATATAAACCGCTTTAAAAGCAGTAAAGAAAAAAAAGAAACCTTACAGCAACTAAAAGAAGGTAAGATTGATATTATTGTAGGCACCCACGCATTATTGGGCAAAGAGGTACAGTTTAAAGACCTGGGCATAATGATTATTGACGAAGAGCAGAAATTTGGAGTAGCAGCTAAAGAAAAAATTAAAACCCTGCGCACCAATGTAGATTGCTTAACGCTTACTGCCACACCCATACCACGTACCCTGCAGTTTAGCTTAATGGGTGCAAGAGATTTAAGTATTATTAATACCCCGCCACCCAACCGACAGCCCATACAAACAGAAGTGCATGGGTATAATGAAGATTTTATCCGCGATGCTATTTACTATGAAACTGAAAGGGGCGGGCAGGTCTTTTTTATACACAACCGCGTAATGGGCTTGTCAGAAATGGCCAATATTATACAAGGCCTTTGTCCCGATTTAAGTATTGGCTTTGCACACGGCCAGTTAGATGGGTTTGAGCTGGAGCAGCGAATTTTAGATTTTATAGATCGTAAATACGATGTACTGGTATGCACTAATATTGTAGAAAGCGGCGTGGATATACCCAATGTAAACACCATTATTGTAAACAACGCCCACCAGTTTGGTTTAAGCGATTTGCACCAGCTACGTGGCCGTGTAGGGCGCAGCAATAAAAAAGCATTCTGTTATTTGCTGGCCCCTTCGTTAGCTACCTTGCCCAGCGACAGCCGCAAGCGCCTGCAAACATTAGAACAACACAGTGAATTGGGCAGCGGTTTTCAAATAGCCATGCGAGATCTGGATATACGCGGTGCCGGCAATATGCTGGGCGGAGAGCAAAGCGGTTTTATGGCAGAGATTGGTTTTGAAATGTATCAGAAAATTTTAGATGAAGCCATCCGCGAATTAAAGCGTACCCGCTTTAAAGAAGTGTTTAAAGAAGAAATACAACAGCAGGATGATTTTGTACACGATTGCACCATTGATACCGATCTTGAAATTCTGATACCGGATAGTTATGTAGAAAGTATTGCAGAACGTTTATCGCTCTACACCCGTTTAGATAATTGTGAAAGTGAAGAAGCACTCTTACATTTTCATACCGAGTTGCACGATCGCTTTGGCCCCATACCCCAGCAGGTAGAAGATTTATTTATTACCGTGCGTTGCCGACGCCTGGCAGTAGCACTGGGTTTTGAAAAAATGAGTTTGAAAGACGAAACCCTGCGCTGTTATTTTATTAATCGCCCCGATTCTCCGTATTTTGAATCAAACATCTTCCGCGATATTCTGACCTATATACAAACGCAAACCAATAAAGCACAGCTAAAACAAAACGGCCGCCTCTTTTACCTGCTGGTAAAAGATGTGGATGGCATGGAAAAGATGCACCAGTTTTTAGCCCGCATGCATAAAGGCGTTTTTCCGGCCGTGGCAACTGCGTAATTTTTTTGTAACCAGCTTTAGTAACTCCGGTTAGGCATTGTTGCGTCGCACACTTCGGCTATGGTAAAAGGTGTAAGGCATAAGGTTTAGGGCTTGCTGACTTACGGACACACTGCACAAGTGTGCGACGCAACGATGCCGCCATGAAAAATAAAAGCTGGTGTCATAAACACCAGCTTAATAATTATAGTTGTATAAAAATTATTTACTGTATTTTCTTTTGCGCAACCACTGGTAAAGCGCTCCAAAAATAATAACCAGCAGCAGGGGTACTGCAATGGCAATTACCTGCCAGGTGGTTTTGCTTTCTTCCAGTTTCTTTTTATCAAGCAGGCGCAGGGTAAAATCTTTACTGCGGGTTTCTAAAATGCCGCTGTTGCCCACCAGGTATTCTATACAATTTGCAATAAACTCGTTATTGGCATATTTGTATTTGGTATAAGGGTTCATGCCCATTTGCAATGGTCCGTCGGTTTGGCTTACGCTGTTTAATGCAATATCACCATCTGCAATCACAATCATTTTAGTGGGGTTGCTTTGTGCTTTAAATGGTGTGTTGATGCTGTTTAAACTGTCTCTCATAGCCGTGGTTAAACGGTTGTTGAAGAAGGATGCAAAAGAACCTTCCAGCAAAACAGCTACGGGTATATTGGGTTTATTAAAGGTTTTTAAGTCGTCTTCTGTTTGTATACTGTTCCAGCTTACTTTGGCTGGGGTGTTAAGGCTGCGGGCTTCAGATGCCGTGTTTAATAAAATAGTTTTAGTAATGCCATTGGCCTGCACGGTATCAATACTGTTTGGAAACTGGCTGACCACGTAATCTAAATTTTTTGCAATGGGGTGGTTGCTGGTATTAGACAGCAACGGAAAATAAGGCCAGGGCAATAATTCTATTTGTGGTTTACCCCCCATATTACCCACTACAGAAGGTATTTTATCGCTGGCAAGACTTTGCACCAGGTCCTGATTAATGCGTACACCGTATTTAAACAACTGATCTTGCAGATTAAGGCCGCGGTCAAAAGCAATAAACTCATTCTGGCTGCGCTGCAGGCTATCCATTTCTGCATACAGGTTATCTATCATCCATAAAATTTTTCCGCCCTGCATTACGTATTGGTCCAGCTTCAGCTTTTGCTCATCTGTAAAAGCTTGGGTGGGTTTGGTTATAACCACGGCATTAAAAAATGGCGGAATGGCTTTTACACTATCAATGGGTAAAAAAGAAAACGAGTAGGTTTTTTTAAGGGTGCGTTCAATTAAATCCCACACATTATAACTAAAAGGTTCTCCGTTGCCCAACAGGTAACCAATTAAAGGCACAGAGTCTTGTGTAATTTTTTGTATGGTATTGGCCAGCTTATATTCTAATAAAGCTTCGGCATTGTTTAAAGAGTTTAAGCCATCCACATTGCTCTGCCCCTGTAAAAAATCTACCGCGGTAATGCGGCCTTTGTAGCTTATAACAGCACCGGGGTAAACATAGCGTTCTTCCTGTCCTTCTCCTTCTTTTACCTGTGCTTTCACATTCATGGGGCTAAGGCCCAGTTGCTGCAACGAATCAATGAACTGCATTTTCAGTGTATCGTTCAGCCCTTCTGCCGGTTTTTCAAAACGGTAAATAATATTACCCTTTCCGGTTTCTTTAAACTCCTGCAGCACCTCGGCACTGCTATTGGCCAGTTTTTTAAAGCCAGCCGGCATATCGCCACTTAAAAAAACAGTAATGTCTACCGGTTCTTTTAGATTTTTTAATAAGGTTTTAGTGGCTGGGGCCAGGGTATATCTTTTTTCTGCAGTAAGGTCTATTCTGAAATGAAAGAGAGCGGCCAGCCAGTTAACAGCTACCAGCACCAGTATCAGCAAAGCCCACCAATATTTTTTTGATAGTAGTTGTTTCATTATGGTTTGCGTGTAATAAGGTTTCTTTTAGTAAATAACAGAAAGAAGAGGATGATGGAAATAAAATAAATTATATCGCGGCTGTCTATAACCCCGCGGCTGATGCTGCGGTAATGAAAATCTATTCCCAGCATTTCTATATAGTAGTCAGCGCCACCACTTAAAGCAGGTATGCGGCTGATGGCATTAAAACCGGTATATAATAAAAAGCAGGCAAAGGCACTTACAATAAAGGCCACCACGGCATTGTTGGTAAAACTGCTGCAGCAAATGCCTATGGCTGTAAATACCGCTGCTAAAAAAAGCAAGCCAATATATGAGCCAATGGTGCCGCCGGTATCAATACCCGCATTATCGGCACTTACAGCCTGCACGGCAAATACATAAATAACGGTGGGTAAAAGTGCCAGCAATACAATTATTAAAGCACCCAGGTATTTGCCGCCTACTAACTGAGTGGCACTGATGGGTTTTGTTTGCAATATCTCGTAGTTGCCACCTTTAAATTCCTCAGCCAGGCTGCGCATAGTAATAGCGGGCACTAAAAAGGTTAAAATCCATGGGGCCAGTTCAAAAAATTTTTCCAGACTGGCATAGCCAAAATCAAATACATTGGTATCAGGAAAAACAAAAAGAAACAAGCCATTTAACAGCAGAAACACTGCCAGGGCAATTATACCGGTAAGACTGCTAAAAAATTGTCGTACCTCTTTTTTACAAATAGGAAACATGTTGTCAAAAATAATGGTTTCGGCGCTACTACCAACGCAAATAGGGCAGTGGCATTGCCT
>JANRMC010000033.1:0-4482 GCA_033761915.1 Flavihumibacter sp.
TTTCCACTCATTATCCAGCATATACAAACTCTCTTGCTTTTGGGTTTTATTTTGTGCAGCAGCTTGCAATAGTTGGCAACAGAGAAAAAGTAAAAAAGTACATCGTAACATAATGCTGTATTAAAATTATATACAATGATAATGCCTGTTTTGGAATAAACAGAAAAGAGCCAACCACAATTTTATGAGTTGCTGATTTGAACAACACCGCTGAAGTGTGCGACGCAACGGCTGCTGCTATGAAAAACAACTGCCGGCTACCAACAATTGCTCTTAAAATATAGTGGGACAGTTTAAACGGCGGTCTTTTTTACCTGCAGCATCTTCTCTGGCACGCAGTACCAGTGCAATATAGCCGCCGCCATTTTGTATTTTCTTTTTTGAAAACACATTGCTCCAGTTATGCACACCAATTAATAAGGGGCCGGCTTTAAAAGCACCACCCACCCAAAACTGGTTATTGTTATTGAAAGACAAAGGAAGGTAGGCGCCCCATTTACGGGTTTCCCAGCGGGGAGTAATGGTAAGCAGGTTAATTTCATTTACCCGTTTGTATTCTTTTAAAAAACCAGTGGGTATGTTAATAGAAAGTTCTGCATTTACAAAGAAGGCGCCATAAATAAACCGGTCTGCATTCAATACCACCCGCATGGGATTGATAACCTGAAAATGACTGCCGCCCAGGTTGCTGATGCTGCCCGCTACTGATGCCAGACTATCGTTAAAAATTTGCAGCGAGGTGATGGTGGAATCAAAAGTATTATCTAACTGCACATTGGTAATGCCGGCTTTTACACCACTGGCCACCCTACTTTCTGTGCCGTATTTAAAATTGGCAAGGCCGGCATCCAGTATGCTCAAGCCCAGCTTCCAGTTATAGTCGTAAAAATTATCATCATCGTAATAATCGGTTACTTCCTGTGGTTTTATTATAAACTCCACACCGCCGTCAATAGTAGCAGCACCTTCTGTATACTTAAAAAAGTTTGCCAGATTATTAGTGCCGCCTTTTGGCATACGATCGTAATTGGAAGAATATCCATACTGTAATAATACATTGTTGATTGTGTATACCGGACGGTTATTTACGATTGTGCTGCTTACACGGCCATTTAGCAGAGAGGCATTACTGCCAGAAATACCCCTTCCTGCCTTTAGCGTTATGCCTGCATTTAAACGGGCTGTACTGTTATCAAAAATGGTTTGGCTGTATGCAAAATAAAATTCTGCCATGGCACTATGCACCTGGTCCATTTGATACGTGGTATTGGGATTTTGCTTAAAAAAATCTCCAAAGGTTTTGGCGGTATCTATATAATTAAAGGTGCCGGTGTTTAAATTGTTATAGCCACGAATGTTGACACCAAAGCCTATTGCTTTTTTCTTACCAATGGCAATGCGTGCATTGAGCAGGTTGAAATTGATAGCCTGATCGGCAAAACGTTTGTACTCGCCATTATTAATAAAATACTTTGAATTGGCAGGGCTTGATAATAAAGAATAATCTACCACCGTAAGGGCATTGGTACTGGTTTTAAATTGTGCGCCAAAGAGTGTAAGATCCCATTTATAGGGGGCATGCAAAATACTGGCCGGGTTATTATGCACCCCTAAACTACCGGCATAGGGAGAGCCATGCAGGGCACGATAGTTTTGCGCCCTTGCAAACAAGGACAAACAGAAACAGAGAATATAAATGGTTATTTTACTGCGCATACCTGCCTGGCATTTTACTTATTTAAAACGGCTTACCATGCGTTTGCCGTATTAAAAAACTAATAATTGGGGGAAAAGGTTTAAGCAATTGTAAAAAAATACTGGTAAGAAACGGTTTGCCAAAGATACGCTGTATAAAACGCCCCACCCATAAACGCCGGCTGAATAATTGTTGCCATTGCTGCTGGTATAGATACAACAATTGGTGATAGGTAATTTGCCCCTGCAGATGCTGATGCAACAAACCCGCTGCTATTTTACTGCCATGTAATGCAATGCTCATTCCATTGCCGCAGAGCGGTGCAATCATACCAGCCGCATCGCCCAGCATAAGCATGTTATTATACACCAATTCTTTTTTCTGAAAAGAAACTTGAGCAATGGTTACGGGTTCTTTCCATAAAAATTCTGAACTGGCAAACAGCTCTTTCAAGTGTGGGTTCTGGTAAAGCAGTTTTTCTTCCATAGCTTTAACAGAGTTACCATAAGCCTGCAGGTTGGCAGCGGTGGTTAAATAACACAAACAATATTCATCGCCTTCTACTTTTGATACGCCGCAGTACCCATCTTTAAAATTATGCAGGGCAATAGCATTTTGCGGCAGCCTGGTTTTAATATGGTACTTTACCCCAATGTAGTTGTTTAACCGGGTGGCTTTATGGTTAATAAAGTTTCGCTTCCATTTTACATCTATATTACTGCGCTTGCCAAAACAACCCACTACCAGCTTTGCTTTAAACAAACCCCGGTTGGTGGATATATGATTGAACTGATTTACCATCACCACATCGGTTGCTTTTACGCCTTCTAACACCATTGCTCCTGCTTGCCTTGCCAGTTGTGCCAGCTCAGCATCTATCTTATAACGGCTGATGCCAAAACCACCTTGAGGCAACGTGCGTTCTACTTTTAAACCGTTGGGTGCTGTAACAATAAAGTGATTAATTACCGGTAAGTTCATTTCACTTAAAGGGTAACCGAGGCTTTCTAAAAAATCCCAGCTTTCAAAACTGATATACTCACCACAAACACGATGAAAGGGGTACTGTTCTTTTTCCAGCACCAATACCTTGTATGAATGATGCCGCAACTGTATAGCCAGTGAAAGACCGGCCAGTCCGCCACCAATTATTACCACATCATATATTGTTTTTTGCTGCAAGTTGTATTATTTACGCACTACAATTAACCACCTGAAAGCCCATTTCCATTGTATTGAATAATTTTCAATGCCTGCCTTTTCCAGTAACACCCTCCATTCTTTTCGGCGAAAGCCACGACGTACCGATAAAGGCGCATCATTTTTTACCAGGTACGATTTTGAGAACAATGCTGTCAGCCATTTTATTGAATAATAAGCCAGCCAATGCCGGTGCAGATCATTTATAAAAAACCCTTTAGTGCTATGCTGCTGCATCCATTGCAACTGGCTTACCAGTTCTTCATTGGTAAAATGATGACAAAACAACGATGAGAAAATAATATCTGGTTGCGCCTGCTGCCATTGCACCGCTTTATAATCGCTTACGGTTAATACCGCCTCGTAATTTTTTAAAGTAGTTGCAGCCACTTCAATACAATCGGCGTTTAAATCAATACCGGTTAATTGTAAGGAAAACTTACAAGCTTTTGCAACAGCTAATAAGTTATCGCCGCCACCACAACCTATTTCACAAATATGGCAGTCATTATTTGTTGCCAGTTGGCGGAAGCCATTAACAGTAATAGCGTGCCCACCCAATAAAGTATTAATGGTATTCAGCTCTTGCATATTGCGCTTAATAGCTGCAAACGGAATATCTGTTCCATCCAGTAACTCTTTTTCGTATGAACGCTGTTTAAAATTCAATGCAGTTGTTTAAAATAAATTATTCGGGTGTGCATATAAAAGTCTCCATCGTAAGGCCGGGGCCAAAAGCAGCAGCAAACACTTTTTGTTTGTTATGGTTTTGTTGCTGTGCTTTAAAAATACGCTGCAATACAAACAATATGGTGGGCGATGACATGTTGCCAAACTCCCGCAGCACATTGTAAGAATGCTGCAGTTGTTGTGGCTGCAATTGCAGGCTTTTTTGTATGGCTTCCACAATGCGTTTGCCACCGGGGTGTATACACCAATTGGCTATTTCATTTTTTTGTACCCCGGCCTGCGCAAGGGCTTTGTTCGTAAGGTTGCTGAAATCTGCCTCAATTAAATCGGGCACATAACCACTCAGCGTCATTAAAAAACCGGTGCCGGATAATTCCCAGCTCATGTCTTTTTTACCCTTTGGTATTACCTCACTGTAAAAATCTGTAATGCGGTAGCCATGTGCCGCGTTACTGTCGTGTGTTACCAACACTGCCGCAGCGCCATCTGCAAACAACAAACTGCTGGCAATGGTATCTGCCGTGGCTTCTTTCTGAAAATGCAGGGTGCATAGTTCTGTACATACAATTACCACTTTGGCAGTAACCGATGTTTTACAAATAGCATCGGCCATTTTTAAAGCATGTATGGCGGCGTAGCAACCCATAAAGTTTACAGAGCTGCGTTGTATGGTTCGTGGCAGGTCTAATAAATCCATTACCTGTAAATCCAAACCGGGGGCACTCATACCCGTGCAACTTACTGTTATAAGATGGGTAATTTCAGCAGTGCTTTGTACGCCTTCCAGGCAGTGTCTTATAGCATCCACACTTAATGGTGCCGCATGTTTTTCGTACCAGCGCATCCGCAGTTCTAAATCAGGAAAAGTCTCCAGCCCTTCTGTATTGGGGTAAAAC
>JANRMC010000034.1:0-11148 GCA_033761915.1 Flavihumibacter sp.
AATAAAAAAAATATTGGTTATTGCTACCCTGCCATGACCTTGCTCTTTAACCGCAGCGAGCCTGTCATTAATATGATTCTCTCAGGCCTCACTGATAGCATTGGCCTTTATGAAACACCCACCGAAGCACAAGAATTAACAGCACAGGCGTGGTTAAAAATTCTGGGGCCACATTATCACAACAAACGTTTTAACCAATTAAGCGCCGGTGAGCAGCGCATTGTAATGGTGGTAAGAGCCCTGATAAAACTACCGCCGCTTTTAATTTTAGATGAGCCCACCGCTGGTTTGGATGATGAAAATACCGACATCTTTATACAACTCATTAACGCCATTGCCGCACTTAAGAAAATCACCATCATCTATATTTCGCACCGGCACGAAGTACAGGTGCAGCCCGATAAAATAATTGAACTGATACCTTCTGCACAAGGTTCAACAGCCATTATTCACGAGTAAATAAAACAATCATTATTATACAGCGTCATTAATAGTTTACTGTGTCCATCAATTAAAAGAGAGCAACCGCGGTTGCTCTCTTTTAATTATATAACCAGCATGATATCTCCGGTTAAGCATCGTTGTGTCACTCACTTCAACGGCAATGCCAATAGTGGGCTTCAACAATCATCCTTTCTTTTTTTCTGCAGCGGGTTTGGCAGCTGCTAACTGAAACCAGGTAACCTGGTAGCGGTTATTTACCACGGCCCCCTGCACAAAAGCCTTACGTACCGCATTGCAAAAACCATCGCTGGCATGTGCATCGCCATGAGAGTCTATATCGGTACCATCTACAAAATAAGCTTTGCCATTTATTCTGACTGCCAGATTACACCCTTTACCCGGCAAACCAAACTGACACTGACCACAGGCCGTTTCCACTACCTCCACTTTTTTAGTGCTGTCTAATTTTAAAACAACATTTTTACCGGCCTGCGCCTTTAGGGTAACAGCAGCAATTATAAGAACACACAAAAAGAATAGCGGTTTCATGTACTAAGTTTTATCAAATGTAAAATAAAATCCGTTTGAGAATTGTTTTTCATAAATTACAGATAACCATTAAAATTTCAGTATGCCACTGCAAACACCGGGCGTTTATATAGAAGAAAAAAATGCCTTCCCCAATACAGTAGTACCTGTAGCAACGGCCATTCCGGTTTTTATTGGATATACAGAAAAAGCGACATTCAACGGAAAGTCACTTCTATACAAGCCTGTAAGAATTAATTCGCTTTCAGAATACATACAGATTTTTGGCCATGGCATACAGCCCGTTTTCAAACAGGTTGCAGGAAGCGGCACTAGTGCAGCAAACAGTTTTACCGTTAACGGCTTCACATTGCAGCAAGATGAAAATACGCGGCTTTATTTTTATAATGCCATCCGTTTCTTTTATGCAAATGGTGGCGGAGAATGCTACATTCTTTCTATTGGCATATACGGCAATAACCCTGCCCATACAATTAATACTGCAGATTTTACCGGCACTACTACCACACCAACTGTTTTTAAAATATTAGAGAAGGAACCAGAACCAACAATTATAGTAATGCCCGATATTATTGCCAAAGGCATTGAAGCTTATCCGGTGTATCAATTGGCATTGCAACACTGTGCAACCATGCAAAACCGGGTAGCTGTTTTTGATATAGCACAAACAAGCCCTGAAAATTTAAAGAGCGACTTGCAAACATTCCGGCAAAGCATGGGTAACAACTATTTAAAATATGGCATCGCCTATGCTCCCTTTCTGAATGCCACTATTGCCAGCATCGCTGAAATTAATTTTACCAACCTGGATGCCGCCATTGATCTTGAAAATTTACTACCAGAACCACCGGCAAAAAAAATTGCAGCCGGTATTAAAGCCGCCACCCTGGAACAACTGCAGCAAAACAAATTACATTTGCATCAATCACTACTGGCCTGCAGCCCTGTTTACAAAAAGCTTATTGAAGAAATGCTCTTTGTATACAACCAACTACCGCCTTCCGGCGCCATAGCCGGTATTTTTACAGCATCAGACAATGCCAGAGGGGTATGGAAAGCACCTGCCAATGTACCTATCAGCGCTGCCATTGCTCCCACTATTGAGATCACTACGCAGCAGCAGGAAAGCATGAATATTGATGCAGTGGATGGCAAATCCATCAATGCCATCCGCAGCTTTCCCGGTGCTGGCACATTGGTATGGGGTGCCCGAACATTAGATGGAAACAGTATGGACTGGAAATATGTAAATGTGGTACGTACGCTTATCATGATTGAACAATCCCTGAAACTGGCCATGCAGGCCTATATTTTTGAACCCAACAATAATAACACATGGGTAACCCTTAAAGCTTCAGTTGAAAATTTTTTAGTATCGCTTTGGAAACAGGGTGCCCTATGCGGCAACAAACCCGATGAAGCTTTTAGTGTTGATATTGGCGCCGGCATTACTATGACAGCAGATGATATAGCTGAAAACCGAATGCGCATTACCATTAAAACAGCCATTATAAGACCCGCAGAGTTTATTGTACTGACACTGCAGCAAAAACAGCAAACCCAATAAACTTTCAGGCTAAAAAGCAACTATTGCTTTTGCATAAAATAAAAATTCATGGGGCGGCTGATGGTAAACCCAAGGCGGTGGTATAATGCAACTGCCCTTTCATTATCGGCTCTTACATGCAAAAAAGGTTTACGGCCTTCCTCTAAAATCAGTTGCAATTGATGTTGTATTAAAACAGAGGCATAGCCTTTGCCCAAATAATCGGGGTGCGTACATACGGCACTGATCTCGCTGTAGTCTTCCGGGTGCATGCGCTGGCCTGTCATGGCCACTAACCGACCGTTTTTAAAAATACCATGATAGGCCCCAAAGAGTATTGTTTTAGCAGCAAATGGTCCCGGCTTGGTTAATTTTGTCAAGGCAATCATTTCCGCTACATGTGTGGTGGTTAATGGCTGTACTGCTGTGGAATCGTTGGTAAAATCTCCGTTGCCTTCGTATACAAACTGCAAGCCCTTTATCTCGTGTTGCACCTGCCAGCCTTTGGGTTGTGTTATAATGGAAGGAATGGCATATAAAATTTTTCTGCCTTCCGGCAGCAGGCTGTGCAATTCATCAAATCCGTTTTTATTATTGGCTGCAAAACCTACAAACGGAGACACTGCTTCATCATACCACTGTGCCGTTGCCGTACCGTTTGACAGGTGTTTATCACCGGTAAGCAAGGCATTATAAACAGGGTTGTGCAGGCAATGGTTCATGGTGTAAATAATTAAATCTATTTATCATTTCACGAATCAATTTTTCTTTTCCTTTCAAGATCAACATAAAAAACCGTATCTATAAAAAAAATAATCCCACTATTTATTATTACATTTTCATCATGTATGTCTTCCAAAATAATTCCAAGTTCACTATTATAATAATCATTCCTTTTAGTGTTTTCAAAGCCATTATATTCAAGGAAAAATTTAACATCAGACAAATTAACAGCACTATCAGAGATAACAAATTGCTGACTTAATGCAGCTTGTAAACACCCATGATTTTTTACAAAACCAATCAATTCATACTTTGTAGCTTGAAATATTTGATTATGGAGTAATAAACTGGTAAAAAAATCTAGCCAGGTTGAATAATAAATCGCATCATTTAATTTTATCACACTCATTCCATCAGGACTCAAATAAACTGCTGCTTCACCCCCTTCTGTGAGAAAACGATCTGTTTCTGGAGGTGTCTCCATCCATAAATTAATGTCATTTACATACTTTACTAAAGCGATTTCCTGCTCTTTCTTGACTTTTGAGTTGTTTTCGAAATCTTTCTTAACCGTTGTACTTGGGAGATAGCTGCCGCATAAGAAATTGCGGGTTGCTGTGCAAGTATCTGTTTGCCAATCAATGTATGTTCCGCTAATGATATCCTGTATTTTGTTTGTGGTGTCATTATTAAGCATGTTAATTGTTTAAACAGATGCCATAGTAAAAATAGCAAATAATCAGCAACATCCAACCTCTATACGTCAGCCTGTAGGTGTTGCATAACCAAACCCATGCATATCAATTCAATTATACAAGGCCCTTCATCGATATCCGCTGTGACGTAATCAGGAAAATTACAACCTCTAATTCCACCACCCTGCATTCCTACGGAACGCATTTGTCTATCTTAACATTTACCCATTGCCTGTTCCTACCGAATAAAATATTTCTTGTAAAACAAGAATGATTACAACAATTACAAACTGCCCCTTCTGAATGATCCATTATCAATACTCAACCATTCTGCCCGGTAAAGTTTTGCAGTTGAAGTGTGCGACGCAAGGCTGCTGCTATGAAATACTTCCGCTGGTTACCAAATAGTTTTACAAGCGATCTTTAAAATTGAGGTGGTGGGCTTTCTGTGTATCCTTAGCAATATCATACCCCGCATCGGCATGGCGTATAACGCCCATGCCGGGGTCGTTTCTTAATACGCGTTGCAATCTGGCTGCAGCATCGGCCGTGCCATCGGCCACTATTACCATACCTGAGTGAATGCTGTAACCCATGCCCACGCCACCGCCATGATGCAGGCTTACCCAACTGGCACCACCGGCTGTGTTTACCAATGCATTTAATATGGGCCAGTCGGCCACGGCATCGCTGCCATCTAACATACTTTCTGTTTCTCGGTTGGGGCTGGCAACACTGCCCGTATCTAAATGATCTCTGCCAATAACAATGGGCGCTTTTACTTTACCGGTGCGCACCAGTTCGTTAAAAGCTAGTCCGGCTTTTTCACGTTCTCCTTGTCCTAACCAGCAAATGCGTGCCGGCAAACCCTGAAAGGCAATTTTTTCTTTTGCCATCTGCATCCAGCGCAGCATGCTTTTGTTTTGAGGAAACATATTTAATATCAGTTCATCGGTTACCGCAATATCTGCAGGGTCTCCACTCAATGCAGCCCACCTGAACGGGCCCTTGCCCTCGCAAAACAACGGACGGATATAGGCCGGCACAAAACCCGGAAAAGCAAAAGGCGCATGCTGTGTGCTGCGGCAGGCTTCTAATGCAGCACCAGCCTGCACCGCTTTTTCTTCAAACTCCTTAGCCCTTGCCCGTATATTATTACCATAGTCAAAAGTAATAGCGCCTTTATCCATTAACTGCAGCATCAGTTGCACGTGCAGGTACATGGTTTCGTAACTGCGGTGCAGGTATTCTGTGGCGTTTTCAGTTCTTAACACATTAGCCTGTTCGTTGCTGAGTGTATGGGGTATATAACCAATCAGCGGATCGTGTGCACTGGTCTGGTCGGTTAAGGTATCGGGTATTACATTCCGCTCAATTAAACGTTGCAACAGGTGTACGGCATTGCACAATACACCAATGCTTTTGGCAATGCCGGCTGCTTTGTATTGCAATGCCGCATCAATGGCCGTATCTATATCCGTAAATTTTTCATCCAGGTATTTTGTTTCAATGCGTTTATCAATGCGCCACTCTTCCACTTCTGCAATCAGCGCCACACCCTCGTTCATGGTAATGGCTAACGGTTGCGCACCGCCCATACCACCCAAACCAGCTGTTACGTTTAATGTACCTTTTAAGGTGCCGTTAAAATGTTTATCGGCTGCGGCTGCATAGGTTTCATACGTGCCCTGTACAATACCCTGACTACCTATATAAATCCAACTTCCGGCCGTCATTTGTCCATACATCATCAACCCTTTTTGTTCCAGCTCTTCAAAATGTTTCCAGTTGGCCCAGTTAGGTACCAGCTGACTGTTGCTGATGAGTACCCGCGGCGCATCTTTATGCGTTTTTAAAATAGCCACCGGCTTACCGCTTTGTATTAATAAACTCTCATCATTCTCCAGCACTTTTAAGGATGCAATAATCGCATCCAGCGCTTCAAAATTGCGGGCTGCTTTGCCCCGGCCGCCATACACAATTAAATCATCGGGGCGTTCTGCCACAGCAGGGTCTAAATTATTCAGCAGCATGCGCAGCGCAGCTTCCTGTATCCATCCCTTGCAATTCAGTTGCGTGCCCGTGGGTGTTTTGTATTTAACAGCATCGTACTGGCGGGTAATTGTATTCATATAAAAGTCTGTTTAGTATTTGGGTTGTAAGCAGTAGTTTTTCATGGCAGCATCGTTGCGTCGCACTATTCAACGGTGGCACTTACTGCAACTAGAACAATTATTAATTACTCATCATTGATTATTCATCACTGATTACTCATCACTCATTCCCTTGTTTAACGCAATACCTTTAGAGGCGGCAAATGCATCCAGTTTTTCAACAAATGAAAAGTCTTTAATAAGCCCGGCTACTTTATTAATATCATCTGCAAAAATGCGGTCTTCACTGGCAAAGCCTACAAAGTCTCTTACATAATCGTGTGCAAATTCTAACAGCTCACTGCTTTTTAGCGGCCGTCTGAATTCAATGGCCTGGCAGGCGCTGAGTAATTCAATGGCTAAAATATTTTCCAGGTTATCCAGCACTTTGTTCAGTTTTCTGCCGCTGATGCTGCCCATACTTACATGATCTTCCTGACCCAATGAAGTGGGGATGCTATCGGCACTGGCCGGAAAGCACAATGTTTTATTTTCTGTAACCAATGCGGCGGTAGTGTATTGCGGTATCATAAAGCCACTGTTTAAACCAACATCTTTCATCAGCAACATGGGCAAACCCCATTTACCTTCTAACAATAAATAACAACGGCGGTCTGATATATTACCAATTTCAGCAGCAGCAAAACAAGCATAGTCTAATGGCAGGGCCAGGGGCTGCCCATGAAAATTACCCCCGCTGATGGTGTCTTCGGCTGAAAGAATGATGGGGTTATCGGTTACTGCATTCAGCTCTATTTCTGTTAACTCTTTTAAGTGCTGCCATGCATTGCGGCTGGCACCGTGTACCTGCGGCATGCAGCGCAAACTATAAGGGTCTTGTACGCGGCCACAGTCCATATGGCTTTGCATTATTTCTGAACCTTCTAATAATAAACGCAGGCGTTGTGCCACCAGTTTACTGCCGGCATAGGGGCGTAACTGGTGCAGGCGTTCATCAAAAGGAGCTTTGGTGCCGGTTAGTGCTTCCAAACTCATGGCGCCAATAATATCTGCTGCTTCTAAACAATTATACATGCGCTGCACGGCCTTTACTGCAAAGCTGAGTATAAACTGTGTGCCATTAATTAATGCCAAACCTTCCTTGGGGCCAAGGGTTACTGGTGACAGACCATGTAATTGCAATACGGCTTGTGTATTACAGATAGCACCATTGCAATACACCTGCCCCAAACCAATAAGTGGTAAAAACAAATGAGACAGCGGCGCTAAATCTCCACTGGCACCCACACTGCCCTGCTCTGGCACCACGGGTATAATATTATTTTCTATATGCCATAAAATACGTTCTAATGTACTTAGCTGCACACCACTGAAACCCTGTGCCAGTGCCTGTACTTTTGTTATCAGCATCAGCTTAGCCACTGCTTCTGGTATGGGTTTGCCAACGCCAACACTGTGGCTTTGCAAAATTTTATATTGAAGCGTAGCCGTATCCTGTGCAGAAATAGCCGTATTGGCTAAAATGCCAAAGCCGGTGTTAATACCATACACCGTATGGTTATTAGCCACAATATCTTTTACATGCTGGTGGCTCTGTTCAATTTTCGCAACAACATCTTTTGTAAAAACGCCTTGTAATGTGCCATTGCCAATTGCAATAGCTTTAGTAACAGACAGGTGGTCTATTCCGTAAATAAAATGATTGGTCATAGCAAGCAAATATCACCAAAAATAGAAAAGCGAAGCCAAATAAAAGGCTTCGCCAGATAAATTTTAGTGGTAGTTATTACCGCAACTTATTTTACAGCTTATAAAAGCGATACTGTTGAAATGTGCGACGCAAGGCTGCTGCCCAAAGCGGAGCAGCTGGTTACCCAATAATTTTACTTAGCAATATTTTTAAGTACTAATACAGAAGGGCCTTTTTGCCAATCGTATTTTGGTGGCGTGCTGGAAGGACGTATGGAAAAATTGCCCAGCACAATATCTATTTTATTATCGCCGTCAATATCGCCGGCATCCATGGTTAGCCAGCGGCCTTTTTGTGTGGCGGCATTGGTGCGGGGTGTAAACTGCCAGTTGCCTTTATTTTCTAAATATACAAAACCTTCCTGTGGTTGCTTTTCATAATCGGCAAAAAAAGCAATGGTGGCAATATCGATATCCCCATCATTATCATAATCGTTGGGCAATGCTTTATAGCAACCATTTATTGGGTAAAAGTATTTTTGTGTAAATTGGTTTTTACCATTGTTAAGATAGACATAGACGCCGTGATAAGGCTTTAACACAATGGAGTAATCTGCATTGTCGCCGCAGGCCAGCACAATATCTTTAAATCCATCTTTATTAAAATCGGTAAATTCAAAATTGGTAGAGCCATAAACGGAAGGTACCCGCAATACCCTTTCTTCAGAAAATGTTCCGTTTCCATTGTTTGTAAATAACGAAATGCCTTCGTCTGCCTGTGCAAAAAGCACCCATAAATCGGTAAGACCATCTTTGTTATAATCGTCTGTAATAATTTTAATAGCGCCGGGTACGGCTTTTATTACATGGCGTTCAAATGTCTTCTCTCCTTTTGCTTCTAACCAGGATAGAGCCCCGGTTAAATAACCAAATTCACAAACTGCATAATCCTCTTTACCATCTTTGTTAAAATCGGCTGCTGCAATTTGTACCGGACGAGCCAGTTTTGTAGTTAAAGAAACGGTATCTTCTATAAGTTTTGTTTTTGAATTATTCCATTGTAAGAAACGCAGGTCTCCAAACTTAGCATTAGAAGGATTGAGCATACCAATATTGCAACCCACCCATTTGTTCGCATTCATATTAATATCTACAAAAGTACTGCGTGTGGTAAGCGATTGAACCAACTGTAACTGGTTGTTGTATTGCGTCAGTTGAGAAGTAATGATATCAAAACTATAGAGTTGCTGGTTATTTATTTTAACATACGCAATGCCTGGTGCCGGATTATTTACTGTGGGTGTTTTTACTTCAAAGCCCGGCAGGTTCATTTCAATACTATCGTGAGGCGGTTGTGCTGGCAAAACTGCAGGAGCAGCTTCTGTATAATAATCTATAACTTGCTGCCACTCTGTAAAACTTATAACCGGTTGTGATGGGTAATAGTTTTTATCAAGATCGGGGTCGTTTTTTTGCGAAGGGTAACGCATGGTATCATAAACAAAAATACCAAGGTGCGGACCCATTGCAGGTAATACGCCGGTTGCCCAACTATTTTTATCCAGCAATGAAGGGTCGGGCAACAAATGGCAAGACTGGCAATATTGTTTTGCCAATGCGGCTCCTTTTTGGGCATTCTCAGACAGACCAGACAGAGCGCTGTCTGTTTTGGTTACCGGTTGATTATTACAAGAGCTGATGGTTGCAGGAAGAAAAAAAATAAAACAAGTTGCTATAGCAATTGAAAAAACAAATAAGGTAGATTTCATTTTTGTTAAATATCGTCTGTTAAAATGTTTATGTTTTCTATTGTAAAGAAATAATTCTTTTTTTACCGGCGTAATCGGTTATCTCAATGGATTGTATTTTTTCATCAATAGCAATGAACCGTTCTGATTGTGACAAGAAAGAAGCGCCGTAATACAATTCGCGTCTCTGTTTGGCACCATTTTTATAATTCACCACCACCACTGCATCTGTTGCAACGACGGGTACCGCTTTTACTTTTTTATTAAGCCGGAATAATTTTAACGGACCTTTATTCTGGCTGGCCAAAAGACAATAGCTGCTATCTTTTGCTATAAATTTTACCAATGCCTTACCGTTGCCGGGTATAAAAATGCCGCTGCTTAAAATTGACTGAGGTAAAAAATCGCCCTTTCCGTTTCCTTTTAAGTACAATCCATTGAAAGCATCGTAACGGCCCACGGCCACATCTGTTGAAAAATCGTTACCATTCAGTACCAGATCGGTAAAACCATCGCCATCATAATCTTCTGCACACATACCAAATAATGGTGCAACCTGTGCCTGCAGAGGTAATGGCTTATTGGTAAATGTACCGTTACCATCATTAATAAAACAGGCAGATTGCATATAATTTGCCTGCAGGTGAATGGCATTTTTTCGTTGTTCCTCCGTCAGTACTTCTTCCATAGTGGCTAATGCATAACTGTTGTAATCTTTATATTTTGCCCTGAAGCCAATCATTTGTTTAATAATATCATCCCGTAATGGTGCAGGATAGGTTTTGCGTGCAGGTTGCTCAAAAGAGCCCGGAAAGCTGAGAAAAGGGATGGCATCGTAGCTGCCATTATTATCAAAATCGCTTCCCCAAATATGCATGGGTGTTTCTGCCGTTGCACGGTATAAAGAGTTTAAGCCAAGGTTGCCGCAGATATAATCGATATCGCCATCGTTATCAATATCGGCCGGCAAAATACTATTCCACCAACCCAGTAAATTACCTATGCTAGCAGTTGTGGTGGCGTTTTGAAATAGTCCTTTATTATTTTTAAGTATAGTTATTGGCATCCACTCTCCCGCTAAAACAAGATCCACCCAGCCATCATTATCATAGTCAGAAAAAACAGCGTCGCAAACCATACCAATATTAATAAGAGGTGCTGCTATTTCTTTGGTAACATCTGTAAATTTTATAGTTCCGTCTTTTGTATCGTTTCTGTAAACAGCACTGGTTACTGGCTTTGGGTAATACCAGGGGTCCACGCGGCCACTTACAAATAAATCAAGATCTCCATCTTTATCAATATCAGAAGCCCTTACGCAAGACTTACTGTTTGTATTGGCCGGTATGCCATCCTTAGCTTCTGTAAAGCCACCTGAACCATCGTTCAGGTATAAAACATCGTTATACGCCGGTGTGTTTTGCTTGGCTTCAAAACCACCGCGTGTTATGTATAAATCCAAGTCTTTATCATTATCAGCATCAAAAAGTAACAAACCCATATCTTCAGCACTCTTTGGTGCGGTTGTATCTTTAAGCAAACTTTGTTTCTTAAATCTGCCATCTTTTTGCTGCAGGAATGCAGTTGCGTATTTAAAAAAAGAGCCCCCACATATAAAATCGCTCAATCCATCTCCATTG
>JANRMC010000035.1:0-6897 GCA_033761915.1 Flavihumibacter sp.
AAACTAAAAAGTACAGTACCGCCTCTTTCTGTAAAGATGCCGGTTTTATCATCCAGCATTTTTATTTTCCAGGCAGGTTGCTGCCATAGGTTGGCTAAAAGGTGTTGTTGTGCTATTAATAATCCACCGGCAGTAAAGGCGCTGTGGCGCAAAAAGCTTTTACGGTTCATGCGTATCGTGTTTTGGTTACTACTGTAAAAAATATCGTTACCTCAATACTCTAATTTACGCAAACTTGGTGCTTTAATAAATGTAAACGCTACCACTGCAATAGTTAAACAACCGCCTGCCACAACTGCCGGCACCAGACCCAGCCAGTTGGCAGTAATACCGCTTTCAAAAGCCCCCAGCTCGTTACTGCTCATAATAAAAATGCTGCTTACTGCGGCCACGCGGCCCCGCATATCATCGGGTGTTTTTAATTGCAAAATGGTGGAGCGTACTATAACACTGATGCCATCTAAAGCGCCGGCTAAAAATAACATGCCCAGCGATAGCCAGAAGAATTGCGATAAACCAAATACAATGGTGCAGATACCAAAACCTGCCACACACCACAGCATAATAATACCCTGCTTTTTTTTAAGAGGCTGAAAGGTTAGCAATAACAACACCAGCACAGCACCCAGCGCCGGTGCAGAACGCAACATGCCCAGCCCTTTGGCGCCCACATGCAAAATCTTATCAGCATAGGCCGGCAGCAATGCCACCGCACCGCCAAATAAAACAGCAAATAGGTCTAATGAAATAGCGCCTAATACTTCTTTGGTGCGCCACACAAACTTAAAGCCCTTTACCACGCTTTCTACAATGGTTTCGTTGCGCTCTTTATTTAAGATGGGTTTCTTTTCAATAAAATACATACCCGCAACGGCAACACTTAAAAACAACAGCATTAAATAAAAGGTATTGGTAATACCCACACTGGCATATAAAATGCCACCTACTGCCGGACCAGCCACTGCACCTACCTGCCAGATGCCGGTATGCCAGGTGGTGGCATTGGTAATAATTTCTTTGGGCACCAATTGGGTAAGCAATGCAAATGAAGTAGGCCCGCTGAATGGACGTAATAAGCCAATACAAAAAACAATGGCGTAAATAATTAACAGGTTGGTGTTTGCAGAAAACTGCTGCAAGGCATACGCACTGGTTACAAAACAAAGTGCAGCTGTGCAAACCACATTACCAACAATAGAGCGCAACAGCAACGTGCGTTTATCTGCTTTATCAATTAAATAACCAGAATAAAAGGCAAGGCAAAACGCCGGTATAAATTCAATAAGACCGATAAGGCCGATGCTGAATTCTTTTTTTGTTATCTCGTACACTTTCCAATAGATAAGTGTAATCTGCATGTTTAACGTAAATATGAAGAAGAAACGGGCAATGGCATAGTTCCTGAATTCGCGGTAGCGCAACGAGGCAAAGGGGTCGTTGGCAATGGGGTTGTTTTCTATCTGGCTCACTATATAATAAATGGTTGAAGAGTGCGACGCAACGTTGTGGAATAGTACCACAACTGCTGGTTACCAAAAATAAAACTTAAACTTTAAACCTGCTGCAATCAGGGAAGTGTAAAATAATGCTGGCCATCGTCAAGGTCTTTTTCCAGCGCATCAATAATTATCTGCAGGTGTTTTTCGTTGCCCAAGAAATCGGCATTGCTGGCATCTACAAACAGGGTTTTTATATTGTGCTGTTTAATGTAGCTGGTATAAGTTTCTTGTATTTTAAACAGGTAGCCATCTTGTATGGATTGCTCGTAACTGCGGTTGCGCCGTTTTATATTTTGCTGCAGTTTGCTGACAGGGGCGTGCAGGTAAATTAAAATATCGGGCTGCACCAGTTGCTGGTGTATAATTTCAAACAGGCGCTGGTATAAACGAAACTCTTCTTCGGGCAGGTTTACTTTTGCAAACAACAGGCATTTTGAAAACAGGTAATCAGAAACTGTAATGCTCTGAAATAAATCTTTGGTATGTATCAGCTCTTTTAATTGCTTGTAACGCTCTGCCATAAAAAACAATTCCAGCGGAAATGCAAACTGGCCGGGGTTTTCATAAAACTTTGGCAGAAAGGGGTTGTCTGCAAATTCTTCCAAAATTAACCGTGCATTGTAATGTTTACTCAGCAAATGTGCCAGCGTGGTTTTGCCAGCACCAATATTTCCTTCTATGGTAATAAAATGGTGGTTCATGGTACGCTTGGGTGCTGGTGTGGGTGATTGGTATTGAAAAACAGGTTCGGTTTTGGAAGCAGGTTCAATTATTTGCATCATCAAAATAACTGAAAGCAATTAACAAAAACCGGCAAGCCTGCTGTGTGTGGAAAAATTTTTAATAAGGTAGCTGGCACCGGGCCGTGGTGGCTCGTTGTAAACCCCGTTAGGAATTGTGCATGGCTAACGGGGCACCCTGCAACGGCAGTATTGCTATTGGGCAAATAAACTAAGCGGCAAGTCATCGTTGCATTGCTGCAGCAATGCCGTAATAGTCATGTTTAATTGCGGATGCAGATAATGCGGCGCAATGGTAACCAATGGCAGCAATGCAAAACGCCGGTTGGGTAAATGCGGGTGTGGTACGGTTAAGTTGCCGGTACTTATAACAGCTGAGCCGTACAACAAAATATCAATATCAATAGTGCGTGGACCAAACTTCTCGCTGCGTATGCGGCCCATGCTGGTTTCAATGGCCAGCAATTGCTGTAGTAGTTGTTCGGGCTCCAGCTGTGTATCTAACGCCAGTGCCTGATTTAAAAATGAAGGCTGGTTGGTATTGCCCCAGGCAGCCGTTTCGTAAATGGGCGATAAACGGGTAATAATGCCGCATTGTTCCTTTATGGCAATAATGGCATTGGCAAGGTTTTGTGGCCGGTTTCCAAGGTTGCCGCCTATCAACAAATAAGATGTATTCATAATTTGAAAGTGATCCTGCCGTCAAATATCTTTATTTTTGAACGGTTCCAAATACCGTATGCAAATTATGCGACAGTTTTTAAAATTTTTTCTGGCCTCCTTAACAGCCATTCTGGTGTTTTCTTTAATTGTATTTTTTGTATTCATTGGCTTTATTGGCAGCCTGGCTTCTTCTGATAAACCCAGTGTACGCTACAATTCAGTTTTATATATAGACCTTAACCAGGCCATAAAAGAACAAAAAGTGGCCAACCCCTTAAGCACTTTTGAGCCCGAAGATGAGTTTGACCTGCCCGGTTTATATGATGTGGTACGTGTAATTGAACATGCAAAAACAGACAGTGCCATAAAAGGTATTTACCTGAAGTGTAATAATAACAGCAACGGATTGGCTACTTCTGATGAACTGCGTAAAGCATTGCTATCTTTTAAACAAAGCCGCAAATTTATTTACGCGTATGGAGATGTAATACCTCAACGGGCTTATTATATAGCCAATGTGGCCGATAAAATTTATTGTAATCCCAAGGGTGGGGTAGACTGGACCGGATTTTCTATTGATTATACTTTTTTTAAAAATGCTCTGCAAAGGCTGGAGATTGAACCACAAATTTTTTACGCCGGTAAATTTAAGAGTGCCACCGAACCATTCAGAGAAGTGCAGATGACGGAAGCCAACCGTTTGCAAACACAGGTTTTTCTAAATGAAATTTACGGACAATTTTTACATAGCACAGCTATTGCCCGAAACACAGATACGGCTACATTGTACAACTGTGCCAATAACTATTTAATTAAAACAACGGCCGATGCCGTTACTTATAAATTAATTGATGCAGCCAAATATGATGACGAAGTAAAAGATGAATTGAAACAAAAACTGGGAGTTGATAAATACAGTAAAATAAATTTTATACAGCTTTCTAAATACGCAGAGGCCGTTAATTATAAAAAAGAAAAAGGAACGGATAAAATTGCCATCGTTTTTGCTCAGGGAGATATTGTGGATGGAAAAGGTGAAAGCGGAGAAATTGGTGGCGAAACCTACCGCAACTGGATACGCAAAGCAAGACTGGATAAAGAAGTAAAAGCCATTGTGGTAAGAGTTAACAGCGGTGGTGGCAGTGCTTTGGCCAGTGAAATTATGTGGCGGGAACTGAGCCTAGCCCGTGAAGAAAAACCAGTGGTATTAAGCTTTGGCGATTATGCGGCCAGCGGTGGTTATTACATGAGTTGT
Organism: Flavihumibacter sp.; assembly: GCA_033761915.1. Taxonomy (GTDB): domain Bacteria; phylum Bacteroidota; class Bacteroidia; order Chitinophagales; family Chitinophagaceae; genus JACMLD01. Next base: position 4,158 of record JANRMC010000035.1, read on the forward strand.
ATGGCCGATAGCATTTTTGCGCAGGAAAATACATTAACCGGTTCTATTGGAGTTTTTACCGTATTACCCAATATGAAAAACTTTTTTAACAACAAACTGGGGATTACGTTTGATGGGGTTAAAACGGCACCGTATGCAGATATGCTTACCATTGACCGCCCTTTAAACGAAACCGAAAAACGTTTTTTACAAGCAGATGTGGATAGTATTTATCAAACCTTTTTAACCCGTGTGAGTGATGGCCGCAAATTAGATATTGCTTTTGTAGACAGTATTGCGCAGGGCCGTGTGTGGACGGGTACAAAAGGAAAAGAGTTGGGCCTGGTAGACCGCATTGGTGGTTTGCAGGATGCGGTTCATTGTGCCGCAAGAATGGCAAAGCTAAAAGAGTACCGCACCAGAGAGTTTCCTGAGCCGGAGAGTTTTTGGAAACAGCTATTTGGCAATTATAATCAAACCACACGCAGCAGCATATTGCAGCAGGAACTGGGCAGCGAGGGTATGGAAATTTATACATCGTATAAAAAAATTAAGCAGGTGATAGGCTCATCGCAGGCACGCCTGCCCTTTGAATGGCGGATGAATTTTTAATAGTGCTTTGCAAGAGATAAGGCCTATTTTTGCCGGGCCAAAACACATTATGCAACAACCTTACAGCCAGTATAGAGCCACATTAGCTATTGCCAAAGCAAGTTTTAAGGCATTGCTTCGTAGTCCGTCTGCAATCGTATTCAGTGCCGTTTTTCCTTTTGTGTTCATTCTTATTTTTGGTTTCATCGGGGGTGGCGGAAAAATTTCTTTAAGTATTGCTATTGATAAAAACAGCGATACTGCAAACACCGTTTACCAGGTATTAAAATCAGTGCCGGGTATTAAAATTGTTTCAAAAGAGGCGGAAGAAATAAAAGAAGATTTAGAGAAGGGCCGTATTGCCGGTATTGTATCCATCCAAAAAAACACCACCGCTCCATCGCCGGCATACCTAATCAACATTAAAAGTTCTGATGCGGTAAACCCGCAAAACCTGCAGGTATTACAATCTATTATTGGTGGTGTGGTTAGCGGCATCGATCGTTCAGTAAACAGTACAGCACCCACGGTTGCCCGTATCAATCCCATTGAAAAAATACCCGGCCGCGTTTTCAGAACCATTGATTTTATATTGCCCGGTCAGTTGGGTTTTTCGCTCTTAAGCGCCGGTGTATTTGGTATTGCATTTATGTTCTTTAACCTTCGGCAAACCTTAGTGCTGAAACGGTTTTATGCCACACCCATAAAGCGTTTAAATATTGTATTAGGAGAGGTGCTGGCCCGTACTTTATTTCAATTGCTTATTACCGCTGTTATTTTAATAATTGGCGCATTATTTTTTAAATATACATTGGTGCACGGCGTGGTTACCTTTATTGAAATTATGATTCTTAGTTTTTTTGGACTCATCCTATTTATGGGCTTTGGGTTTATTGTAAGTGGTCGTGCCAAAACAGATAGTTCGATACCTCCTTTTGCAAATCTTATTACCCTTCCTCAATTTTTATTAGGCGGCACTTTCTTTTCGGTAGATGTATTTCCTTCCTGGTTACAACCCATCAGTAAAGCATTGCCATTAACACATCTCAACACCGCAATGCGTAATATTGCTTTTGAAGGGGCCCATTTATGGAATGTTGGAAAAGAACTGGGCATTATGGCTTTGTGGACAATTGTTGTGTATTTTGTTGCTGTAAAAGTATTTCGCTGGGAGTAACAGCAGGCAGCAAACCAGTAAACTTTTAATTATTTATGCGCATTATAAAACTCATTCTCATCAGTGCGGTGGTGTTTTTTCTGTTGCTTACCGCCATTACTTCTTTAATGCCATCCCGCATACGGGTATCAAGGGCTATTGATATTAATGCCCCCGCCAAACAGGTAAAAGAACATATTGCCAACCTCAATGGCTGGGACTATTGGGAGGAGTACACCCATGCGTTTACAAATAAAAAAGTAAGCCCCACCAAAATAGAAGCAGATGCTATAACGGTTACCCTGCAACAGGTAAGCGATACTTTAATAACCACGCTATGGCAGCAAAAAGGCAACCAGTTTACTGGCGGTTATACCATTATTAAACAACAGGAAACCTTAACCACCGTACAATCGTATTACGATTTTACCCTTGCCTGGTACCCATGGGAAAAATTGCAGGGTATTATTTATGATGAGCGATTGGGGCCCGGTATGGAAAAATCGTTGAAACAGTTAAAACAAGTAGCCGAAGCAACTGTTAATTAAAAAATAGTTTTATAAATGGTAGCAACGGCGCTGCCGAATAATTATAATTTTAAAAAAAATCAAGATCATGAAAAATGTATTATTGCTGGCCTCTGTATTATTTATTGGCTTTACTGCCTGCAGCCAGGGTGGCGCTAAAAGCCCTAAGGTAACAGCAGAAAACGGTGCTGTGAAAGTAGTTTACGGGCAACCTTCTAAAAGAGATCGTGTAATTTTTGGTGGGTTAGTACCTTACGGACAGGTTTGGCGTGCCGGGGCCAACAACGCCACAGAAATTACTTTTACAAAAGATGGAAGTTTTGGCGGCCAGCCCATTAAGGCAGGTACCTACTCTTTATTTGTAACACCCACAGAAAAAGATTGGACGATTATTTTAAACAGCGAATTGAAACAATGGGGTTCTTTTGGGTATGATAAAATAAAAGACAAAGACGTTTTAAAAGTAACCGTGCCGGTAAAAAAACTG
>JANRMC010000036.1:0-11566 GCA_033761915.1 Flavihumibacter sp.
GGAGCGGGTAAAACCACTTTAACCGAAGCGTTGAGTAAGCATTATAAATGGATACCGCAGTTTGAGGATGTGGACCACAACCCCTACCTGAACGATTTTTATGAAGACATGCCACGCTGGAGCTTTAACCTGCAGATTTATTTTTTAAACAGCCGTCTGAACCAGCTGTTAGAAATACACCGCGGCACAGAAACCGTAATACAAGACCGCACCATTTACGAAGACGCCCACATTTTTGCACCCAACCTGCACGAAATGGGATTGATGAGCAAACGCGACTTTGATAATTACTTCCTGTTTTTTCAAACGCTGAAGAGTATGGTGCAGCCCCCTGATTTATTAATTTATTTACAAGGCAGCGTACCTACCCTGGTAGGACAAATACAAAAACGCGGCCGAGAGTATGAAGAAAACATTCGGCTGGATTATTTAAAACGCCTGAACGATTATTACAATAAATGGATTGAGAAATACAAGGAAGGTCCGTTATTGGTAATTAATATAGATAAAAACAAGTTTGCAGAACGTGAGGAAGATATGGGAGAAATTATACGTAAAGTGGATGCGCAGCTGTATGGGTTGTTTTGAAGTAAATATGAAATTATCCGATAAAAGCACCTTCAATAACATGAGATGCTTTTTATTTTTTATTGCAATTTTCTGCTCCGCATGCAGCACAGCTCAAACTGTTACCCATAAGAAAGTAGCCGTTAAAACAAACACCCCATGTAAAGAAAGTACTGAGGCTGAATTTAAAGGGGGGTCAAGCGCTTGGGTGCGTTTCTTTTATGAAAAACTCAAGTTTGATTCTTTGGAAGTTGAAGATTTCTTAAATCAAAGTACTTATCACGTGACATTTGTTGTAAATAAAGAAGGGAATGTTAGTAATATTAAAATAGATAGTAAAAAATCATACATTCAAAGAAAGATAGAAGAAATAATGCAGATGAGTAATGGTAAATGGAGCCCTGCAACTTGCAATAAAAAACCAGTAATCAGCAATAAAACAATACAAGTTATTATTTGCCTGCAAGAAGAAGACCTTGATTAATTTTTCTTCTGATAATCCGCATACGGCTTCAGTTCTTCTAATTGTTTTTTAATTTTTTCCAGCCAGCGTTTTTGCTCATCGGGGTTGCGGCTGAAATTGGTTTCTGCATCGTAAGTGGTTTGCATTACGTTTTGCGCATCGGTTACTTTTTGATAAATGGCCTGCACTTCTTTGGCCACATTGCCTTCTTTAAACTTATATTCTTTCATGCCCTTTTGTAAAAGGCGGGCATGTATTTCAGTAATATCAAAATGCCCCTGCTCGTGTGAGAGGATGAGGTTGTTTTTAATTTTACCCCAGCTGCGGTTTTTATCAAAAGTGCATTCAATCGTCCAGGTAAAATTTTCTGGTCCGCTATACCCATAGCGAAAGGTAATTTTTGCAGAGGTAAGTGCGGCGTTGCCCGATGCCAGATCCGGGCTGCCTTTAAAATCGGCCCAGGTGAGGCGGCGGGTGTCGCTCCATGCAATGGTGCCTGCCTCTTGCAGGGGTGCAGTAAAGCCGGTACAAACAATAAAGAATAAGAACCACTTCATATTTTATAAATAAGCTTCAAAATAACATATAAACGATAAAGCGGTTAAAACAGTTGTGTAAAAAAATGCTAAGAATAGCTGCATGCAGGTACTGCCGTTGAAAGGATTGCGACGCAACAATGCCTGACCGGAGTTACTGGTGCTGGTATTATTACTTTTCCCCATTTGCAATAGGCCGTAGTAGCCATAGAAGCAGTATGTTATCTTTGGCGCAATAAAAATTGGTTATGCTAAAAATTGGTGTATTGGGCGTGGGCCACCTGGGTAAATTTCATTTAAACAACTGGAAGGAGATGAAGGATGTGGAGCTGGTGGGCTTTTACGACCCCAATGATGTAACCGCACAGGAGGTGAGTGAAAAATACCAGCTGCCCCGCTTTTTAAATGCCGAAACCCTGATTGATGCCTGCGATGCGGTGGATGTGGTGGCGCCTACCAATTATCATTACGATTTATGCAAGCTGGCTATTTTAAAAGGCCGCCATGTGTTTGTAGAAAAGCCACTGGCCAACACCATGGATGAAGCCAAAGAACTGGTGAAGCTGGTGAAAGAAAGTAATATTAAAATGCAGGTGGGCCATGTAGAGCGGTTTAACCCCGCTTATCTTTCTGTAAAAAACCTGCAGCTAAACCCCATGTTTATTGAAGTGCATCGCCTGGCACAGTTTAACCCCCGCGGCACAGAAGTAAGTGTGATTTTAGATTTAATGATTCATGATATTGATATTATACTAAGCCTGGTAAAAAGCGAAGTAAAATATATTGCGGCCAGTGGTGTGGCGGTAATGACAGACACGCCTGATATTGCCAGCATACGTATTGAATTTAATAATGGCTGCGTGGCCAACCTTACCAGCAGCCGCATTAGCATGAAGAAGATGCGCAAGATGCGCCTGTTTCAGAAAGACGCTTATATTGGCATTGACTTTTTAAATAAGAAATCTGAGATTATAAAACTGAAAGGCCAGCAAGACCTGGATGCATTTACATTTGATTTAGAAACACCGCACGGCAAAAAAACCATTGCAGTTTCTAACCCGCTGGTGCCCGAGGTAAATGCTATTAAACTGGAGCTGGAACATTTCAGAGATGCTGTTATAAACAATACCCCCACCACTGTTAGCGAGGTGGATGGCTACCGTGCCATGGATATTGCCCACCAGATTTTAACCAAAATAAAAAGCGCCGCTATAACTGTATAAACATTGCATGCCTGCTTCTAAAAAAATATCTATTAACTGGTATGCCTTTAGCGATTACCTGGCTGCCGGCCTGGCATGGATATTATTTACCCTGCTGCGTAAACAGTGGTTGCAAGAACCTATTTATGCAAATAACCAGTTTAATTTTAGTGAACGTCTTTTAATAAGTACGCTGTTTTTACCCCTGCTATGGGTGGTGTTTTATTTTTTAACGGGCAGTTATACATCGCTCTACAAAAAATCGAGGCTGGCAGAAATAAGCAACACCTTTATTTATACCCTTATTGGCTGCACCGTTATTTTTTTTGTAATACTGCTGAACGATTATAACCACACCCTTGCTTACTATTATAAAACTTACAGCAGTTTTATTGGCTTGCATTTTTTAATAACCGCTGCCGGGCGGTGGCTGCTGCTAAACCTGGCCAAAAAACAATTGCTCAGCGGCAGCATAAAATTTAAAGCGCTGCTGGCAGGCAACCATAAAACCTCTTTTCAACTCTACAAAGAAACCAATGCACTGCTGCAGCAAAACGGCATACACTACACCGGTTTCTTAAGCAACCAGCCCAATGGTCTTGGTCAGCAACTGCCCTGGCTGGGCACCATGGAAAATTTAGAAACGGTAATAGACCAGCAGGAAATAGCATTGGTGGTAATTGCTATGGACAATACAGAGCGCAAAGAAGTGGAAGCGGTAATAAACCGCCTGAGCGATAAAGAAGTGGATATAAAAATTGTGCCCTCCACGCTGGATATTATTGCAGGCTCGGTTAAAACCAAAAACGTTTTCAGTCCTGTACTGGCCGATATTAATACCGGCCTGATACCCGATTGGCAGCAAAATATAAAACGCCTGATAGATATTGTGGTGGCCATTCTGGGCATGGTTTTATTATCTCCCTTATTGCTGTACGTGGCCTTGCGGGTACGCTGGTCTTCTAAAGGCTCCATCATCTACTCGCAGCAGCGCATTGGCTACAAGGGCAAACCCTTTACCATTTACAAATTCAGAAGCATGCAGCAAGATGCGGAGAAAGATGGCCCGGCACTTTCTTCTCACACAGATAGCCGTATTACAACCTGGGGTAAAACCATGCGTAAATGGCGCTTAGATGAACTGCCGCAGTTATGGAATATTTTAAAAGGAGAAATGACCTTAGTGGGGCCACGTCCGGAAAGAAGTTATTACATCAACCTCATCAATCAGCAGGCGCCTTACTATAACTACTTATTAAAAGTAAAACCCGGCCTTACCAGCTGGGGCATGGTGCAATTTGGCTATGCAGAAAATGTAGAAGAAATGATACAGCGCATGAAGTACGATTTGATTTATATAGAAAACGTATCGCTGCTGCTCGATTTTAAAATTATGTTTCATACCCTGCGCATTATTTTTTTAGGAAAAGGAAGATAATGTTACCGGCATCGGTGACTCCGGTCAGGCATCCTTGCGTCGCACACTTGTACGGCAAACCGCCATCTGCATTTAGGTATTACCCACAGCTGCTTTCATTTTATGTTTCAGTTAATTCAACTATTTTTGAATACAAACCATTTAGCGTGATAACAACCGGAAAGGTATTTAACACTGGCTCAAAATTGATACAACCGTTGAAGAGTGCGACGCAACAATGCCCGATGCCTTTACAAAAGCTGGTTACCCTGTTTATTTTAGCACTGGCCTTTGCCACCAGCCATGCACAAAACAATGCCTACTGGCAACAGCAGGTTAACTACCGCATAGATGTTTCTTTAAATGATACGTCACATACTCTGGATGGTTTTGTAAAAATGGAATACACCAATAACTCTCCGGATACGCTTTCTTTTATTTGGTTTCATGTGTGGCCCAATGCTTTTAAAAACGATAAAACAGCTTTTAGCGAACAACTTTTATTAAACGGCCGCACCGATTTTTATTTTAGTAAAAAAGAAGACCGTGGTTATATCAATCGTTTAGATTTTAAAGTTAATAACAGTACCGCCGCCACAGAAGATCATCCACAATATATTGATGTTATAAAATTACTGTTGCCACAACCACTGCCGCCGCAACAAAGTATTACCATCAGCACACCGTTTCATGTGCAGTTGCCCAAAATTTTTTCAAGAGGCGGGCATATTGGTCAGTCGTATCAAATTACACAATGGTACCCCAAGCCGGCCGTGTACGACCGTAAAGGCTGGCACCCCATGCCTTACTTAGACCAGGGTGAGTTTTACAGTGAGTTTGGCCATTACGATGTGCGCATTACGGTACCGGAAAATTATGTGGTGGCCGCTACCGGCCAATTGCAAAACGATACAGAAAAAGAATGGCTGTTGCAAAGAGCTAATTACAACTGGCAACCAGAATGGATAACAATACCCCCTGCTACAAAAACTAAATACGCCAAACCCAAAAAGATATTAAAAGAATTTCCTGCTTCTGCCAGCGCCACCAAAACATTGCAATACACACAAAGCAATGTGCATGATTTTGCCTGGTTTGCCGATAAACGATTTATAGTACAGCAGCAAAAAGTAATATTACCCGGCAATAAAGAAGTGTTGGCTGCCACTTATTATTTACCAACTTCTAAAAACAGTTGGAAAAACGCCACCGGCTATATTGCCAAAACATTAGAAACACGCAGCCAGTGGTTAGGTGTATATCCGTATGCTACGGCAACCGTGGTAGAAGGTCCGCAGGGTTTTGACGGCGGAATGGAATACCCTACTATTACCATTGTAAATGTTGATAGCACGGCTGCCGCTATTGAAAGTGTTATTGAACACGAAGTGGGGCATAACTGGTTTTATGGCATACTGGCCACTAATGAAAGACAACACCCCTGGATGGATGAAGGCTTTAACAGCTACTACGATAAGCGGTATGATGAATTATATCCGGCGGCGGGTACTGCAACCGCATCAAAATTTGTTGATAAAAGAATACCACAGGATATTGAAGCCCTTGCCTTAAGACAATTGTATGCCACGGCAAAAGACCAGCCTATCAGCACCGCATCAGAAAATTTTACCAGTTATAATTACGGGTTGGTTGCTTATACCAAAACAGCACAGTGGCTGCAACTATTAGAAAAACAAGTAGGCCGCACCCAATTAGACAGTGCCATGAAAAAATATTATACACAATGGCAGTTTAAACATCCCTATCCGGAAGATTTTAAAGCAATAGTAGAAAGCAGTACCGGCAAAAATCTTGACAGCAGTTTTAGCCTGCTGCTTAAAACAGGCACGTTGGAAACCAGTGTAAAGACAAAGAAGAAAATAAAATTCATTTCCTTCTTTAGTTTTAAAGACACCGATAAGTATAATTATTTCAGCTTTGCCCCGGTTATTGGTTTTAATAAATACGATAAGTTGCAGATTGGCTTTGTGCGGCATAATTACCAGTTGCCCATTAGTCGTTTTAAATTTGCCACGGCTTTAATGTACGCCACGGGCAGTAAAAAACTTAACGTGTTATCTAATACAGAATACACCTGGCGCAGTAAAGGTTATTTCAGAAAAATTGATGCAGGCTTTAGCGTAGCCAAGTTTACCATGGATGAGTTTACTAAGGATGATGGCAACACGGTTCGTTTAGCGTTCAGAAAATTGTCTCCTTATGTGCGGCTTACATTAAATGAAAAAGAGGCACTCAGCACGGTTACCCGCTATATACAGTTAAGGGCGTTTTTAATTAATGAGGATAAATTGTCTTTTAAAACAGTAATTAGCCCCAACGATACCACATTAGAGGTAAGTAAAACAAATGCCACCCGCTATCTTACCCAACTGAAGCTGGGCATTAACAATAACCGGGCTTTATACCCCTACAAAGCAGCGCTCCAGGTGGAGCAGGCAGCTGATTTTGTAAGAGCTGTTTTTACGGGCAATTACTTCTTTAATTATGCCAACCAACAGGGTGGGTTAAACCTGCGGGTGTTTGCCGGTAAGTTTTTTTATACCGGTGGTAAAACCATCAGCAAACAATTTGCAACAGACCGGTACCACCTTAACATGACGGGGCCTAACGGCGCTGAAGACTATACCTACAGTAATTATTTTGTGGGGCGTAATGAGTTTGAAGGAATGGCCAGTCAGCAAATAATGATGCGGGATGGCGGCTTTAAAGTACGCACCAATTTATTAAGTGCTAAAATTGGTAAAACAGATAACTGGCTGGCTGCTGCAAACTTTAATACCAGCATCCCTGCAAAACTTAATCCGTTAAGTGCATTGCCGGTTAAAATACCATTACATTTTTTTGTAGATATTGGCACTTACGCAGAAGCCTGGCAAAAAAATGCAACCACCCCACGCTTTATTTACGATGCCGGTTTGCAGCTATCCTTGTTTGCTGAAACAATCAATATTTATTTTCCCTTGTTTTACAGCAAAGAGTTTACAGATTATTTCAAATCTACCCTGGGCGATAAACGTTTCTGGAAACAGGTATCCTTCAGCATCGATTTGTTTAATTTCAATCAAAACAAAATACAAAGAACCATTCCGCTGGAATTTTAATGCAGTTACCACGCATACAATATTATACCCGCCAGCAAATAGATTCCGTAAAATGGGATGCCTGTGTTAATGCATGTGAAAGTGGTTTAATTTATGCCAATAGTTTTTTTTTAGACGCTATGGCCGATAACTGGCATGCATTGGTTGCCGGAGATTATGAAGAGGTAATGCCGCTTTGCTTCAGAAAAAAATGGGGCATTACGTATTTATACCAACCTTTTTTATTACCGGTGGGTGGTGTGTTTGGTAAAGATATTTCCACTAAAACAGTGCAGCATTTTTTAAAAGCAATTCCAAAAAGCTATCGCCTGTGGGATTTTAGTTTTCAGCACCACAACCATTTGCCGGCAGCCTGCAAAATTCAATTCAGCCGCGTTAATATGATTTTGCCCTTGCAGCCATCCTATACTGATTTACAAAATCAATACTCAGACAATATACACCGCAACATCAGTAAAGCACAAAAAGCGGGTTGCTATGTGCATATCGCCTCGCCAGAAACCATTATTGATTTGTGTGAAAAAATATACCCTTCTTTTACTAAAATAGAAGCTGGTGCTTTTGAACGGTTGAGAAAACAATATGCATTGCTGCAGCCTTATGCAAAACCTTATGCGGTATATGCAGCCAATCATCAAATGCTATCTGCCTGTATCTTTTTAATAAAAAACAACCGGGCTTATTACTGGCTGGCTGTAAACCATGCGGCCGCAAAAGATGCGGGTAGCTCTGCATTACTGATAGATCAGTTTATTAAAGACCATGCAGGCAAACCACTGGTGTTAGATTTTGAAGGGTCAGACAATAAAGGCATAGCGCATTTTTACAAACAGTTTGGAGCCGTTAATGAACCCTTCACCACCCTATTTCATAACAAGCTGCCCTTCCCCTTCAGGCATTTATTAAAAACACCTGCTTACTATACTAAACTGGTTTCTGAACAATTAGAAAGTCTTCGTCCGGCTGAATAGCATATTGGTAATATTGTTGCAGTTGATTGTAGGAAATAACTTGTACACTAAACCCGGCATTGCTTAAGCGATTGATATAATCCTGCAGCTGATAAATTCTTACATGGTCTTTCTGACCAAACAATGCAGATTGCCGGGCCGCATCTTCAATACCCGGTTCTTCTAAAGTATTTGTGATGATAGTTGAATACGGAACCTGCAATACAGCACGGCCCCCTTTTTTTAATACCCGATACAGCTCTTGCATAGCAACCGTATCTGCCGGTATATGTTCTAATATATGATTGGCAATTACCCAATCAAAACTTTCACTGTCATACGGCAAAGCGGTGGCATCTGCAGCTTGTATGCCCGCATCTACCGCACTATAAAAACCCGGCTCTAAATCTGCCGAAGTAACTGTTGCTTTGGTTTTTAACCATGCATGTATTTGAGGTTCGGGCGAAAGATGCAATATTTTTTTATGGCTGATGGCGGCCTGTTGCAGCATCGCTATTACCAAACGCTCACGGGCAGTGCTTAAACACCAGGGGCAAATAATATTTTCACCATAGCCTGCAATAACACTATGCTGTTCCAATGCTGCAGCGTCTGCCGGCGCCGGGTGCCAGGCATGCATTTTAGCGTATTGATGGCCGCAACAATTACAGGTATAGCCACTGCCTTTGTATTTTTTATAGCGCTGCCGCAGGTATATTTTTTTGCACTTTGTAACCCAACCACGATATGTGTTATGCAGCGGGTGATACCAACCCCATTTTTTTAATATGCTTTTTATACCTACGTGCATTAAGTAAGAAAAATAATTGTGTAGCCAGCGCCAGTGCAAAGCTCAGCTCCGGTTGCGTCGCACACTTCAGCGGCAGAATTTTTAATTTCAAATCAGAAACTAAACCCTCAAATGCTGAAGTGTGCGACGCAACGATGACGCCATGAAAGACAACTGCCGGTAACATTACTGTACTTCTCTTTCTTCTAAAATTTTTTCTGCTATCAGTAAATCTACCGGATGTGTAATTTTTATATTAGAGGCTTCGCCTTCAATCAGATTTATTTTAACGCCCAGTCTTTCCACCACATTCGCTTCATCGGTAAATAATTCATCGTAGTCTTGCTCAAAAGCTGCTTTAATAAGGTCTGAGAAAAAAGTTTGCGGCGTTTGTACGCGTCGTACTTTATTACGGTCCATCAGTTCGTTTCCATTTACGGTTTCCACACGTATGGTATCCACTTCTCCAACAGAAGGTATGGCATTGCCTTTATCTACTGTTGCTTCATAGCACCTGCGGATGAGAGCCGGTGTTAACAAACAGCGCACCCCATCGTGTACAAAAACCACCCCACTTTTTGTAATATGCGCCAACCCGTTTTTTACAGAATGAAAACGTGTTTCGCCGCCTGTGGTTATCCAAACACGGTCTGCATCAATGGTGGTGCGCACAATTTGCAAACCGGTTTCAACATAATCAGGAGGCAGTACTACAATAATTTGTAAATCATCGTAGGCTTCTAAAAATGCGTTAATGCTGTACCATAATACCGGCTTATCCCGCAGCATTAAAAACTGCTTGGGTACTGTGGTACCCATTCTCATGCCCGATCCGCCGGCTACTATTACTGCATACTTCTCCATACCTTATTTATAAATTGCGGTTAACTGTTCTCCGTTATTTTTTTTATATCCGCGATACATGCCGGCGCTGTTAAACGCCCAGGCAATATCGGCTGCTGCATTCACAGCAATTAAACCACCTTCTCCACCCATCTGCAACAATCGCTCATGCACCACGGCATCAACAGCCTGCTGCAATGTAAATTCTTTATACTCCATTAGGCAACTTACATCATAAGCAGCTACTGCTTTCATAAACCATTCTCCGTGGCCCGTGCAGGAAACCGCACAGGTTTTATTATTAGCATACGTACCGCTGCCAATTAATGGCGTATCGCCCACGCGGCCAAATTGTTTATTGGTCATACCGCCGGTGCTGGTGGCGGCGGCTATATTTCCAAATACATCGCAGGCAACGGCGCCCACAGTGCCAAACTTTTTTTCTGTTTTTATATTATGGTCTAATGCTACCGTATTTTCATTTTTTACCAATTGCCATTGCTGGTAGCGTTGCTCAGAAAAAAAATAATCATCCGGCAATAATTCAAACTGCATGGCTTTGGCAAAATCCATGGCCCCGGCCCCACTCAGCAATACATGTTCTGTTTGCTCCATTACTGCTTTAGCTAACAACACCGGGTTTTTAATTTGCTGCACACCGGCTACTGCACCGGCCGCAAGATCGCTGCCATTCATAATGCTGGCATCCATTTCGTGCGTACCTGTTTTTGTAAATACAGAACCTTTGCCGGCATTAAAAAGAATATGATCTTCCAGCGCCACCACAGCAGCAGCTACTGCATCCAATGCACTGCCGTTTAACTGCAATACATTATACCCGGCATCTAATGCATACTGCAATGCCTGATGGTATTGCAATTCTAATGCAGGGGTTAAATCACTGGGTTCTATTGTACCTGCCCCGCCATGTATAGCTATTGAAAAATTTTGCATGCCTTAGTTATTGCAACAACAGTTTACACTCTTTTAATAAACGATCTTTTTTAATAGCCACTGTGCCCACTTCTTCGCATACCAACCCACCGGCAATATTGGCAACAGCAGCCATCAGGTGCACATCCTTAGTGGCCGCATAGGTTAAAGAAGCCACTGCAATTACGGTATCACCGGCACCAGACACATCGGCAATGCTGCGTATATGAGAGGGAATGATATGCCCCTGCTTATCGTTGCTGTAAAAAACACCTTTCTCTGAAAGAGTAATGAATGAAACCGCGTGTTGCAATTGCAATTGCAACTGCTGGTGTATATGCTGTAGTGTTATTTCATTTACTTCATCCACCAAAACATTCAGCCCCTCTTTCACTTCTTTGAGGTTGGGTTTAAATACATCCACCCCTTTGTAGGTAAAAAAGTTTTTCCTTTTGGGGTCTACCGTAGTTATTACACCATGTTCTTTACACAAAGCCACAATAGCCGTAATAACATTTTCTGTCAGCACTCCCTTATTATAATCTTCTAAAATAATTGCGGCAGGCTTTTCATTTACTATATAATCTTTAACCCGCTCCAGCAAAGCTTCTTCCGCCTCAGTATTTAAGTCGTTGGTATTTTCACTATCCAGCCGCATCATTTGCTGGTTGCGGCAGATGATGCGTGTTTTATTGGTGGTTTTGCGGCTGTGACTGCAAATAATAAATGAAGTATCAATACCA
>JANRMC010000037.1:0-5145 GCA_033761915.1 Flavihumibacter sp.
TAGTTTTTGTTTTGTTTAAAATGTATGTGCAGGGCAGGGCCCACTTTTGCCAGACCAGTGTATTCAAAAACAGATAATTGCCCGTTGGTGTCTTTGCCAGAAATTTTAAGATCGTTGGGGTGTACGCCTAAAAATTTTACGGTATCTCCAAACCTTGATTGGTGAGCGTTTACAATAAACGGCTCCGGGTTACTGTTGCTGGCGCTTGTATTTTTTGCAATGGTTAAAGCGGGTGCTGCCAACAGGGCCGATAATAAAAACTGTTTGCGTTGCATAGTATTTGTTTTGTGTAAAATTGATGCAACAAATGCCTGTGCCGGTGGTAAAAAAACGACATTTTATGTTTTTTACTTAATAAAAACGGAACTATTTATACGGTATACCGGGGGTTGAACCGAACATTTGGGATTATGGCAGCAGCCGTTGCGTCGCACACTTGTACAGAAGAAATGGTATAAGCAATTAGGCGTAAGGTGTAGGGCCTTATACCCTAAGCCCTATACCTTGTACCATAGTTGAAGTGTGCGACGCAACCACCGCTGCGCAGCGATTTGCTGCCGGCCCCCACAAAAAAAACTTTTAAACCCACTGGGGGTAAGCGGTAGTTGAGTTGTTATATTTAAAATTAGCTTTGGGCATTGCTTTAAAAATAGAACCGGCATACCGATTGGCAAGCATGAATAACGAGCATTTGGCTGTAACACCCACCAAGGCCCGGTTAAACCACCAGGCTTTTGAACAGGTTTTTAAAGATTATTTTAAAGCCCTGCATGGGTATGCTATGGCCATTTTAAAAGACAGTGATGAGGCAGAAGAAATGGTGCAGCAGGTTTTTTTTAAACTGTGGGACAGGGGGCATCTGTTGCCGGTTGAAGGTTCTGTAGCGGCGTATTTATACCGTGCTGTACACAATGAATGTATGAATTACCTGCGCCACCAGCAGGTGAAACAGCAACATCAATTACACGTTGTACACCGCATGAAAAATGAGCATGAGCAGATTGCTGTTAGCCGTGCTACAGAACTGGAGCAGCAATACCGGCAGGCACTGAACGATTTGCCAGAACAATGTCGCACCGTATTTCAACTAAGCCGCTTTGAAAATTTGAAGTATCGTGAAATTGCCGATAAACTGGATATATCTGTTAAAACGGTAGAAAACCATATGGGCAAAGCATTAAAATTACTGCGTAGCCGGCTGGCAGATTTTTTAACCCTGCTTATACTATTGTTTCATCAATAATACTATTAACACTGCAACAGAATAATTATCATATTAACGATGAACTGCTGGTGAAATACTTTTTAAATGAGTGTACACCTGCAGAATCTACAGCTGTAACAACATGGCTGCAGGCAGATGCGGGTAATGAAAAATATTTTAATGAACTGCTGCAGGTTTGGCAACAGGGTGCTGTATTAGGCAAAGAAAGTGATATAAATACAGACGCTGCATGGCAGCGCTTTCAGCATAAAATAAACCCAACGGTTGCCGCCTCTAAAACAAGAACAATTATTACCTGGCAGCGGGTGGCCGCCATTTTTATATTGGTGGCAGGGCTGGCCCTGATTGCTTACTGGAGCATGTCTGATACCATAAAACCGGTGGTAGCTATGGCAACGGATGCTGTGGTAACAGATACCTTGCCTGATGGATCTGTAGTTACACTGAATAAAGGAGCATCGCTTCAGTATCCGGCTGCTTTTACAAAAGATAAACGTCCGGTACAATTAAAAGGGGAAGCGTTTTTTGCTATTACACCCAATAAAAACAAGCCTTTTGAAATAACAGTGAACGATGTGTTGGTAAGGGTGGTGGGTACTTCATTTAATATTAAAACAGTGGGCAACCGTACTGAAGTGATTGTAGAAACCGGCCGGGTGGAAGTTATAAGAAATAAACAGCGGGTATTACTAAACCCGGGAGAGCAAATTATAACCGGTGCCGAAAATGAACCACTTAAAAAAGATACGGTAAGCGATGGGTTGTATAATTATTACCGCACCAAAGAATTTGTGTGTAATAATACCCCGCTTTGGAAATTGGTGGAAAAACTGAACGAAGCCTATAAAACAACCATTATAATTGATAACCCGGAACTGAAGCAATTGTTGTTAACTGCAACATTCTCCAATGAGTCTCTGGATAAGGTTTTAGAAGTGGTAGCCCTTACTTTTTCTATTAAAGTGGTGAAAGAAGGAGACCGTATTTTATTACGATAATGCAATGTATATAATGACTGGATGCCTTAAATATAAACTAGTGATGGTATTGTTATGCCTGTGTGGTTTGGCGCAGGCGCAATTAAACAAAACAATTTCTTTGAATATAAACCAGCAACGGCTGGATAATGTGCTGGAGATTATCAGTAATAAAGGCGGATTTTATTTTTCTTATAATTCAAACAGCTTGCCTAAAGACAGTTTGGTATCTGTAAATGTGAAGAATAAACCGGTACAGGAAGTATTGCAGCAATTGTTGCCTTACCATTACGAGTTTAAAGAAAGCGGTAATTACATTATTATACGCAGGGCCCCCATAAGGGTTACGGTGATCACCAACAAAGCCGTATCTGTTGATAAAACATATACGGTTAGCGGTTTTGTATACGACGAGCAATCGGGCATGGCCATAACAGAAGCCAGCGTATATGAAAAAGACTGGCTGGTATCTTCTCTTACCAATAACAGTGGTTATTTTAAACTGCGTCTTAAAAGCAGTAAGGCAAGCTTGGCCACGCTTACCATCAGCAAAGAGTTTTATGAAGATACCTCTGTGCAGATACAACCTAAGCACAACCAGGAGCTGACCATTACCATGGTGCCCGTTACCTATGCCAACAGCCAGGTAATAATAAGTCCGGAAGATTATATAAACCGCGATACCGCGAAATACGAAACAGTGACGGTTGCTCCTTCTTTACTTATCAATAATTTTTTGGGCGATACCAATAAGGTGGAGAAAACATTTATTGGCCGTACCTTTCTTTCTGCAAAACAAAAAATACAAACCTTAAACCTGAATAAATTTTTTACCACAAGACCCTTTCAGGTTTCTTTAGTGCCCGGCTTGGGCAGCCATGGTAAAATGGGTGCACAGGTGGTCAATAATTTTTCGCTCAATTTGTTTGGCGGCTATACCGCCGGCACCAATGGTATTGAAATTGGGGGTGTTTTTAATGTTGATAAAAAAGACGTGCAGTATTTTCAGGCAGCTGGTGTTACCAATGTAGTGGGGGGTAATGTAAAAGGTTTTCAGGTGGCTGGCGTAAATAATACGGTATTAAAAAATGTAAAAGCTTTTCAGGCAGCCGGTGTAGGCAATTTTGTAAAAGGTAATTTTAATGGATTGCAGATTGCGGGTGTTTATAACCATGTTTCAGATACTGTACGGGGAGTGCAAATTTCAGGGGTTGGTAATTTCTCCAAACAAAAAATTAAAGGCATTCAGTTTGCCGGGGTGGCCAATTTCAGTAATAAAGAAATAGAAGGCGGGCAGATTGCAGGCGTAATTAATTATACCAAAAAGCTAAAGGGCTTTCAGTTTGGTATTATAAATATAGCAGACACCTCTGAAGGGGTTAGCATTGGCTTGCTGAATATTATTATAAACGGCTATCATAAATTGGCCATCAGCACCAATGAGGTAACCAACCTGAACGCCGCTTTAAAAACGGGCAGCCATAAATTTTACAGTATTTTACAAGCCGGCTTTCAAACAAAAGCCAATGAAAAAATATTCAGCTTTGGCTATGGTTTTGGCAGCGAAATAAATCTGAATAAAAAGAAAACACTCTCATTTAACCCAGAGCTTGTTTCAAGCTATTTGTATATGGGTACCTGGGATTATCTGAATCTTTTAAACCGTCTGCAGCTGAACTTTAATGTTAAAGCGGGTAAATACTTTTCTTTTTATGCAGGCCCATGTTACGCTGTGTTTATTACCGATCAGACAACCGGTGTCACCGGCTATCGTTTCCCGGTTCCCACTCAATCATACGCAGTTCACAATTTCAGCAATCGTGTAAAAGGTTGGATAGGTTTTAATGCTGGCATTCATTTGTTTTAAATTTTTGTTAACGGGTAGGGGTTAATTCTTCTTTAGTTGTTTTTATTAAAACAATTAAAGAACCTTACATGAAATTTGTAATCAACATTACCTTATCCGTTTTGCTTTTTCTGCTGCCACGATGCTTACCGGCACAAACAAAGCAAACCATACGCGGCATTGTAGCCGACCAACTTTTGCAGCAGCCCTTGGCAGGTGCCACAATTAGCATACCTGCCACCCACCAAAACACAACAACCAACCAAGAAGGTGCTTTCAGGTTTAGTAGTATGCCGGTGGGTCAATACCGGCTTATAGTATCTTATACCGGCTACAAAGAAATTGCACTGGATAATATCGCAGTCAATGCCGGAAAGGAAACGGTGTTAACTGTTTCATTAGAAGCGCTGGTAAAAATAGAAACAGAAGTAGTGGTAAAAGCCAGCAGTAAAAAAAACAAACCACTCAACGACCTTAGCACAGTAAGTGCCCGTGCCTTTACGGTAGAAGAAACGCAACGTTATGCAGCTGCAGTAAACGACCCCTTGCGCATGGCGGCTGCTTTTCCCGGGGTTATGGCAAATGATGATGGAAATAATAATATCGTCATCCGTGGTAATTCACCCACCGGCTTGCTGTGGCGTATGGAAGGAATTGATATACCCAGTCCCAATCATTTTAGTCAGCCCGGCTTAAGCGGCGGAGGCATTTCTATACTCAGTTCTCAGCTGCTGGCAAATTCAGATTTTGTTACCGCTGCCTTTGCTGCTGAATATGGCAATGCGCTAAGTGGTGTGTTTGATATTAAACTGCGAAAAGGCAATAATGAAAAAAAGGAATATGCTTTGCAGGCCGGGGTGTTAGGTCTTAATGCTGCTGCCGAAGGACCATTCTCTAAAAATTACAAAGGATCTTATCTCGTAAACGCACGGTATTCTACCTTAACCATACTCAGCAAAATTGGCGTTTTACCCAATGATAATACCACCAACTTCAGCGATCTGAGTTATAATATTTATTTGCCAACCAATAAAGCAGGCACTTTTACACTTTTTGGTTTTGGCGGTTTAAGCGATCAGGTGTTTAGCCCCGATAAA
>JANRMC010000038.1:0-9165 GCA_033761915.1 Flavihumibacter sp.
TAGGGCGGCCGAAAGAGATGGCTGTCTATATATTGGGCAGCTGCCTGTATGTTTTCAAAATAGAGTGCATCTTCCGTTTTCCAACCGTTAAGATGGTTTTGTGTATGGTTGCCGGTGGCATGCCCCTCTTCTAATATCCGCTGATAAATTTCTGGGTAAGCGGCAACATTTTTTCCGATACAAAAGAAGGTGGCTTTAGCATTGTGTTTTTTTAGTTCATCTAAAACAGCAGGGGTATATACCGGGTGCGGGCCGTCATCAAAACTCAGGTAAAGCGTTTTAGCATCACCTGCAACATCCCACGTGTAAGAAGGGTAAATAATTTTTTTTAACCACCAGGGGCTTGCCACTAAATAAAACATGCTTTTTAATATGTGGTTAAATGTATAACCTGTTGGTTAATTTTAAACTGTTTGCCATGCTTTATTACATATTCTGCCTGTGCGGCTTCAGTTTTTAAAAAGGCATCAACCTTACTGGCTATTTGCTGATGGCTCAACTGCGGACTGCTGCCAAAACCAATGGCCTCATCAATATACCCGGGTAAAAGGCTGCTAAATTGCCCGTAAAATAAATTTGGGGTAATAAAAATGTCTGACCCCAAAACGGTATTGCCTGATATGGCAATAAACCCAACATAACTACTATCTGCCACACTGAACTTAGTAGTAAAGAAATTAACATAGGCAGCAATGCGCAGCAGGTATTTTTTATCTTTTTCACGGGCCAGGTAGGCCAGTGTTTTTGATTGAATGTTTTGCAGGTTTAGCTGATTGTTTATTTCCCTCCAAACCAGTACCTGGCTTTTTGTTTGATCTAACACTTTTCTGAGGTGGCTATTGGCCATTTTAGAATACGTGAATTTTTTATCTTTTTCGCTCCATCGGCCTTCTTCCACGCACATAACAGGTAAATCAACACGGCCGCTGCGGGCTTTAATCAGGGTGTCTTTTGTTACCATACGGTCTTGACGGCCGCCCGCCATTACTTCACCAGAAGTAATGTAAATATTTTTATCTGAGTTGTTAATCAGCGAAAGCCAATGCACATTTTCAATGGCGGTACTGCCTCTTTCCTGTACAGTAACAAGCCCTGTTTTTAATGCAGTCTTCAAACTGATAGTGTTAATAAATGTGCTGGCACCACTGCCCGCCGGACCTTTATAAACAACCGGTATCAATTGCAGGTTTTGATAGGTGCATGCGCTGTCATACAAAACTGTAATATTGGGGTATACCAGTTGTGCCTGGCAGATACCCCCTGTAAGCAATAATATTATTATAGTAAAACAACGCATGCTTGCTAAAACGTGAAAGTATTGCAATTATTTAAAACCTATGACTATCGGCCGGTTGAGATTATTGATGCAGATTAAGACTTTGTTTTGCAGTGTATAGTTAAAAAAAGTACACATTTAATGGCTGAAAATGGTTATGCGGCTGAAGGGTGCGACGCAACCGGGGCCTTATTACTGGCTAAAGCTGGTAAACCACCCGTGCGTATTTGCCTAACGGCCAGTAGTACCAAAAAATGGGTATTTTAATAAAAACGCTTTAAATCATTGTGATTAGATCAAAAACTATATTTTTGCAGCCGTAACTAAACTTTACTAAAATGTCAGACATCGCAACAAGAGTTAAAAAAATTATTGTTGACAAATTAGGTGTTGAAGAAGCAGAAGTTACCAACGAGGCTTCTTTCACCAATGACCTGGGTGCCGATTCTTTGGACACCGTTGAGTTGATTATGGAATTCGAAAAAGAATTCAATATTTCTATTCCGGATGAGCAGGCCGAAACAATTACCACCGTGGGTCAGGCTGTGGCTTACCTGGAAGAACACGCCAAGTAAGAACAAATTTCCTGAGTATAGGAACCAACGAACAATCCGCCTTTCGAAAGCGTAATGCAAAGAAGGCGGATTTATTTCTTCATTTATTCCTGAGATTCACCATATGGAATTAAAAAGGGTTGTAGTAACCGGTATTGGAGCGTTAACCCCCGTGGGTAACAGCTTAACTGAAACCTGGAATAACCTGGTTAACGGCGTATCTGGCGCAGACATGATTACCTTGTTTGATGCCTCTAAATTTAAAACCCGTTTTGCCTGCGAGGTTAAAAATTTTGACCCCACCCAATGGTTGGACAAAAAAGAAGCCCGCAAAATTGATCGCTTTACCCAATTTGCTTTGGTGGCCAGCGATCAGGCAATGGCAGATGCCGGGCTTAATAAAGAAAACATCAACCCAGACCGGGTAGGTGTTGTTTTTGCAAGCGGTATTGGTGGCCTCATCACTTTTCAAAACGAGGTTACTGAATTTGCAAAAGGCGATGGCACCCCCCGCTTTAATCCCTTCTTTATCCCTAAAATGATATTAGATATTGCCGCAGGGCAAATATCTATGCGTCATAATTTAAGGGGCCCCAACTTTGCCGTAGTTAGTGCTTGCGCCAGTAGTACCAATGCTATTATTGAAGCCTTTAACCTGCTGCGTTTAGGAAAAGCAGATATAATATTAACCGGTGGAAGCGAAGCTGTAATCAGTGAAGCTGGTGTTGGCGGTTTTAATGCCATGAAAGCTATGAGTGAAAGAAACGATGACCCCAAAACAGCCAGCCGCCCTTATGATAAAGACCGTGATGGTTTTGTAATGGGTGAAGGCGCCGGCGTATTGGTATTAGAAACACTGGAAAGTGCATTGGCCCGTGGCGCAAAAATTTACTGCGAAATAGCCGGAGGTGGCGCCACCGCAGATGCCCACCATATTACCGCACCACACCCCGATGGATTAGGTGCAAAACATGTAATGTTAGCTGCTTTAGATGATGCCGGTATGAAGGCAGAAGATATTGACTATATCAATACCCACGGCACTTCCACTCCGTTGGGAGATGGCGCCGAGGCAAAAGCCATAACCGATGTATTTGGAGAGCATGCCTATAATATAAACATCAGCGCTACAAAATCTATGACCGGGCATTGCCTGGGTGCAGCCGGTGTTATAGAAGCCATAGCCTGTATTATGAGCGTTGTTCACAATATGGTTCCCCCCACAATTAACCATTTTACAGACGACCCCACCCTTGATCCTAAATTGAATTTTACGTTTAACAAAGCACAGCAAAGACCCGTACGTGCCGCACTTAGCAACACGTTTGGTTTTGGTGGTCATAACGCCGCAGTAATTGTAAAAAAATACCCGGCCTAAAACAGTAAAATTTTAATATAGTATTTTCGTTAACCATACAGCAACTGTATAAAAGTTGCTGTATGTTATTTAATAATTGGTTTGGTACCAGCCACAGTACTCCGGTCAGCAACGTTGCGTCGCAAGCACTTCAACCGCAGTACCAGCATCAACTAAATCAGTTATAGGCAGCACTCAAAAAAAGTAAAAACACATTGTGGGATTTTTAGACCGATTTATTGCCCCCTCAGAAAAAGCGCCATCTTTTAAAAAGCAATTGCGCAATGTATTGGGTTTTTCACCCAGCAATGTATCGCTATACAAACATGCACTCACCCACCGTTCAGTAAAAGACACTGCAGATCAGAACAATGAAAGACTGGAGTATTTAGGTGATGCCATATTAAGCGGCATTGTTGCCGATTTTCTCTACAAAAAATATCCCTACAAAGAAGAAGGCTTTCTTACAGAAATGCGCAGTAAAATGGTAAACCGCGCCACGCTAAATGATATTGCCATAAAAATGGGGCTGAAAAAAATAACCCATTTTAATAAAATAGACAGCAGCCTGCGTATGAGCCAGATTTTTGGTAACACACTGGAAGCTGTTGTTGGAGCCGTTTATCTGGATAAGGGGTATAAAAAAACCAAACGTTGGGTAATAGAACGCCTGATATTGCCCCATCTTTTTATGGACGATTTAGAAAATCTGGAGATTAACCATAAAAATAAACTTTACGGTTGGGCCAATAAAAACGGCAAAAACCTTGAGTTTGAAACCCTGGAAGAAAGAATAGAAAGCGGCCGGAGGTTATTTACTGTTGGCGCGGTGGTTAACGGAGAGTTGATTGCGCAGGGCAAGGCATATAATAAAAAAGATGCCTCGCAGGTAGCCGCCCAACTGGCCGTAGAAAAACTGGGTTTAAACAAGCTGGAAGGAATGGAGGAGCAGCAACCATAAATAACCCTCAGCTGATTTTTTAAATAGCATCTTCATTATATTTGATTTTTACAGCCCGTTGTTGATTATATCTTTTAAAAGATTTTCCCCTTTTTAACATTTTGGAATAGTTTTTGAAACCAGCTGGGGGCTTACCCACCTATACCACATTCAGAAAATTCAGCCCAACATCCTTTTTATAAAGCCTGGTAATTTATTGCCATTAATCTGTACCGGTTAACTATAGCATCATCCACTTTATTGAAAAAAAACACAACGGAACCTATGCGATTGTTCTTTACGCTGGTAATGGCTTTTTCTTTAGTAGCAAACTTTAAAGCCCAGGCACAAAATGTATTTAACCCGAATGATGTGGTGTATACCTATAATAGCGGAGCACCTTCCGGAAGCGCTACCAACCCCACTGTGCCAGCTAATGGTGTAATGGCAAAATGGGTGCGGTCCACCTCGCCAGACATTACATGGAATACCGACAATTATAAGTGCTATATATGGAATGGACTGGTGTTTCGTCTTCGTTTCCCCAATAACTATACGCCCGGTACCAAATACCCGGTTGCACTTTTTTTGCATGGTATTGCAGAAGGTGGCAGCGGTATTTATGATAACGAATACCAGCTAAAATGGGGCGGAAGAACCTTTGAAGAAAGAATTAATTACGGTGAATGGAATGGTTTTTTACTGTTTCCGCAGCAACGCGATGGTGTTTGGGGCGGGCAGCATTTTCCTAAAATCAACGATATTATTGACACCCTGCAGAAATACAATTATGCAGACCCCGACCGCTTAATAGTGATGGGTCTTTCTTCAGGCGGATATGGTACTATGGCTTATGCTTCTGCATACCCTCAAAGAACAGCCACTGCCATACCTTCTTCACCAGTATTTATTAATGGTTTTGCAGGCTCTGTAAATGTTTTAAAATACATACCAATTTGGGAGGCCAATGGTGGGCTGGATGGTAACCCATGGCCCAACGATGTAAATAGCTTTGTGAGTGAATATGTAAAGGCCGGTGGTATTATGCAGCACCAATATTATGGATACGAATACCATTCTGTTTGGTTTCGGCACTGGGATCAGACTTATGCCAATGGTCAATATATTCTCAGCCGCTTTTGGAACAATGCGCACAAAGCACAGCCGCTTTTATATTTTGGCAACAATCAATTTTGCCCGGGCACAACCATTAGTGCACGCATGGGTATAAGCAGTGGTTTTAACAGTTACGAATGGCAAAAAAATACTGGTAGTGGGTTTACCACTATCAGCGGGGCAAGTGCTAATGAATATACTGCCACAGAAGCAGGCCAATACCGTGTAAGATTCAGAAGAACCAGCGGCGGCAGTTGGAGCGATTGGAGCCCCAACCCAATAAACATTACCGTAAAAGCAAGCTGTGTAAACAGCGATACTTTACTGGCAGAACATTTTAATGCAGAACCCAGCAACTTTAATGCAGCTGCTTCTTATGCACGCAATAATTTTAATTGTGGCAACGGGGTTGTAACCAACGGAACAGAAAATATTAACCGCGATGCCGCAGGTGCAGACGGAGGCCGTTTTTTGGTTGGCTATACCAATGCTAACAGTGGCTGTACATTTACAGCCGATGCAAAAATTTGGGAAAACACTACTGCTGTTACTGTAACACCCAATACCAATTATATTTTTAGCTTTTATATGGCTAACCAAATAACCTACCAGGCGGCACAGGTGGTGGCAAAAATTAATGGCGTTGCTTTGGGTGCAGCCGTTTCACCTGCCGGAGAAGGTAATAACAGCTGGACACGTTATACTTTTAGCTGGAATTCTGGTGCCAGTACTACTGCAACTATCAGTTTGCATAATAACACCACCCAGGATATTGGAAATGATTATGCCATTGATGAAATTACTTTAGTGAAAGCGCCTGCTGCAACAGTGCCGGTGCAACTGGTAAGTTTTTATGTAAGCAAAAAGGAGAACTCTGCTCTTCTGCAATGGAACACGGCTAATGAAACCAATAATAAAGAATTTATTGCTGAACATAGTATTGATGCTGCCAACTGGAAAGCGATTGGTAGCGTTGCTGCACAAAACAATAGTAATGGCAGCAGTTATACTCTTACTCATACGCAACCTGTAAACGGGGTTAATTATTACCGTTTAAAACAGGTAGATGCAGACGGAAGATTTCAATATCTGCCGGTACGCAGACTGGTTATTGGTAAAAACAATGCTTTGCTGCTGTACCCCAACCCCGCCAAAGATGTGGTTACTGTGCAAAATGCTCAAACTATAACTGCCATAAGCATTTATAACCAAACCGGGCAACTGGTAATGCAGGTGCCATTGGCTGTAAATACTAATACTATTGAATTAAATGTGGGGCGTTTAAAAACTGGTGTATATAATGTGCAGGTTACGCATGCTGATAAAACAACTGAAAGAATCAAACTGGTTAAAGAATAACTGATACCTAAAGAAAAATCTGAATTGGTAAGGCTGCTGCAAAGCAGCCTTTTTTATTGTAATGAGGTTTTATGAAATGCAGTTGGCAGTTTTTGTATAAATGCTGCGTCCGGCACTACCGATGAAACGAGTCCCGAACTATCGGGATAAACGGTGCAACGGCTGCCGCCCTTTGTACTGCTGCTGGTTACAAACATATTATCTCTTTTACAAAAGGATATGCACAGGTATATTCTGTTATCTTTGCCACTCAATAAAATGCAGATGAAGGCACGTACTTTGGTTTTAATTATTTTATTGGTAATTGCAGCAGACCAGGCTTTAAAAATTTGGGTAAAAACGCATATGCCCATTACCGACGATTGGAATGAATACCACACCATGTTAACCCCGTACGACAGAGGCATCAGGCCTTTTGGAGGAGATTGGTGCCAGATTTCTTTTACTGAAAATGATGGCATGGCATGGGGCTGGAAATTTGGAGGCGAGTGGGGCAAAATAGCCTTAACCCTCTTCAGATTAGTGGCTGTTATTGCAGGTGTTTTTATTTTAAGGAGTTTTATACGCCAGCAATATCATAAAGGATTTATTATTTGTGCGGGCCTCATATTTGCAGGGGCCCTGGGTAACCTGATAGACAGTATGTTTTACGGGCTGATATTTGAAGAAAGCACCCACTTTCATGTGGCCAAAATGTTCCCTCAAAAGGGGTATGCCAGCTTTTTGCATGGTAAAGTGGTAGATATGTTTTACTTCCCTATCATTAAAGACAAACAATTACCTAACTGGGTACCCTTTTGGGGTGGCGAGCGGTTTACGTTTTTTAATGCGGTGTTTAATATAGCAGATGCCGCTATATCTGTAGGGGTTATTACAATTTTACTGTTTCAAAAGCGTTTTTTTAAAAAGAAGGAGCAGGACGGGGCCAGCACTGTTGAAACCAACACCCCGGTAAACGATAGTACACAGGTTTTATAACGGTTTTCTTTCTTAAAACCAGGTACTTACTTCCCAACCCTTCCGGTTTTTACTCCGTATCCTAATGCAAGCAGTTAACCCCATGTTGAGCCGCCCACTTGAATGGGCACTAAACCTTTGAAAATTTAAACACTTGTTACAATGAAGTTGGTAAAGTATTTATGCTCTCTACTTGCAATTGCAGTATTACTGGTAAGTTGCCAGAAAGAATACAGTAAAGAAGTTCCGAAAAATGGCGCCACCGGAGCAGAATGGGCCTTTAAAGAAGCCACTAATGCTTTAGCCG
Source organism: Flavihumibacter sp. (assembly GCA_033761915.1). Lineage (GTDB taxonomy): Bacteria > Bacteroidota > Bacteroidia > Chitinophagales > Chitinophagaceae > JACMLD01. Next base: position 7,867 of record JANRMC010000038.1, read on the forward strand.
GTCCGGTAGATACCGCTTTTATTACCAAAGTGGGGGCTATCAACTACCTGATAGTAGAAGGCTCTACCAGCGATAAAAAAGACGCTATTACCATTGAAGTATACGCAGTAGGAGATATTAAAGCAGGCACATACAGCAACCCTAACTGCGATTTTACTTATACCCGTAACGGTAAAACTATTTACGAAGTAGACCCCACCGCTATTGGAGAATTTTCTGTTGTAATTACTAAAATAGACTCTGCCACTGTTAGCGGTACTTTTGCCGGAAAGGTTTTAGACTCTACCGGCGCTATTAAAACCATTACCGATGGTAAGTTTAATGGCAAGCTTAAAACTACTACAGCTGCAACCGGCAAAGGAGATGTGATGTTCTGGAGTAAGCAGGGATGCGGCCCTACCAGCTCTTCGCCCATTGCCATTACTATTGGCAGCAATAGCGGCACTATTACAACATTTACACCGGTAGAACCCACCAGTTGTGGCCTTACCGGTACGGTTTCTTTAAACCTGGCCGCTGGTTCTTATACCTATAAAGCAAAATGTGCCAACGGAGATTCTATTGTGGGTACGGTAACCGTTATTGCCAATACCTGTACCAAGGTGCAGGTGTCTTTTGTGTTGCCAACCACAGGAGATTATTTTCCAACAACTGCCAATTCAAACTGGACGTATTTGGCAGAAGGGGCAGCACCTTCAGATTCTACTTATGTGTTTAGCACCGGTACTTCAAAAGTTATTAATACCAAAACCTATTCAATACTTATTTACGACCAAACAGATAGTGGTTTTTACAGAAAGGCCAGTGGTGAGTATTTTGAACATATAGATGCTGCCAACAATCCTTTTCCGTTTGATAGCCCAACCGGTTACGAAGTTCCGTTCTTAAAAGATAATGTACCAGCCGGCTCAACCTGGGTAAAAGAAATAACAGGCACCATTTCTGGTCAGGCTGTAGTGGCCAAAGAAAAATTCAGCATTTTACAGGTAGGCGCAACAGAAACCGTGGGTGGCATTACATTTCAGAATGTTATTAAAGTAAGAAGAATATATGCGGTAGCGGCGCTGGGCTCAGAAACAGAACTTTATAAAGTGGATGTATGGTTTGCAAAAGACAAAGGCTTAATTAAGTTTATTGAAGTAAATACACCGCCCACACCTAACACGGTTATAAACGTTACCCGTTTACAGGTGTTTTAAACTACCAGCTATATAAATTTTTTAACCCGCATTGCCAATGCGGGTTTTTTATGTTACCAACAGTAGTTCCTCCATCAGCATTGTTGCGTCGCACACTTGT
>JANRMC010000039.1:0-11154 GCA_033761915.1 Flavihumibacter sp.
AAAAGCCAGGGTTTAAAAAAGAGCAGCCTTTGGTTATTAATAGCCGCACACACCACATTGCTTATTGGTTTATACCAATGGGTGGCCGGCAACCTGGGTTTAAAATTAATACAGGCAAGCGGCATGGCCGAAGTAATGAAAAACGCCGCCGCCCGTTTTTGGGCGGTAGAACATATTACCGGAATGCTTATTGGCATTATACTAATAACCATTGCCCGTGGCAAAGTAAAAAAAGACAATTACAAAGCCGCAAGCTGGTTATACCTCATAGCCCTGTTAATAATATTGGTAACCATCCCCTGGCCTTTCAGAGAAGGCATTGGCCGCGGCTGGTTTCCGGGCATGGATTAATACTATGCAACAAGGTTTTTACAAAGCTGGTAATGTAGGTTACCAGCTTTTGTTTTTTATGGCAGCAGCCTTGCGTCGCACCAGTTAGCTGCAACGCTTTGTTGAACGATACAGTTGGTGGTTAGTGGTTGCTAGTTTGTAGTTGCTCCGCTATTGATACTGTCACCCTGAGCTTATCGAAGGGTGGCCAACACAACCACGCTCCCGCCTTCGACAGGCTCAGGCTGACAGCGATTTTGTGTTACAGAAAACAGGCAGCGATAAAACTTCGTGTAGCTCTGTGTCTTCTTTGTACAGCTCTGTGACACAAAAAAGTTATTACACAAAGAAGGCACAAAGGCTCACAAAGAAATTTGCAGGAAGCGCTGTATTTTAAGATACATTCCTTAACTTCAAATCTCACACCGGTTAAGCAACTCCCAAATTAGTAGATTGTACTAACATCAATACAAAAAGTTGAACACTAAAGAATTAATTTTCAGAAATGATTTTTAAATTAACAGTGCGTATAATATCATAAATACAAGAGTTAGCTGCAATTAAATTTTTGACACACCCTAATATGCAAAGTGGGACGAACCCGGCATCTCTGTTAAAACAGCTTATGAGACTTTCACTAATTGCTTTATTATTTTTAATCGGTTCAAATTCTTTTGGACAAATCAACAATTATCAAAATCTGCTTGACACAGCTTTAAGCGGACACGGTGCTTTATTTGTACATTCAAAGCCATTAAAAATTACTCGACTTGACCCAAAAGAAATGTGGGAGTATGTTGAATATATAAAAGAGCGGTCAAATCAAAATCTTGACACGGCAATGTTTTCCCAAATTATTTATAACTCAAAACTTGCTGACACAACTCTTTGGACAGATAAAGAATTGCCCAACGTTTTGCTTGTCAACGAGAGGGGCGAAACCGTTTCGAAAAAATATGCTTTACAAAAACTTGGGCTGACTGATGATAAGCAAATAAAGTTTTATAAAAAACAAATAAACAAATTCAATTCAACAGAAACTATTGACAGAGACTTATGTTACTTTTCGAGACCTGTATTTGACAACTCAAAAACATTCGCAATTGTTCAGTGGGACAATGGACATAGTTATCTTGGTGGCGGTGGCGGAATTATTCTTTATCAATTGCAAAGTGACAATACTTGGAAAGAATTTGGGATAATAAATAATTGGAGATATTAACTGCCACCAACATTAGGTTTTATGCAAGTTGGGCATGACCAGCAAACATTAGCTAATTGCAAATCCAAGCTGTGGTTCGGGCAGAACAAACAACTTTCAACTTTAGTTCTTAAATTCAACTTTATATTTTCAATCGGCAGCGGTTATCGGCACACGGAATACTAATTCCCAACCTGCATAAAGCCCTGCTCGTTGTGTGCCATCTTGAAGACCAACCGCAAGTGAACAGAATATTAACAAACTAATATTGTGGAACCAACTTAACTTATGACTACTGACGCAATTAACAGACTTGAATACTTATGTAATACTATTCCAGCGTTGCTGACTAGTATTCACAATGACACTTTTAGTGAAAAAGTTAGCCCAGACAAGTGGAGTAAAAAAGAAATTATTGGACACCTCATTGACAGTGCTACAAACAATCACCAACGTTTTGTGCGTGTACAATTTGAAGACAGCCCCAGAATTGCATACGACCAAAATAGATGGAACAAGTATAATTTTTACCAGCAAATTGACGGACAGCAAATAATCGATTTTTGGACTGCATATAACAGGCAAATTCTTGAATTAATTAGACGAATACCGAATGAAAACTTGAAACTTGTTTGCCGTGTTGGCGACAGCTTTTTGACCCTTGACTTTCTCATTAACGATTATGTTGAACACTTGGAACATCATTTAAAACAAGTTGTTTCATACTGACATATTATTGTTTTTTATTTCCCCATCTCCGCGTAGTTTATACATTCAAAAAACAAAACTCAGCGTACGGCTGTGCCTACGCTGTATTTAGTCCTAGCTTTTAGCTACCTATAACACCACATTTTATTTGTCCCTGCGTCTCTCCACAAGCCATTACAACTATATCTCCAAAACAAATCTCAACCCACGGCATTAGCATAGCCTTAACAAGCCTTTGGCTTAATACTTGCACTAATGCCGCCACCCAACGGTTGTGGCGCAGCATGCGTAACACCTTATAACCCCACCGCAGAAAGCAGGAAGATGCTACTTCCTATTCACGCTTATTTATTGTAAACCACTTAAAGAAAACCTATGCGCAAATTATTGCTGGCAGGGCTTTTTATATGGCCTGCTGCACTGATGGCCCAGCCATTACACATTGATTTATTCGGCGGCTTTAGTAATTACCAGGGCGATTTACAGGAGCAACGTTTTACCACCGCTCAATCCCGCGGCGCTTTCAGTGCCGGCATCCGTTACAATATTACCCCGCATATTGCCCTGCGCAGCCAATTGAGTTATGCCCGCATTGCCGCACACGACAAATACAATCAGCAACCCGATTTGGTAAACCGCAACCTTAGCTTTCAAACAAAAATTACAGAGCTTAATTTATTAGCAGACTATAGCCTTTTCAGTTTAGAAGAACGGTATTTTACGCCTTATGTTTTTGCCGGCGTGGCCGTGTATCATTACAACCCTTTTGCGTACGACAGCAGCGGCAGCAAAGTTTTTTTAAAACCACTGAGTACAGAAGGTCAAGGCCTGCCCCAATACCCCGATAGAAAAAATTATGCGTTAACACAAATTGCCATCCCATTTGGTGGCGGCATCCGCTGGCGGGTAAACGACCGTGTGGTGCTGGGTTATGAAATAGGCCTGCGCAAAACCTTTAACGATTACCTGGATGATGTAAGCACCACCTATGTTGATCAGTTTACTTTAGCATCTGAAAAAGGTTTAAAAGCCATTGAAATGGCTTTCCGCGGTGGAGAACTAAAAAACGGTGCGGTGTACCCTGCAGCAGGCAGTACAAGAGGCAGTGCCAAATATAAAGATTGGTATTATTTCAGTGGCATTACGGTTAGCATTGCCCTGCCTTCTAAAGACAAAGGCTTTGGTGGTTTTGGCGGCAACCGGGGCAAAACAGCTTGCCCCAAAGTATTATAATATTGGCAGGGCATATTTGTAACAAATGCACCACCGCTAAAATGTTTATTGGTGTTGTGTGTGGCAGAAGCCCCGCTAAAAGCGGGATGAAGTGCAACGATTATTAGCTCCTCGCAGCGTTGCAGCTAACAGGTGCGACGCAAGGCTGCTGCCACGAAGTACTACTGCTGACTCAATAAAAAAAAATTCTTACAACATAAAAGCCGGTAAGCTTAAGCATTGCTTAAAACTTACCGGCTTGTTTTTTTTACGTTGAGTCACCGCAAAAGAGCGATTCACCGCTGCTACAGTAACCAGTAATTACTTAATACCGTATTTATGTTTGTAGCGTTCGTTCAGTTGTTTGTGTTTATCATCCAGGCTAATCATACGTCCTTGTATGAAAGCATGGGTAATAATGCTGCTGCGCATATCTAAAATATCGCCTTCGCTAACTACAATGTTTGCATCTTTACCCGCTTCTATTGAACCAGTTTTATCTGCAATGCCTAAAATTTTTGCCGTGTTTAAAGTAATGGCACTTAAAGCTTCTTCTTTGGTTAAACCATAAGTGGCATAGGTGCCGGCGTTAAACGCCAGGTTGCGGCTATGTGTATTACCATCATCATCGTTAATGGCAAACAACACGCCGGCTTTTTGTAAAGTACCGGCCAGTTTAAAAGGCTGGTCAATATCATCATCCATCATAGTGGGCAGGTTATGTGCCTGGCTGATGATAACAGCCATATTGTGTTGCTTAATTAAACCGGCTACCTGCCAGCTTTCACTGGCGCCAATCAGCACCACATCAAAACCAAACTCTTTTACAAAATCGGCAGCCACTAAAATTTCTTTTACCAGATCGCAGTGTATAAACAGTTTTTGTTTTTTATCAAACAAGCCGCGTACTGCTTCAAACTTTAAGTTAGTGGCAGCGTGGTTGCTTTCGCTTAAATAAGCTTTTGCTTCGCGAAAGAATTGTTTTACCTGTTCAATCTGATCCAGTCCTCTTTTAACAGGGTCACCCTGTGGCTGTGGCAAACCAAAAAAAGCAGCAAAGGGATTGGGGCGGTTAAACAGCTGCGGCATATTGTAATGAATGCCGTTATCTAATTTATAAGCCGCATCTTCCCAGTTCCAGGCATCTAACTGCACCACCGAAGAAGAGCCGCTGATAACACCGCCTTCTGGCGCCACACCGGCCAGCAAAATGCCATTAGAGCGCAGGGTGTTTATAATTTTTGAATCGGTATTGTACGCTACAATAGAGCGGATATTAGTATTGTATTCACCCAGCTCCACCGCATCAGACGTAGCTCTTACAGTTGGAATTTCTACCAGTCCCAGATTGCTGTTGGGGAGTATTAAGCCGGGGTACACATGTTTACCTTTTACATTATACACTTTTACATCATCTGCCGGAATAGCAATATTGGTACCTACCTGTTCAATTTTTCCGTTAACCACTTTAATAGTGGCGTTTTCTATTACCTGGCCATTGCCCACATGCACGGTGCCATTAGTAATGAACAATAAACCTTTTTGTGCCGGCGTGGGGTACACATTATCCTGCGCCTGTAATTGCAGGGCCAGTACACAACCGGTTAGTATAGCAAGTATTTTTTTCATCTTTAATAATTTGTTGTTAGCAATTAATCCTGTCCTTCAATTACCAGTAAGCCATGGCTGTGCTGGTGCTCGCTGCAATTGTGCATAATTTCCATGCTGGGTTGTGCCGGTGCCATGGGGAAACCAGCCCGCTTCTCTCCCATCATTTTTTGCACCAGGCGGTTTCTTTCATCAGCAATTTTTTTACGCAATTGCAAATCACGGTCACGGTCAAAATAAACAATACCATCCACTATTGTTTTTTCTGCCTTTGCATAAATGCTTACGGGGTTATCGCTCCACAAAACCAAATCGGCATCTTTACCGGCTTTAATGCTGCCTACTTTATCATCTATCCGCAACATTTTAGCGGGGTTTAAAGTAACCATCTTTAAAGCATCTTCTTCACTAATGCCACCATACTTAATACTCTTGGCAGCTTCCTGGTTTAAACGGCGGGCCATTTCTGCATCATCCGAATTAATAGCAACGTTCAATCCTACTTTTGCCATAATAGCCGGGTTATACGGTATGGCATCCTGCACTTCCATTTTATAGCCCCACCAATCAGAGAAGGTAGAGGCATTGGCGCCATGCTCTTTCATTTTGTCGGCCACTTTAAAGCCTTCCAGTATATGGGTAAAGGTGTTAATGCGAAAACCAAATTGCTCTGCCACCCTCATTATTTGTGTAATCTCGCTTTGCACATACGAGTGACAGGTAATAAAGCGCTGCTTGTTCATAATTTCTACCAGCGCATCCAGCTCCAAATCCCTTCTTACATTTTTACCATTGGGCCCTTTCAGTTGTTTCTGATAATCGCTGGCGCGGGTAAAGGCATCCATTAATACCTGCTCCACACCCATACGTGTATCGGGGAAGCGGGTATTGCCTTGGGCCAAAGAAGTACGCTTCACATTTTCTCCCAACGCAAATTTGATGTAACCGGGCCATCCCTGAAACTTCAATCCTTCATCATTGGTACCCCAGCGCAGTTTAATTAACTGGGTTTGTCCGCCAATGGTATTGGCAGAACCGTGCAGTATATGAGAAGAAGTAACACCACCACTTAACTGGCGGTAAATATTAATGTCATCCGGGTTCAGGTTATCGCTGATTCTTACTTCAGAAGTTACCGACTGTGCCCCTTCGTTAATAGAGAATGCTGCAATATGTGAGTGCTCATCAATAACACCCGGTGTTAAATGTTTGCCGGTGCCATCAATTACTTTAGCAGTGGGGTCGCTTAAATTTTTGCCTACCTGTACAATTTTACCATTCTTCACCAACACATCACCACCTTCAATCTTACCTTCTTTTTCATTGGTCCACACAGTGGCGTTCTTAATTAAGATGGTTTCCTGTTTGGGTTGTTCATCAAAACCATAGCCGTTAAACGGATAAGTAAGTTTACCGGTTTTAGGTAATTCCTTTTTCTTAAGCGTATCTGCTTTGGCAATGGCAGCCGCTTTGTCCAGTTTTGCTACCCACAAAAATCTATTACCGGCAGAATCTGCCCCGGTGCCACTCCATTCGTTATTGCCATTATCCACACCACTCAGGCGCAAATTGTTTTTAGAACGTTTGCCATCGGTAAAGTTCAGCTTCACCATTTTACCATCATGACTAAACTTAGCTGTTACCGTATCTGCAGCAATTACATTGGCCATACTGCTGCTCTTAACATCCACATTATAGGTTTTAACACCGTTGTTGCCGGTAACCGTTAAGGTATAATTACCTTTTATATCGTTCCAGCCAGCTTCATTCACACCATATTTTTCGCCCTGCACCCAGTTTTGATAAATAATTGTTTTTTCATTAAAGGGCGAGCCCGATGTAATAATAAAATTAGCCAGCTTGCCGGCATCCAGGCTACCTACTTTATCATACACACCCAATAAAGTAGCGGGGGCCTTGGTTAAGGCATCCATCGCTTTTGTTTCGCTTAAGCCATATTCAATAGCTTTACGCAGGTTGGCAGCAAACTGTTTTACATCTCTTAAATCTGCCGTAGTAATACAAAAATTAATATTGGCTTTTTCAAAAGCAGCGGGGTTACCCGGCGCCATTTCCCAATGTTTCATATCGGCCAGCGATACAAAACGGGCATCGTTGGGGTCCTCCACATCCATGGCTTGCGGAAAATTGAGTGGCAGAATAAAGCTGGCTTTTGTTGCAGCCACCTCATTGATGCGCTGGTACTCGTTGGTGCCGCCTTTAATTACGTACTGCACCCCAAACTCATCCCCAATCCGGTCGGCACGTATATCATTCCATTTATCACCCGCTTCAAATATTTGTGGCAGGCCTTGCTGCTCATTAAAATATTTAAGCGTCAGGTTTACGCCTTCTGCTGCGGGATTATTTTTATACCATTGTGCATCTAAAAAATTCTGGCGCAATACCGCCACATAACCCATCATACTATTAGGGTAGCTTTGTGTAGACACGCCTTTGTTAAATGAGTAATGAGCACTGGCTTTATCTTTTAACACCAACAGGTTTTCTTTTTTATTAGCAAGAGATACCACCGCGCCGGTGCCACGGGCAATGCCATCTTTCTGATGGGTTAGCACCGTACCAAAACCAAGGTCACGCAACGGTTTTGCTTTGGCATCATCGGCAGTAAAAATGGTAACCGCATTAATATCGGTACGTATGGCCTGGTTCCAGCCATAAGCGCCTTTCTGGTTGCTGTTAAACTGACCGGCAAAAAAATTAAACCCACTACCCTGTGCCCGTTGTGGGGCGGTAATGCCATAATCGCTGTATGCATCAATAAAAGAGGGGTAAATAAATTTGCCTTTGCAATCCACCACCTGTGCATCTTTAGGCACCGGCACACCGGCACCCACGGCCACAATTTTACCATCGCGTATTACCAGGGTGGCATTGGCAATGGTGGTTTGGGCATCTTTCACAATGGTGGCATTGGTAAAAGCCACCGCTTTCTCGCGGGGGTCAGCCACACCATTCACCGGAAATGTTTCCTGTGCCTGCAAGCGGGCCGAAGCGAGTAGCATTAGTAACAGGGCTGCTTGGCGCAACCTGTGTAAACAAGCGGGTCTTCTCATGTTAATTTTGGTTTTAGATAACTGAAGTATTGAAGGTAGGTAAATGCCCAAAAAAAATACCGGCAACTTTATGAGCGGTTTTAAGCGGTGGTTACCAGCGGCAAAGCATCATTCAGCAGCCGTTGCGTCGCACACTTGTGCAGTAGTATTTGTATTGAGCTTTTCTATCTCCATACAAAATCGTAATATCGTTTTATAAGCACTGTGGTTGAATGGTGCATATCTTGGGGATCTTAATAATTACTCTATCATGAATTTTTGCATAATACTAACCGTAATATTTTTTTTACTTCTTGCAGCGATAGTACTCATGACTCAGGTTTAGAAAAGGTAACCGAGCAAGATTGGCAAGTTTCCAAGTTATTAAAGCAAACACATACCTATAATAAATTGGGGTTATTAGATACAACCTATCAGGTTGAAAATATTTATGCAAATGGAGTGCCGGCTGTTGTGTCCAATTTCATTATTACACGAAAATATAACAACAAGAACAACCTCATAAATGAAAAAACATTTTTAATACTAAAAAAGAAGAATAAAATCACGGAAGAGAAGTCTTATGACTATGACCAAAAAAATAATCTTGTTTTGTTGATAGAGAAAAACGAAGAAGTTCTCAGTAGAAAGCTTCAAATCAGGTATAATGACAAAGGTCAAAAAACAGTAGAAATAGAAATACAAAAGCTATTTGAAGAAAATCCGGAAAACTGGAATTTAGATAGTGCTCTTGCGCATCATGGAGATAATAAAAATACGAAATATGATACAATACTACGGTCATATCAGTATAATGCAAGTGGTAATCTGTTTAAAAAATTTAGCAGAAATTCAATTAAGGAAAAAATTGAAACTGCAGTTACATTATATTCTGATAGCAAAAAAATAACTTACTACTTGAATTTTAAAGGTGATACCATTTCCGTGACCAATTACAAACAAAAAGGCAATTCAATAACTGAAGTACACCACGATATTAACAGTATTCTTTATGTGGACAGCAATCGGTATGAAGGTGGAAAATTAATAGAGTCAATTTCAATTGACAAAATATCTGGTTTTAACCGAAAAGAAGTAATTAATTATAACAAGGAAGGAAACGAGATAGAACGTATTTTTTATACTTATGAACTAATAAGGTATTGAACTGAGCTTATCGTCTCCCCGGGGTCTGGCGCAGCCGACCCCGGGTTTTTGTTTTATTATTTCAATTACGCAGCAACACAGCAGCGACGAAAAATATTGAATCATAAACTTTCTACTCTCAACAATCACAAATAGTAATAAGCCGATAAACATACAACAGTACAAGTGCCGCTAAAGAAGGGATGAAGTGCAACAAATACTTGTTCCTCGTAGCGTTGCAGCCAACAGGTGCGACGCAACAACAGCCGCCATGAAAACAATTGCTGGTAACAATATTTATTACACCCCGCTGTTTGTGTAAGCGTCTCGCTTGTGCCTTAAAAAAAATTTTAAGCTTATCGTCTTCCCGGGGTCTGGCGCAGCCGACCCCGGGTTTATTTTTATTACTTCAATTACGCGGGGTCCCCTGCGGGAGACCCCGCTGTAACGAAAAGAGCAAACAACAATTGTCAGAATTAGGCTCTACGCAAATTGGGGTCAAGCCAGCAAGTGCCAGTCATACGGGAATCGGCAGTAAGATCATATCACTTATGCAAAAAGTATGAAAACGAGTACGCGGATTAGCGCTCAATATTTAACTTTAGCAAAAGCCCTGCAGCGGTTTACCAAATATAATTTTAGGTTGTCGCAGGGGCAATTCCGTTTAAAGCGGTTCATAAAGATAGTCTGCCGGAAAGCACTTAATAATTCACGGGATGGTTAGTGTTAATTTATTTACGCACTCAAAAAACTTAAAAGAAGTAATGATGCAAAATTCAAATTCAACTTTTATTGACTCTAAGAAGCACCTGCTTATGCTGGATGCATTACGTGGAATTGCAGCAATTATGGTTGTTATTATGCACACCTTCGAAATGTTCTGCGAAGGCAATTATCATAACCTATTTATTAACCATGGCTACCTGGCTGTTGACTTTTTCTTTATGCTCTCTGGCTATGTTATGGCGCATGCTTATGACGACCGCTGGCACAAAATGACCGTTGTTGATTTCTGTAAACGAAGGTTGATTCGTTTACATCCCCTCATGCTATTAGGAATGATATTAGGTGCAGCGCTATTTTACCTACAGGTATCATCAGCCACTTTTCCAAAAATAGCAGGTACTTCTGTTTCGCAGTTGCTGCTAACAATGGTTATTGGCTTTACGTTGATTCCGATACCGCCTTCTATGGATATCAGGGGCTGGAACGAAATGCATCCGCTTAACGGTCCGGCATGGTCACTCTTTTTTGAGTACATAGCCAATATCTTACACGTATATATTTTAAGAAAACTGTCAAATCTCTTTCTTTCCCTATTAGTGCTTCTTGCGGCAGCCGCCTTAATACATTTAGTAACAACCAATGCATCGGGTGATTTAATTGGTGGATGGTCGCTAGAGCCAGAACAATTAAGAATTGGTTTTACACGCCTTTTGTTTCCCTACATGGCAGGCATGCTATTGCGCAGGATAGTAAAACTTAGACGCACTAAAAAAACCTTCCTGTTTACCAGTGTACTATTGGTTTTGGTTTTGAGTTTTCCACGGGTGGGGGGGTATGAAAAAGTATGGGTAAATGGTCTGTATGAATCCTTTGTTATCATAATCATGTTCCCTCTCATAATTTACTTAGGTGCTATTGGAGAAGTAAAGGGATTGGCAACCCAAAAGGTTTGTACTCTTTTAGGAGACATTTCATATCCTCTTTATATTACTCATTTCCCTTTTATTTGTATCTATTATGCCTGGGTAACAAACAACAAGATATCTATGACACAGGGCGCACCAACTGGTATTTTATTGATAATAGGAGTAATTGGTTTGGCGTATGTATGGCTGAGAATCTACGACCTGCCGATAAGAAAATGGTTAGCAAACCGATTGATTTTTA
>JANRMC010000040.1:0-4944 GCA_033761915.1 Flavihumibacter sp.
AACCGCACCACCGATAAAGCGGGGTGCCACTAAAATGTTCATTTGTATGGTGTGGCACCAGCCCCGCTAAATGCGGGATGAAGTGCAACAGCTACTCGTTCCTCGCAGCGTTGCAGCTAACAGGTGCGACGCAACCACAGCTCAATAGCAATACCAATGCTGGTAACACAAAAAAAATCCCGCTGTTGCAACAGCAGGATTTTTATATAGTTTGTATTCATTAAAATTAAACCAGCATCCGCAGCGGCTCTTCTAACAGGCCCTGCAGGGTTTGTAAAAAGGCAGCACCAGAAGCGCCGTCCACCACGCGGTGGTCGCAGCTTAAGGTAACCTTCATAATATTACCGGGTTTTACCACACCATCTTTTACTACAGGCACCTGTTGTATGGCACCCACGGCTAAAATACAGGCATCGGGCGGATTGATAATGGCCGTAAACTCATCTATACCAAACATACCCAGGTTAGAAATGGTAAAGGTGTTGCCCTCCCAATCAGCCGGCTGCAGTTTTTTCTCTTTGGCACGTTGTGCAAAATCTTTTACCTCGGCACCAATCTGAGAGAATGATTTGGTATCTGCAAAGCGTACCACGGGTACCAGTAGCCCATCTTCTACGGCCACTGCCACCCCAATATTTACGTGGTGGTTGCGGCGTATTTTATCGCCCAGCCAGCTGCTGTTAATAGCAGGGTGTTGTTTTAATGCAATGGCGCAGGCTTTCAGCACCATGTCGTTAAACGATATTTTTACTTTGCTTACTTCATTCAGTTTAGCACGGCTGGCCACAGCATTATCCATATTAATGCTCATGGTTAAATAAAAATGCGGAGCGCTGAATTTGCTTTCGGCCAGGCGCTTGGCAATAACCTTGCGCATTTGTGACACCGGAAACTCTTCAAAGCTTTCTGTGCCGGAGCTAACAGCCACCGGTTTGCTGCTGGCAGCAGCAGCAGGGGCAGCAGGTTTGTAATTATCTACATCAGCTTTTATAATACGGCCCCCATCGCCACTGCCTTGCACCAGGTGCAGGTCAATGCCTTTATCGGCCGCTAATTTTTTGGCCAGCGGAGAGGCTTTTACCCGTCCGTTTTCTGAGCTGCTGGCAACAGCAGTAGCCGCCACCGCCGCGGTAGCGGGTGCAGCGCTGGCAGCAGGGGCACTGGCAGCAGCAGGTGCAGCAACACCACCCTGGGCTGCAGCTACAATAGCGTTCACATCCACCTTACCTTCTTCTCCAATAATACACAGCAATGCATTTACCGGAACCTTATCGCCTTTTTGTGCGCCAATGTATAATAGCTTACCATTTTTATAACTCTCCAGTTCCATGGTGGCTTTATCGGTTTCTATATCGGCCAGTAACTCACCTTTCTTCACGGCATCGCCCACTTTTTTATGCCAGCCGGCAATAACGCCTTCTGTCATGGTATCACTAAGGCGGGGCATTAAAATCACTTCATCCACTTTACTTAAATCCATGCCCGGTGCAGCAGCGGCGGGTGCTGGGGCAGCAACAGCAGCAGCGGGGGCCTGGGCGGGTGCAGCAGTAGCGGCAGCACCACCACTTTTTACAAGGCTGCTGATATCTTCTCCCGGTGTGCCAATAATAGCCAGTAAATCGTTTACCTGAAGTTTACCCCCTTTATCAATACCAATATGCAGTAAAGTACCATCCTTATAGCTTTCTAATTCCATAGTAGCTTTATCGGTCTCCACTTCGGCCAGCAATTCTCCTTTTTTGACCGTGTCGCCCACTTTTTTATGCCAGGCAGCAATCACCCCTTCTGTCATGGTATCGCTCAGGCGGGGCATTAATATAACTTCAGCCATAGTTTGTTATAGGTTTGAGGGCCGAAATTAATGCAAAAACAGCAAAAAAAGGGGGAGAGTTTAAAGGTTTATAATGCGGCATTAACGGGCATTCGTGTTTTTTAAAGGCATCCTGTACTGTATGTCTTTTTATGGGGTAACCAGCTGGCGTGTTTCATGGCAGCAGCCGTTGCGTCGCACTCTTCAGCAGGATGTTAGTAATTAAACAAACTGTAGCATCCGCCTTGTTTTAATACTTGCATTTTTTAGGGTAGTAGTCATATTTTTTTGTGTGCAGTATGTTGCTAAAATAAACAAGAGCAGTAACGCTTTTATAAACGCACTATTTATTTTAATGTTTTTTGTTTATGGATTTTTTTGCAGCTGCTATCTCATTATAAAAGTATAGCCATGGAAAAACAAAACATTCTGACTGCAGATGTGCTGGACATCTTATTTGATGGCCGCAACAAAGATTACGGAGCGTACGACCTTCGTAAAACCTATAACCGCCGTATGTACAAAGCACTGGCATCGGTCTTTCTTTTTGCCGGTTTATGTTATGGTGGTTATGTGCTTGCAAATAATGCAAGAGAAAAAAACAGTGGCTTAAGAATTGGAGGCGATGTGATCTTAATAGATCCTACGCCGCCACCAACAGAACCACTCCCACCCGTTGAGCCGGTGAAACCCAAAGCTCCTGAAGTTAAAACAGTGGTATTAGTGACTCCTAAAATTACACCTGATGAATTTGTGCCCGAAGATGCGCCCATACCCGATGTGGATGATATTGATAAAGCAAAAATTGGTACTGTAAAATCTGATGGTAATGATTTTGATGGAGAAGTTGGCCCGGTTGATAAAGGAGAAAAAAATGGTGTAATAGCAGTACCTCAAAAATCAGACGATGATGATGGTGGTTTTGTACCCATAGAAATTGAAGCAGAATACCCCGGTGGTATTAATGCATGGAGGCGCTATCTTACCAGCAGCCTTGAAAAAAATTATCCCCAAGATGCCATTGATAACAATGTACAAGGAACAGTGTTTGTACAATTTATTGTTGATGCAGAAGGTAACGTTAGCAATGTGGAAGCTGTTAGCGGCCCCGAAGAATTAAAGCCAGCCGCAGTAGCAGTAATTAAAAAGAGTGGTAAATGGACACCGGCATTTCAAAACAAGAGGCACGTAAAATCATACAAACGCCAACCCATTGTTTTTAAACTGGAAGAATGATGTAAAAGAAAAGTCGGCATATTGCCGGCTTTTCTTTTACATATAATCCAGATCCAGTCTTAGTTTGTCTTTCAGTTCTTTTACCAGCGGGTATTGTTCGGCTATTTTTTGGTATTGCTGTTTATTATTTAAAGGCATATTCACCTGTATGGCATTGCCCACCTGCTCCTGCTGCGTTATGGCAAAGGTTAACTGGCGGTTACAAAAACGTTCCTGCAAAAATTCGCCCAGTTTCAACCGCTCCTGTTCAATAAACTTACATTCAAGGTTGGTGGCACTCAATACTTCAAAGGCGCCATCGTTTACAATGCGCAGTGTTGCTAATTCAAAACTTTTTTCAGAAGGATTTTTTTGTTCTTTTAACTGGGCCGTGTACTCATCCCAGGCTTTTTGTAAGGCACCCATGCTTAACGGAATGGCTTCTGCCACCACGGCTGCTGTGGCACCGGCATATTGTTGCCGTATTTTATTTAATGCACCCAATTTAGAACCATTGCTAACCGCTGTTACCGGTGGGGGCGTGGCGGGTACTGTTGTTTTAGCAGTGGGCGGAGGAGTGGCTGCGGGTGGCGCTGTTTCAATAATAAGTTTTGCGGCAGGCGCTTTGGCAGGTGTTTCTGTTTCTTTAACAGCTGTTATACCCAGGCTGCGAAAAGCAACCGGTTTTGCCGCATCAACTATTTTTTTTTTAGTAATGCCATCGGCAGTACTGCTTATTTCAATAGCCTGTTGCAGGTAAGCCAGTTTTATAAGTGCCAGTTCTACGTGCAGGCGTTTATTACGTGCTGCTTTGTATTGTATGCCCGCATCATTTAAAATATTCAGTGCGCTGATGATGTAACCGGCTTCTGTTTTTTTAGCAGCAGCAATATATTTGTCTTTAAAACTTTCAACCGCTTCCAGCAGGTGCGCTACTTTTTCATCTTTACACACCAGCAGGTTGCGCAAAAATTCGGTAAAGCCTTCAATTACCAGGTCGCCTTCAAATCCTTTACGGTCTATATCATCATACAACAGCATGGCACCGGCCAGGTCTTGTTGCTGCATACAATCCAGCAGCTTAAAATAGTAACCGGCATCCAAAATATTTAAATGCTCCAATGTGTTTTCATACTGCACCTGCCCATTGGTAAAGCTTACAATTTTATCCAGAATGCTCAGTGCATCCCGCATACATCCTTCACTCTTTTGGGCAATTACATGCAGGGCTGCTTTATCGGCATGGATGCTTTCTTTTTCACAAATTTCTTCCAGGTGTTCTACGGTATCGTTGGCAGTAATGCGCTTAAAGTCAAAAATCTGGCAGCGGCTTAAAATGGTGGGTAAAATTTTGTGCTTCTCTGTTGTAGCTAAAATAAATATGGCATAAGAAGGGGGCTCTTCCAATGTTTTTAAAAAGGCATTAAAGGCCGAGGTGGTAAGCATGTGTACCTCGTCTATTATATACACTTTGTATTTACCCGCCTGTGGGGCAAAGCGCACCTGGTCTACCAGGCTGCGTATATCATCCACACTGTTATTACTGGCCGCATCCAGCTCGTGTATATTTAAAGAAGCGCCATCATTAAAAGAGGTGCAGGAATTACATTGGTTGCAGGCTTCCCCATCGGCCTGCAGGTTTTCGCAGTTAATAGTTTTTGCTAAAATACGGGCACAGGTGGTTTTGCCCACACCCCGCGGACCACAAAACAAAAAAGCATGCGCTAACTGCTCGTTCTTAATAGCATTTTTAAGCGTGGTGGTAATATGGGCCTGTCCTACAACGGTTGAAAAATTCTGAGGCCGGTATTTTCTGGCACTTACTATAAACTTATCCATACTGCGTCGGTGCTTTTATAAATTGAGGCTGGCAAAATACATGAAAGCCGCCGATTGGAAAAAGATAGTTTTTCACTACC